>JBGCEL010000011.1:0-23374 GCA_045106455.1 Gammaproteobacteria bacterium
CGAATATGCATTGACGCTGCCCCGGCGGCTCCACTAGGCTGACGCTCCGCCTCATCGTCAGCCACTCTTGGAGCGTCGCGACAGCATGACTTCCGACCTCCAGCGCAGCACCCGCGCCGCGCTCATCTTTCTTGCCGCCACCGCGTTCATCAATTCGATGGGCATGGGCTTAATCGCGCCCGTCATGCCCGCCCTGCTGCTGGAGATTTCCGGCGGCGATTTGGCCGATGCGTCGTTTTGGGGTGGTATTGCGCTGGTCAGCTACGCGCTCATGCAGTTTGTGTTTTCGCCCATCGTGGGCGCACTGTCCGATCGCTTTGGTCGACGGCCTGTCTTGTTGATGTCGCTGAGCATGTACGCCGTCGATCTGCTGCTGCTGGCGATTGTGGAAACGCTGCCATGGTTTCTTCTGGTGCGCGCGTTCGCGGGCATATTCGCCTCCACCTTTTCCACCGCCAACGCCTACATTGCCGACATCACACCGCCTGAAAAACGCGGCCGCATGTTTGCGGTGTTAGGCGCATCGTTTGGGGCCGGCTTTATTATGGGACCGGCCATCGGCGGCGTGCTCGGTGATATTAACGTTCGCTATCCCTTTTTTGCCGGCGCCGCTGTGGCGTTCGCAAATACACTATTTGGCATTTTCTTCGTGCGCGAATCGCTGGCGCCTGAAAAACGTCGTGCGTTTTCGTGGGCGCGCGCCAACACGTTTGGCACGCTGGTGCGTCTGGCCAAAACGCCCGGCATCCACTCTTTATTGCCGGTGTATTTTCTGGCCACGCTGTCCTCCTGGGTGTATCCCACCGTGTGGTCTTATGTGGCCAAAGCCAAGTTTTTGTGGACCGAGAGCGAAATCGGCTGGTCGATCGGCTATTACGGTGTGATCGCGTTTATCGGGCAGGCCGTGATTATTCAGATGGTGTTGCCGCGCATTGGGGTACGCGCCGCCATCTGGATTGCGCTGCTGGTCGAGATGGTCGCGCTGCTGGGCATTGGTCTTGCGACCGCCGGCTGGTTTGTTTATCTGATGGTCACCACGGCGCTGATCAGCACAATGCAGGACCCGGCCATCCGCCAGTCGTTGTCCGCGCGCATACCTGAAGATGCTCAGGGCGAACTGCAGGGCGGGCTTGCGGCGCTCACCAGTATCGCGATGATCATGGCGCCACTGGTGTACAACGGCACATTCACACTCACGGCCGGCAGTGACCCGGTGGTGGATCTGCCGGGCGCGCCGTTTGTGGTGGCCGCCCTGATCTCTGGGCTGGCGCTGTTGTTTTACGCCGTGCGCACCCGACGCGGCGACGCCCCTACACCGACGTAACACCAAAGATGACAGTTCTGTTACACAAAACTGTCATATACCGCCCGTAGAATCGCCGCAGATAGGTTGGCGCCAGCCCAATAGCGTGCGCGCCACAGCCATGCCCATCGTGGGCAACCGACGTACACCCACGTCGTTCACCGGTTTGCGAGATCCATGCTATGAACGCGACTGACCTGCGCAGAGGCCGTTGGCTTTTGCCCATCGCCGCTTTTTTCCTGTTTCAATCTGCTTCGTACGCGCACAACGCGGACAAAGAACTGCTCGATACGCTGCTCGGCAATGGCGCGATCACGCAGTCGCAGTATGACCGTCTGATGCGCGACGGCGCCCACGACGAGCCGATGGCTGAGCCCGCCCCCAAGGTGGTGGAACAAGCGCCGGCCAAGCAGCCCAACGCGGTGAAAGCGAGCCACGGCAGCAAGGGTTTCCGCTTGGAAACCGCCGACGGCAACTGGCAAACCAACCTGCAGTGGCGCGCGCAGTTTCGCTACACCAACCCCACCAGCGGTGATCCGCGCAACCTGTCGGCGTTCACCACGATTAGTGAATCCACGGTAGAAGCACGCCGACTGCGTATGAAGATTGGCGGGCATGGTTTCCAGCCGTGGCTGAAGTACTACTTCGAAGTGGATCTGCAGCCGAGCCGAGATTTTGACGGCAGCGGCGCGTCGTCCAGCGCACGGGTGATCGACTGGCGACTCGATGTCGCGAAGTGGGACTGGGGTGGCATTCGTGTCGGTCAGTGGAAAATTGATTACAACCGCGAGCGTGTGGATTCATCCGGTCGTCAGCAGTTTGTCGAACGCTCGATTGTGAACCGCGTGTTCACGGTGGATCGTCAGGTGGGTGTGCAACTTCGCGGCCACGCATTTAAAGAAACCAATGCCGACCTGCGCTGGTATGTGGGCGCGTTTACCGGCGAGGGCCGCGGCGTGCGCAGCAGCGACAACAACATGATGTATGTGGGTCGCCTGCAGTGGAACTTCCTGGGTCGCGATTTGGCGCTGAAACAAACCGACGTGGAATACACCGAACTGCCGACCGCGAGTTTGGCGTTTGGCGCCTCCACCACCAGCGGCCCGTGCACGCGTTGGTCATCTTCAGGTTGCGGCAATCTGGACGGCTTCACCAGCGCCGGCGCTGCCGACGTCGATCAGTTTGAAGTGGATCAGTGGGTACAGGAATTTGCCTACAAGCATCGCGGACTTTCGGTGCAGCAGGAATACCATCGCAAGACGGTCACCGACCGCGTGCTGGGTACCGAGAGCGATCTGACCGGTGGCTATATCCAGTCCGGCTATTTCTTTCACAACGTCTTTGATTCAGTGCCAAAGCCGCTCGAGCTGGCATTGCGCTACGCGTTTGTGGAAGAGCCTAGCCGCGACAATCTGAATCTCGACAACGATCGCGAAGAGATCAGTCTGGCGGCCAATTGGTTCTTCAAGGGCCACAACAACAAGCTCACGCTCGACTATTCGCACCTGCGTCTGGACGATGCATTTGCAGCCCAAGACGCGTCACGCAATCGGGTGCGTCTGCAGTGGGACGTGTCTTTCTAAATGGATAGACGCCCCGTCTATGGGGCGTGCTTAATCCGCCGCGCGGTTGCTCAATGCTGCCGCGTGGCGGTAGGCCAGCCCGGCCAAAATCAGTAGCACCACACCGGCCGTCAGGCCAGCAAAATGAAAGGCGCCGCGGTCGGTGAGGAAAAACAGCGCCGCGATCACGATGGCAAGCGCGCTGCCCACCCCTGCATATAATTGATGCTGCCATAGCCATGCAAAGCCGATCAGATGTACGGCAAACACGCTGGCGCTAATCACCGGTACCAGATGCGGATGCTGCAGAGCCACCACCAGATAAAGCGGCAACAAAAGCAAAGGTAGCGTCATCAAAGCATTGAGCAAGTGACGCAGTTCGTTGCTCTGGGCGATGGGTGTGACACCAAGCGTCGGCGCCAGCATTTTCAGCAGCAGCATCGCGACCACCGGTTGGGCTACATAGGCCCACACCGCGCTGACGGCAGGCAGAGCAAAACTCAAAAGACCGGCACACAGAAATGTGAGGCCGTGACACAGCAGATAGGGAAAGCCACCGTTGGTGCAGATCAGAATCTCGCGCCGGCGAATCACGTCGCGGCGTTGGCCAGAATGTTCTGCATCACACTAAGGTCTATGTTGCCGCCGCTCACGATCACACCGGTACGCCCGGTGAGCGGGACAGCTTGCTCGAGCACGGCAGCCAAACCCAAGGCACCGGATGGCTCCATAACAAGCTTCAGGCGTTCAAACGCAAACAGCACAGCGCGCTCGATGGCGGCTTCCGACACCGTCACGATATCGTGGGTGTAGGCCTGAACCAGTGCGAAATTGCGACGCCCCACACTGGGTGTGCGCGTGCCGTCGGCAATGGTGCGGTGGGTGTTTTGAGCCACTTCAATTTTACCGCTGCGCAAGGAGCGCGCCGCATCGTCGGCCAACGCTGGCTCCACACCGATCACCTGACAGCCCGGCTGTAAAAAGTGCGTGGCCACCGAACAGCCCGCCAGCAAACCGGCGCCGCCGGTGCACACCAGCAACTGATCCAGCGGCGGCGTGTCTTCATGAATTTCGACCGCGCAGGTGCCCTGCCCGGCGATCACGTCGTAATGATCGAACGGCGGAATCAGCGTATGGGTTTTGGCTTCTGGCAATTTGGCCGCCACTTCTTCGCGGCTAATCTCGTGCGGATTAAAGGTAATGACCTTGGCGCCGTAGCCCCGGGTGGCGGCAAGTTTGGCCTCCGGGGCGTTGTCCGGCATGACGATCACCGTCTCGATGCCGAGCAGCTGCCCGACACGTGCGACAGCCTGACCATGATTGCCCGACGAATACGTGAGGACGCCGGCCGCGCGTTGCGCATCGCTCAACTGCGACAGCGCGTTATACGCGCCGCGAAATTTAAATGCGCCCACGTTCTGCAAGTTCTCGCACTTCAGAAAGACACTGCCGCCGGCAAGATCGTCAAGGGTTCGGCTCGTGATCACGGGCGTACGGCGGGCAACGCCCTCGAGCCGCGTGGCCGCGGCGCGTATGTCGTCCATGACCTCACGGCCGGTCTTGATGTCGATGTTGTCCAGCACGGCGCTCATGGGCCAAATGTACCACGCAGATGCCACCAAATGGCGGCTTCTGATAAAGTCGCGCGATGGCTAAGCTCTACTTTTATTACTCGGCGATGAACGCCGGAAAATCGACCGCCTTGTTGCAGTCCAATCACAACTATCGCGAGCGCGGAATGAACACGCTGGTGTTCGCGCCCTCCATCGATACGCGCTTTGGCGAAGGGCTCGTGAAATCGCGCATCGGCATCGAAACCGAGGCGATCAGTGTGGTGGAGGATGAGAATCTTCTGTCCTACGTGCGCAAAGAGGCGCTGCAGCAAACCATCCATTGCGTGCTGATTGATGAGGCGCAGTTTTTAACCAAACAACAGGTGTTTGAACTCGGTGAGGTCTGCGATCGGTTGGACATCCCCGTGCTTGCCTACGGACTGCGCACCGATTTTCAGGGCGAGCTCTTTACGGGCAGCCGCTACTTGCTGGCCTGGGCCGACAATCTCAAAGAAATCAAAACGGTGTGTCACTGCGGTAAGAAAGCCACCATGGTGGTGCGCATGAACGCGGACGGCTCGCCGGTGGCCGACGGCGAACAAGTGGCGATCGGCGGCAATGAGCTGTACGTGTCCACCTGCCGACGCCATTACAAAGAAGCGCTGCGGCTGTAGTCCCACTGTGCAAGCATCGCGGGCGCGGGAAGACTATCTGCTGTCGGCGTTGTCGGACACGCAGCGCGAACATCTGGAGACCATGATGAACGCGCTGCTGATAAAGACCCGGGAATTAAACTCGCTGGGTTAAAGCGCCAGCTGATCCACACCCTGTTCAAACACGATGTCCACCGGAATACCGGCCTTGGACAAACGATCCAGGGCGTTTTGCAGATCGGCCGGCACGATGCCTTTCTCATCCATCAGCGTTTTGGTGCCGGCGTAGTCGCCGTTGCCCTGCAGGGTCAGCAGTGTATTGGTCAAAGCCGCCATCGCTTCCTGCATCTTGTCGAAGTCGACGCGGTAGTGACCGCTTTGTTCGTCGTACTGAAACGCGCCCATTTCTTTAAACACATTGAAGCGCACCATGTTCGCCCGACCGTGAGCGCTGCTGGCACCAAAGCGCACCGAGCGGAAAATGCCGGCCAGGAACGTGACGTAGTTGTCCATCAGCTCGCCGTCAATTTCGCCCTTTTCATGCAGACGCGTCACCATGTACAAACCCAGAATATCGGCCTTGCCCTCTTCGGTGGCAGAGGCGAGCTCCTGCAGCGCGGTGCGCACGGTACCGTTGCCGTTGATCGTGTTTTTAATACCAAGACCATGGGCCACTTCGTGGAACATGGTGTTGCCAAAGAACGCATCAAAGGTGATGTACTGACGCTGATCCGGTGCGATCAACTCATCCGCAATCGGCATCAAAATGGTGTCGAACTTGGCGCGCATGGCGTTTTTCAGCTGCAGGCGACGCGTGCCTTTTTGCAACTGCACCTGCTCGTCGTTGGGCAGATTAATCGCGATGGTTTTCGAACCGGCATTACTGTGGCCGGCGTAGTAAACAACATCGTAGGCGTTTAGATCCGAATCCGAACCGGGCGTTTCGGTTTTGTAAGCATCGTCCACCGGCAACCCACGCTGCAGCTCGGGCAGAAACGACGCGAAGCGCGCCAGACGCTCGCTCCACGCCAGATCTTTAATCAGCACATAGGCCTCATACGCGGCACGATAACCAAAGAGCTGATCTTCGTAGGTTTCGATGGCTCCGATCACGACATCAATGGCGTTATCTTTCATGTCCATCCAGGCCAGATCGCTGGGCTGGTAGCGATCGGTAGTGATCGCATCGGCACGCAAGTTTAGATAACTCTGGAACTGCGGATCGTCGGCGTAGGACGCGGCTTCGCGCAACAGGCCGGCCGCCTTCTCGAGCTGCGGTGCGTACTCAACGTGAAATGGCACGACGTTCAGGCCACCCTCTTCGTCGCGCTTAATCAGCGAATACAAACCGGCCTTGCCACGCACCGAGGCCGCTTCGAATTCTTCCTTGGTGATATCGGCCGGATAAAACTGCGCACCCAGTGGCTTCTCGCCCACACCGGTGAGAAACGGCTTGTCGCCATTCAATCGATCCCAGGGGCCATAGTTGATGTCCGCAAACTTGCGCGTGGCCGGATCGGCAATGGACGACAACAGCGTTTGTTTGTCGCCATAGGCCTGGCGCCAAAACAGCTCATCCATAATTTTGGATGCGTCGATCAGAAGCGGCAGCATCTTTTTCTGGTTGGCGCTTAAGTGCGACAGGTCGGCGGTGAGTGCAAACGACGCATAAATGTTAAGTCGATCCTGAGCCGCTTCAATCAAAGCAGGCGCTTCGCTCACCACCATCGGTGCCGCCTTTGGCGCTGGCGCGGGCTCAAACGCGGTTTGCGCTGGCGCCTCCGATGAATCTCCACACGCCGTCAACAGACACGCTGCGGCACCAATAAAAAATATTTTTGCTTTGTTCATACCCACTCTCCTAATGCTTGAGCGCAACGCGCTTAATCTCGACCGGCGCACAGCAACCGTCGTCAAATTCACAGGCCGCGGCCATGCCGGCACGCGCGATCGCCTCGGGATCGTCCAGCAGATCGTACGCCGCGTGCATGGCGCCAATCGCCAAACGCTTGCCCGAACCGATGGCCCAAAATTTTGTGTACTGAGCCACCGAACGGTAGCTCTCCAATTCGAAAATGCCCGACGGGTTCACGATCAGCGCACTGATCTGACTCGACTCCACGGGCTGCTCTTTTTCTTCCTGCGGGTCCATGAAGTATTCGGTCTTCATGACCTCGTGCAGGGCGCGCGCCGTTTCAAAAATCTCCGTGGTGCTGCCAAGCTTTAGCGGCACTTTTTGGCTGCGCACCAGCGACTCCAGAATATGCTGCGTCGCCGACCAGCCCGCCAGGCCCAAAATGTTGTCGCCCGCCTCGAGCAGTTTGGAATGATTCACGATGTATTTGGCCTGGATCACCAAATCGTCTTCACTCTCTGCCGTGTCGGCGCCAATAACCGCGATCGGGCCCTTACGCACGGCAACGATAATTGACATTAGTTGCGCCTCCCGGACTCTTCCGGTGCTGCATTCTGACACTGCCAGCACGTTTCAAAGGCCGCGGTGTTGGATTCGCCGCAGGTGGTGCAGGTCCAGTGTCGCCCCTGCGCATTACGCGATTCGTACTCGGTGATGATGGCCTTAGCCTCATCCCGCAATTGGGGCACGACAAATAGACGCGTCTCGCTGACTTTGGGAATGCCCGGGTAGGCGCCTGACAGAGCCTCACCCCGTAGCTCAACATCAATGCCCGAAGATTCGAGCAAACCGCGAATCAGATTGCCCTCGATCGGATCGCGGGCGTTATAAACACAGATACGCGAGTCGCGGTTAAGCGCCATAAGTGGGTGTCCTGAGTGTGGAAAAAGGGCCGCTGGGCCAGCCTCGGCATTGTACGTGATTGCGCCTTAGACCACACCGCCGGCACGCAAGCCCAACCAAATCCACATACCAAGCACCACGAACATGCTCAACGCAAACGCGCGCAGCCGATGCACGATGCGGTTCGCGCCCAAATGAATGTAGCTGTGCAGGTAGCGCGCCGCCACGTATAGCCACGCCAGCACCACCATCACTGTATCGGTCAGATTGACCGCCATGGTCGCCACGCATACGGCGTAGAAGATGGTGGTCATCTCAAACAGGTTGGCGTAGTTGCGGCCCGCTTGCAGCATGTTGAGCGGTGCCTCGTCGTTAAACTGATTGACCGCAAATTCTTTTATCTGCACCTTTTTGCTACGCGCGGCGGCAATCCGCCGGCGCAGCATCGTCACGGCCACGGCGCAGGTTAAAAGCACCAGCGCCAGCATCGGAAAGATTAATTGCACGTTGTTCATGATGTCTCGCCTATTCGTAAAGTTGTCGCTGAGTGCCGGTGCGCAGGCAGGGATCGCCCGCCGTGCGTTTGCCACGCGGATCGGTCCATACCACCGCGCAGTCCTTGAGTGTCGCCCAAAAATCAGGGCAGCGACCATCGCCTTTGCCGGTGAAACCGCCGTCCGCCGTGCAGATCACGCTGCCCTCGACCGAATAAACGGTCCCTGGTATGTCGCAGCAGTACGGCGCCCGGTAGTACACCGGTGTGCCACCATAGTCGCCGCCCACGATCAGGCTCGGCGGATTGGTGACGGCCTGAGCTTGTATTTCACTGACCAACGTCGCCAGCCAGTCTGGTTCCGCCGTGGGTGCGGCGCAGCTGCCAAGCGCGCACGCCGCTGCTAGTACTACGCCCCTCACACTCGCGCCGGATTCAGCGCGCACGTAGCAGCACGCCATAAACCGCGCCGGCGAGCAGGGCCGGGATCAGACCCAAACCGCCAACCGCAAGGCTCGGCGCGACCATGTCCTGCATGAACCACTCGCCGGGGCTTAAGCCCGCGCCAGGGGGGCGAAAAATTGGCGCCATAAATCCATTGATTTGTACCCATGAAACGGTGAACACCGCCAGCAGAAACAGTGCGACCAACATGCCGCGCAGCGCGCGAGCGAGCGACGGGCTCGACGCCAGACCGGCTTGCCAGCGCGCGCCAAACCCCAGCGCTACCAGCGCGGTGATACCCAGTGCCAGCAGCGCCGGTGGTATTGAGCGTGCCGGCCCCAGATGCAGCATCACCGGCCATGCGACAAACGACACCGCAGCGGCAATGGCAAGCACGAGCGCGACCGTCGCCACCGCGCCCCGACGTCGCTCCGGCTGCAGCAGCAAAATGAGCGCGCCGAGTAACACCAGCGCCGGCGGCGGCACGGGCAGACGAATACCACCGACCGCGGGTTGGCCCAGCAGCTGCCCATGAAAATCGCTGCGCATGGTCGCCACGTCGCCCGTGACGCGTTGAGTTTCCAGCGGGGCCGCGCCATCGAGCACGTATCGCGAGTATTGCGGCTCGCTGCCGGTTCGATCGATCACCATCAAATGCCATGGCCGCGATACGGGCTTGGGCGCATAGAGCCACAGCTGCCCGGCATAGCGCTGGGTATAGTTGGTCTGGGGCGCGCGTGGGTCCGGGGTCAATGGCAAGCGCTCGGCCACGACATTGTCACCCCAAAGCAAATCGACCCGCCAACCGCTGACCTCGCGCGATTCGCGCAAACGCAGTGTCTGCCCCTGCACGTCAACGGGGCCGTCAAAACCCGTCGCGCGGCGTTCCACCGACGCGCCAAGCACGTCCGCGATGCTCAGCAGCACGCCGCCGAGGATTAGCAGGGTGGCCACCAACATGGCGATACGGCGTTTATTCATAGAGCGTTTCCCATGGCGCTGCAGTATACCGATGCCCTGCGGCCACGTGCGCCTGCTAAACTACGCGCTTTAATAAATTGATTGGGCGGGGAGAATCACCATGCGCTGGGAAAAAGGACGACGCAGTAAGAACGTCGTAGATGCACGCAGTCGACGCGTGAAACAGGGCGCTTCGCTTGGCGGCGGCGCGATTATTATGGCGTTGATCGCGATGTTCTTCTTTGGTCAGGATCCGGCCACCGTGTTGCAAGGCACCGGCAACGGCGGCTCGCAGGTGCCCGCACCGTCACAGCGCAATCCCTCCGAAGAACCGGTGATGGATTTTCTGTCAGTGGTGTTGGCCGATACCGAAGACGTGTGGAATCAGTTGTTTCAGCAGTCCGGTAGCCGCTACCGCGAACCGCAGCTGGTGATCTTCAAGGATAAAACACAGTCGGCCTGCGGCTTTGCTTCCGCTGCCAGTGGCCCGTTTTACTGCCCCGGCGACAACCAGCTCTATATGGATTTGAGTTTCCTGTCGCAGCTGCAAAAAATGGGCGCCAGCGGCGACTTTGCGCTGGCGTACGTCATTGCTCACGAAGTGGGCCACCACGTACAAAACCTCACGGGCCGTGCGCGCGCCGTGCAAGATGCCAAACGCCGCTCCGGCAAAACCGAAGCAAACCAGCTGCAGGTCCGCATGGAACTTGAAGCTGACTGCTACGCCGGTGTCTGGGCGCACCACGGTCATCGCCAGCGCAACATACTGGAAAAAGGCGATATCGAAGAGGGTCTGGGTGCCGCAGCGGCCGTCGGCGACGATCATTTGCAAAAACAGTCGCGCGGTTACGTGGTGCCCGAGTCGTTCACCCACGGCACCTCAAAGCAGCGCACCACGTGGTTCCGACGCGGCCTTGAGACCGGCAACGTTCAATCGTGCAATACGTTTGAAGGTGTGTAGTTAAGGTTCGGCGCCCGTTACTTGAAACCGTAACGGGCGCCTTTCGTCACAACAGCGACTACAGATTCGTCGTCAGGAAATTCTGAATTTCAGTGTAGAGCTCCACGTTGTTGTCTTCAGCGTAAAAGCCGTGACCTTCGTGTCGCTTCATGATGCCCTTGAACGGCTTTCTATTTTTCTTGAGCGCGCTCACCAGCATCTCGTACTGACTGATGTCCACGCGGTTATCCGTGCGGCCGTGAATAACAAGCAGCGGCACTTCGATTTTGTCGATGTGATTGATCGGCGAGGTGTCTTTCCAGCGCGCTACGTCCTCAGCGTTAGACCAATCGCCAATGCACTCACGAACGAAATTTTCCATGTACGCACGACGACCTGAAATGTTGTAATCCTCGCGCCAGAAACGTACCTGACGTTCGAGATCCACCACGCCCACGTAGTTGATGCCAGCCTTAAACAAATCGGGCGTTTTGGTCACGCCCATCATCGTGGCGTAACCGCCGTAGCTGGCACCGTAAATCGCGATGCGATCATTATCGACCAAACCTTCGTCCATCGCCCACTTCGCCGCATCGGTAAGGTCGTCCTGCATCTCCAGACCCCACTGCATGTGGGCCATGGTTTGAAAGCGCGCGCCGTAACCGCCCGAACCGCGGTAATTCACCTGCAGCACGCCGTAGCCGCGATTGGCCAGGAACTGAATTTCGGGGTTGTACTGCCAGCGATCGCGAATGCCGTAGGGTCCGCCGTGGGGATGGATGATCATGGGCACGTTGCCCTCGTGTCCCACCGGCATGGTCAGATAACCGTGGATGGTCTCGCCGTCGCGTGCTTTAAACGACACCGGCTTCATCTGCGCCATCTCTTTCGCATCTACCCAGCTGCGCGCCGCGAGCAGAAACGACAGCTTGTTGGTGTCGCGATCAAACACATAATAACGACCGGGCTCGCGGGAGCTGGCGGCATAAATCAGTACGCGCTGGGCGTTGTCACGCGCGGGAACGATAAGGTTATCGGTATCGGGCAATGCGCCATCAACGGCTTTTTGCAGGCCGTTGAGATCCGCATCGAAAAACACCGTATTGGATTTGTCGGTGCTGTAACGCAGGAACACCGGCCCATCACCGTGGTAAAACAAACTGCCGCTCACATCGTAAGTCGGGTCGCTGATGATTGGCTCGCCAAATTCGAAACTTGCCGGATCCATCTGATAAAACTGATGACGATCAGAATTTATGCGGGCTGAAACAAACACAGAGGCGTTGTCCGCGGCAAAGCCATGCACTCTAAGATCGTCGGGAAACATGTTGCCCACTTTTTGCCATTGTGCATCTTCGGTCGCGCGGTAGTACACATCCGACGTGGGATCCTCGAGCCCGGCACTGTCGCCGATGGCCAAACGCAGGACGCCGTCGTTATCGGGCACCCACTCGGTAATGGACGCGAAGTTGGCCTGAATCTTTTTCATGCCGCCTGTTTTCACTTTCATCTTGTAGACGTCGGGATACAGATAGCGATTGGTGTTCATCAGGGCGAGTACGTACTCGTCGTCCTTGGGCAACAGATTCAGAATTTCCGGTGCGCGCTCACCGTTTTTGGCGTTGGTCATGTCCGACGAGCGATGGTCCTGCTGCTGCAGGCTGCGACCCTTCTTGCCATCCCGACCAATCGTGAACAAACCGGCGGCAACCGCATCACGGTTGGCATCGTCTTCACCTTTGGTCAGCGTGAAAATAAGACGATCGTTGCTGAGCCACGAGATGCGCGACACATCGGCTTTCTTGTAACCCGTGATCACTTTGGTCTTGCCGGTTTTCGTATCGATCACCGCAATGTTGGTGGCATCCGGCGCAGCCGGCAGGCGTGCGCGTGCCGCCACGTAGCGTCCATTTGGTGAAATCCGGACGCCAGAGAACTCACTGGGCCGGAAGAATTCGCGGATCGGAATTTCGCGCACGTCGGCCAGAGCAACCGCGCTGCTGGCGAAAACAAACACACTGAGAACAAGACAACGAAAGACATGGAAGTAAGGCATGAGAAGCTACCAAAAAACGTAAGGCAAAAATCGGCCCCGGTTTCGGAGCCACACAACAAAGTCCTGCAGGATTAACCTTTGGACATTTCTTCGAATTGTTCCACCGGCAGACCCTCGAACACCTCTTCAATGGTCTCGAAAGGCACGTTCACCCCGGTGACGTCGAGCACAAAGCGCCCGTCGATAATAATTTTGCGGTTGCCGCGAGTGGTGCCACCGGCTTTAGAGAATTCTTCAAAACCGCGATGGCCTTTGTATTCGATGGTGCGTTCGAAGCCGTCCCGGGTTTCCTCGTACATTTCTGATTCCAGCCAGTCCAGACCCATCTTGGCCATGCCCTGAATGGAACCGAGATCTGAAATACTCAGCACCAGCTTCTCGGAGGCGTTATCACCTTCGTACTCGGCATCGGCCGTGGACACTTTCAATCCACCGAAGCCGTTTTTGGATGCGGACAAACTCACGCGCTCCATACCCAGCAGTGTTTTGGGCATCATTTCACGCAGCGACGCCGACGACACCGTTTCGATTGCCTCGTCGCCGCCGATCAACGCGCGGACCAGACCACCAACCTCCTCTTCCAGACCTTCCGGCGCGCCTTCAATTTGCGACACGACTTCAGACGCCGCTTGCGCCACTTTATCCTGCGTGACATCAATATCATCACCGCCACCACAGGCGGTCAGTGCTACGCCGAGCGCAGCGAGAGTGAACGGACGAATGGTCATGGAAGACTCCTGAAAACGAATTATTTTTGGCGGAATGTGTTGGGCGGCGACGTACCGGCACCCGCTACGCTTAGCGGCGCGCTGGCGCGCTCGTCACGTATTTGCATCATTTCCCGCACGGAGACCAAACGATACCCGTTCGCTGCCAGATCGGGCAACGCCTGTTCGAGTACGTCCAGCGTCACGGGGTATGGATGACCGATGCCAAGGGCAAAACCCTTGTTGCGTGCGCGCTTTTTGAGTGCGTTGAGTCGTTCCAAAACGTGGCGTGGTGTTTGCAGATTGTCGAGAAACACGTCGCGGCGGGCGTTTTTGAGCCTGGCCACGTCGGCCACCGCCCCGGCGACACTCGCCCCGGTGGTGAGGCTGTCGACAAAAAACAGCGGCTCTTCGCGATCGCGCAGTGCGCGCATCAACCAGACCATGGCGCGCGTGTGCCGGGTGAGTTTGCTGCCCATGTGATTGTTGACGCCGGTCACGTGGCGCAACGAACCGAGGTTGGCGTACACCCGCTCGCGCACCTGCTCTTCAGACAATGCGGTGGTCAGTGCGCCGGGCCCCAGCAGATGATTGCTGGTGGTGGCCTGCATCGGCTGATGCAGCATGACTTCTTTGCCGCGCTGGTGCGCTGTGCGCGAAAACTCTGCGGCGAACGGCGAATGCGGCAAGATGGAACAAGCGACCGGGCCGGGCAGGGCCAGCGTGCGTTCGCCCACGTCGCGCGTGTTACCCAGATCGTCGATCACAATGGCAATCACAGGCCAGGTATCGGGGTTCGCTGGATCGACATTCGCGTCATGATCCCAGGCAAAGGCTTGGGCCGCGCCCGCCAACAGCAGGGCCAGAGCGATGTATCGCAACCGGTTAATCATAGAAATTTAAGGGATTCTAGCGCGCGGCGCGGGTGTGTCGCGTGCTCGAGGCACGCAGTTCGTCAACGGCGCGCGCGACCGAATAATCACGCTCGGTAAGCGGTGCGTCGTCCGCCACGGCGGCCGCGAAGTCGGCCGGTTTGGAACCGGTGAGAGACAGGTCCGGACGAATGCCGAAGCCGTGAATCGACCGGCCCGACGGCGTGAAGTAGCGCGACGTGGTGAGCTTCATGGCACGCCCTTTCGACAGCGGCACGATCGTTTGTACCGAGCCCTTGCCGTAGGTGACATCGCCCATGATGGTTGCGCGTCCGTGATCCTGTAGCGCTCCGGCCACAATTTCAGAGGCCGAGGCCGTGCCCGCATTAACAAGGACCACCACATTCGCGTTGTTGGTCAGGTCGCCGGCGTGTGCGCTGTAATCGAAATCCGCGGATTCGATGCGCCCGTCGGCACTGACAATCTGCCCTTCTTCAAGAAACGCATCAGACACCGCCACCGCCGCGTCCAATAGGCCGCCGGGGTTGTTGCGCAGATCGAGCACCACGCCGTTCAGACTGCCGCCGTTGATGTCCTGCAACGCCAGCAACGCGTCGGTGACTTCGTTGCCGGTGGTTTCGGAAAACTGACTGATGCGCACGTAACCTAGATTCGGCTCGAGCAACTCATGGCGCACGCTGCGCACGGCAATCTGGGTGCGCTCCAAATCAAAATGCAAAATTTCGTCAACGTCGTCTCGTGTGATGGATAAACGCACTGACGTGCCCGCATCTCCGCGCATGCGCTCAATGGTGGCGTCCAGATCTTCCGGATCCACCGGTTCTTCATCGACCATCACGATCACATCGCCCGGCGCCATGCCCGCGCGCTGCGCTGGGGTGTCGTCGATCGGCGAAACCACCACCACGGTGCCATCGCGCAGACTCACCTCCACACCTACACCGGCGTAGTTGCCTGATGTCGTGATGCGCATTTCGCGGTAATCGGATTCGCTCAAAAAATCGGAATGGGGATCGAGGCTGGTAAGCACGCCGCGCACCGCCGCTTCGATGAGCTCGGCGTCGTCTACCTGGTCAACGTAGTCACGCTTCACACGCTCAAACACCTCAGCCAAAAGCCGGGCTTCTTCCCACGGCAGCGTTTCGTGTTTTGTGACGGCTTCAGGTTCTGCATGAACGCGGGGCACAAGCGTCAGGCCGGTGCCGAGCACCATGCCAATGACCACTGCCAATATTCCGCGCTGCATCACCGACATGGGTGCCTGCCTTCATTCACTGGATGAGCATCGAACATAGCACACGGTCCGGGCCCGAGACAGGACGCGGTTCACGGTCGTATTGACAATAATCAACGGCTTAGCGGCCGGCGACGGAGGCCTTAAACCAGCTGTGGGGGTTGATCGGTGTGCGGCCTCGCCGAATCTCGAAATACAGGGCCGTTTGCGGCTGACCGCCGCTGTCGCCCACAGTGGCCATTACGTCACCAGCGGCCACCCATTCGCCGGCCTGATGGGTCAGCGTCTCGTTGTGGCCATACAGACTAATGTAGCCGTCGCTGTGCTCAAGCACGGTGAGCAGGCCAAGCCCCGGCAGCCAGTCCGCATAGGCCACTCGGCCGCGAGCGATAGCACGCACCTCGTTGCCACGCTCGGCGCGAATCAACACGCCGTTCCACTTCACCTTCGCACCGGCGCGGGGCTGGCCGAAGTCTGCCAACAAACGCCCCTGCAGCGGCCACGCCAGGCGACCCTTAAGTTTAGGGAACGCATCGCGTGAGGCGACTGGAAAATCTTTGAGCAACTGCTGCAGTTCATCGATCAGGCCTTCCAGACGAGCCTGTTCTTGTTCGAGTGTTTTCACCTCACTGCCGCTGGCTTTGAGTTGCGCGTCAATTTGGTCGATGAGTTTGCGCCGCTCCCCGCGGGAGGTCTCAAGGACGGCCAGATCCTTGCGCCGCTTTTGCGCAAGTGCAGCAAGCAACTCAACTTTCGTTTCTATTTTTTGTTTCGTGACCGCAAGCGCCTGCAGATTTTTCACGACCCGTTCAATCTGCGCCGCGCGCTGTTCGGTAAACATGCGGTAGTACACACTCATGCGTCCGAACTCGGCCGGGTCGCGCTGGTTTAGCAGCAGCTTGATTTGCTCCTGTCGACCGTTCACAAACGCAGTACGTACTTCGCTCGCCAGGCGCGACTTGTCGCTGGCAAGTGCCGTGTTGAGGTTTTGCTCTTCGGTGCGCAGTGACTGTAGCTCGCCATCGAGCGTTGCCCGCTCTGCACGCAGCTTCGAAAGACGTGATTTTTGCGTGCGAATCTCGCCTTCTGTGCGCTGCAGAGCATCGCGCGTGTCGTCGCGCATTTTGGTGTCGCGCTGCATCGCCTTGTGCAGCGTCGCGATTCGTTGCGTAAGTTCTCGCAGCTCGCGCTCTTTGGCCGGATCGGCCAGCACCAGGCGAGTACCTGCTGCACAAAACAGTGCCGCAGAGATGGTCAGCACGAGCGCGCGAGCGCAGCGCCCATCGGACCATCGCCGACCGTTCAAACTCATGCGAGCAGCGATGTCCCGGTCATGTCTTCGGGCTGCTCGAGATCCATCATGGCGAGCAATGTGGGCGCAATATCGGACAACACGCCGCCGGGTTTCAGCTCACCGTCAACGCCATACAACAGCAACGGTACGGGATTGGTGGTGTGTGCGGTGTGGGCCTGGTCGGTGTGCGGATCGGTCATTTGTTCGGCGTTGCCGTGATCGGCCGTCACGAGCATCGCACCACCGGCTTTGACCAGCGCGTCGGCGATGCGACCCACGCAGCTGTCGAGCGCTTCGATGGCTTTGACCGCAGCATCAAAATTACCGGTGTGGCCCACCATGTCGGCGTTGGCGTAGTTGCAAATCACCAGATCAAACTCACCGCTTTCGATGGCGGCCACCAGTTTGTCGGTGAGCTCCGGCGCGTTCATCTGGGGCTGCATATCGTAGGTGCGCACGTCGGGCGAGGGCACGAGAATGCGTTTTTCACCTGCAAACGGCGTCTCAACACCGCCGTTAAAAAAGAACGTGACGTGCGCGTATTTTTCCGTCTCGGCAATGCGCAGCTGCTTGAGTCCCAGACCCGCCACCACTTCACCCAAACTGTTCGGCAGATCATTGGGTCCAAACGCAACGGGGGCATCGAAACTTGCCTGGTACTGGGTCAGGCAGACGAAACGCCGTAGCGGCACAAAGTGGCGTGATGCGAACTCGTCGAAATTCGGTTCGATAAAGCAGCGCGTGAGCTGACGCGCACGGTCGGCACGGTAGTTCCAGAAAATCACCGCGTCACCCGGCGCCATGACGGCACCCGCGCCCACCTTTACCGGCAGCACAAATTCGTCGGTTTCATCGCGGGCGTAGGCGTTGTTTAGCGCGGTGAGCGCGTCGCTTGCGGTGTGCTCACACACGCCCTCGGTGTACAACCGATACGCGGCGGACACCCGATCCCAGCGATTGTCGCGATCCATGGCATAAAAGCGGCCAGCCAGCGTTGCAATCTGGCCAATGCCACAGTCATCCAGCACGGCCTGCAGCTTCTCGATGGACGGCGCGGCGCTTTTTGGCGGCATGTCCCGGCCGTCCAATATGGCGTGCACGGCCAGCTTTTTGACGCCACGCGCTTTGGCCATGCGAATCAGTGCAAACAGATGATCCTCGTGCGAATGCACACCGCCGGGGCTCAAAAGGCCCGGCAGATGCAGCGTGCGATCGGCCGCGGCACAGCCATCCATCGCGTCGCACAGCACGGGATTGTCGTTCAGGCTGCCATCCTCGACGGCTGCGCTGATGCGCGTGAAATCCTGATAAACCACGCGACCGGCCCCCAGATTCAGGTGACCGACCTCCGAATTGCCCATTTGGCCATGGGGCAGCCCCACATTAATACCGGAGGTTTCGATCAGCGTGCGATCGCCCTCAGCGCACAAGCGCTCCCATTGGGGCATTTTGGCCGCCGCAATGGCGTTACCCGGAGTTTCCTCGCGATGGCCGAAACCATCGAGAATGATCAGCGCCACGGGGCGCGGGCGATTTGACATAGTCTGGCGTCCTGAACCGGCTCGATTTGGGCCGGAAGTTTAGCAGTGTTAGCGCCTCTGATGCGCTGGCGGCGTCCTGACGAGGTGGTATAATCGCGCGCCCTTTTCGCGGACACCTGCATATGGATCGCCTGCTTGAATTTGCGTCAAACCACCCCATCCTCGTTTCGGGCGCGGTGTTTCTGACAATCTTGACGCTTGCCAACGAAATACGCACGGCCACACGCCGCGGCGTGGACCTCTCGCCGCAAGACGCGGTCGGCCTGATCAACGGTGGCGCGACGGTGATCGATGTCCGCAGTTTCGACCGCTTTTCGGCCGGACACATTATTAATGCCAAGAACATCCCGCTGGATGAGCTGGGCGACGCGGCGGTGAAAAAACTGGCCGCCCTGAAAGACAAGCCGGTCATTTTGTACGATGACAACGGACTCACCGGCGGCCGGGCCGTCAACGTACTGCGCGGCCTCGAGTTCGCCAATGTCGCCAACATCAAAGGTGGCATTACGGCCTGGGCCCGCGAGAATTTTCCGCTCGAGTCGGGCAAGTAACGACGACAGCGACAGTTAGAACGAGACAAGCATGCCCCAAATCACAATGTACACCACCCGCTTTTGCCCCTACTGCATGCGTGCCCGCGCACTGCTGGACAAAAAAGGGGTGAGCTACGACGACATCGACATCAACAAGAGCGCCAGCGAGCGGGCCACCATGCGCGAGCGCAGTGGCCGCACCAGTGTGCCGCAAATTTTTATCGACGATCATCACGTTGGCGGGTGCGACGAACTGCATGCGCTGGACGCCGAAGGTAAGCTCGACCCGTTGCTGGGCAGCGCTGCTTCGTAAATTTTTAGATTTTTTTAACACTCAGGATTTAGCACCATGGCAAATGAAAACGAGGCCGCAGCGGCCCAGGAAAAACAGGTCGGTATTCAGCGCGTTTATCTCAAGGATTGCTCGTTCGAAGCGCCCGGCACGCCGGACGTGTTCAACACCGAGTGGAAGCCTCACATCCATCTGAACGTTTCCACCAACCACGACAAACTTGACGGCGCCTCCGGTGAAGCCGGCGATGTGTATGACGTGACCCTCACCGTCGAAGTACGCGCTGAGCTAAATGAAAAAGTGGCCTTCCTGTGCGAAGTAAAACAGTCCGGTCTGTTTTTGCTGCGCGGTCTTAACGACCAGGAACTGGCTCAAGTCATGGCCATTTTCTGCCCAACGCAGCTGTTCCCGTACGCACGCGAAGTGGTCTCGGATCTGATTGCGAAAGGCGGCTTCCCCGCCATGACGTTGCAGCCGATTAACTTCGAAGCCATGGTTGCTCAGCGTCAGCAGCAGATGGCGGCCGAAGCGCACTAGATCATGTGCACGCCCACCGGCACAGTGGCGCAGCGATGAGTGAACTCTTAAGTTCGCCCATCGCCGTTCTGGGTGCCGGTTCCTGGGGAACCGCGCTGGCGATTCAGCTGGCGCGGGTTGGGCGCCCCGTTATTCTCTGGGGTCGCGATACCGAGGCTTTGAAGGCCATGGGCGACGCGCGTCAAAACGAGCGCTACTTGCCTGGCGCGATGTTCCCCGACAATCTCAACATCGAGACCGATTTGACTCACGCCGTCTGCGACGTGAAGGACATTTTGGTGGTGGTGCCCAGTCACGCGTTTCGCGAAACGCTTGAAGCGCTGGAGTATCGCGTGCCGCGTACCACGCGCATGGCATGGGCCACCAAAGGCTTTGAGCAGGACACCGGCAAGCTGCCGCAGCAGGTGGCGTGCGAGGTGTTGGGCGAAGAGCAGATCATGGCCGTGCTGTCGGGCCCGACGTTTGCCAAAGAAGTCGGCGATGGTTTCCCAACGCTGATTACGGTGGCGGCGAACGACCAGACGTTTGCCGACGACATGGCGGCCAGTCTGTCGAATGAAAATTTTCGCGCTTACACCACCGACGACATGATTGGCGTTGAAGTGGGGGCGGCGGTGAAAAACGCACTGGCCATTGGTGCCGGCATTTCCGATGGACTGGGCTTTGGCGCCAACACACGCATTGCGCTGATTACACGCGGCCTGGCCGAGATGTCGCGTTTAGGCACCGCCCTTGGCGCCGAACAAGAAACCTTCATGGGCCTGGCGGGCATGGGCGATCTGGTGCTCACCTGCACCGACGACCTGTCGCGCAACCGACGCATGGGTCTGAAACTTGCCGAGGGCAAAAGCATCGAAGAGGCCGCCGACGAAATTGGCCAGGTGGTCGAAGGCGTACGCGCGGCAAAAGCCGTGCATCAGGTGGCCCAGCAGCTGGCCGTTGACATGCCTATTGTGGATCGCATTTACGCGGTGCTTTACGAGGGCAAAGAGCCGCGTGAAGCGGTGTCGGAACTGATGCGCCGCGGCCTGACCCGCGAATAATTTCTGTCTTAGCAGGTAAAGTGATGAGCGAAGAGATTTCCGCCGCCAAAGATTGCGTCGTGCATTTTCATTATGAAATGACCGACGACGATGGCAACACGGTCGAGACCAGTCGCACGGGAGCCGAACCCGCCGCCGCCCTGCTTGGTCATGAGAATTTAATGCCGGGTTTGGAAAAAGCCCTGGAAGGGCGCAAGACCGGCGAGACGTTCGACGTGACCATCGCGCCTGACGATGCCTTCGGCGCACGACGTGAAGACTGGACCCAGCGCGTGTCCAAAAAATACATCCCGAGTGCGGCACGACTCAAAGCGGGTACCACCACGCAAGTACAAACCGACAACGGTCCACGCGTCGTCACCGTGTTAAAAGTGGGCGGCAAGTTTGTGGATGTGGATTTGAATCACCCGATGGCCGGGCGCAGCGTTACCTTTAACGTGGAGGTGACCGGCGTGCGGGAAGCCACGGATGAAGAAAAAGCACATCGGCATGTGCACGGCGCGGGTGGGCATCACCACTAGCGCCAGACCGACGCCGCATTTATGGCGCTGGCCTAGTCGGTCCCTTTGATATTCGCCACCGGATACATCCGATTGGCCACCTTCGCGATACCCTGCATCTCCAGCACGCGCAGCACTTCGTCCAGATCTTTATAAACATGACCGCATTCATCCAGCGGCGTGCGCTTGGTGTTGCCCACGATGCCCTGAATTTCGACGCCACCTAACGTGCGCTTGATGTTGCGCATCTCGGCGTCAATATCGTCGTGCACGTGGGCCAGCTCGCGCTTGGCCTCGCCGCGGGCCATCACCCGACCCGAACCGTGATTCACCGAACAGCCCGAGTCGAATGCGCCTTTTAGCGGGTACAAAATGGCGGCGCCGTCGATCATCGAGCCCGGCACCAAACAAGGATGCCCGGTGGTTTCCCATTTGGTGCCCACCAGATCGGGGTGTCCGGCCGGGAACGCACGCGTCGCGCCCTTGCGATGCACGAAGCCTTTTTTCGTGGTGCCGTCGGGCAGCACTAGTGTCTCTTCCTGTACCAGGTTGTGCGAAATTTCGTAGAACACCTCGCCTTTGGCTTTGAACACGTTGTTCAACGCTTTTTGCACACCGCGCACAATGATGTGGCGATTGGCGACCGCGTAGTTGGCCGCGGCATTGTGATGCGCCCAATACTCGCGCCCCAGTGGTTCGTCCGCGCGCAGCCACGATTCCTCGCGACGGTTTTTCGCAAGACCTCGCAGCTGCGCCGCCTCGTAGTAGAAATGATTCGCGGTTTGATAGCCGTAGCCGCGGCTGCCGCAGTGGACCATGACCCACACCGAGCCGTCGTTTACATCCACCTGCATTTCCACAAAGTGATTGCCGCCACCCACCGAACCTATTTGTGGCCCGGCTTTACGACGTGCGCGCGGAATGCGGTCGGTATCGAACGCGTCTTCATCAATCGGAATGTATTGCCGCTCGCACACCTCGGGACGCACACCGATGGTCTTGGCGCCGTAACGCAGGATGTCTTCGATTTTGCGATCCGAAAAGCGCGGCATGTGCTTAGGGCGATGCTCGCCCACGCCGGTCGCGATGCGCAGTTCCACATCATCAATCCACTGACGACGCTTGTCCCAGTCCGCAACATCTTCCGCGGTCAGGCCCGGCACTTTCAGGTACACAACACCGCAGGAAATGTCGTAGCCCGAACCTGCCTGAATGATCACATCTTCGGTGACCGCCACGCCGCCCACGGGAATGCCGTAGCCCACGTGCGTGTCGGGCATAAGGTACATACCGATGATGCCCGGATAGGACGCCGACTGAGCGGCCTGGCGCCACAGCGCCTCATCCGTTTGCGCAAACAGTGTATCCGACAAATACGCATGCACCTCGGCACGCATGGCGCCAATTTTTGGCAGCACGTAGTGCGCTTCAGACACTTTTTGTACTTCGTGTAGAAAGGCCATGTTCCTGTCCCTGGCATTGAGAAATAAAAAAACCCCGGGGCGTGAACCGACCGGGGTCTTAACGTTAAGCCACGCGGGAAGGTTCGACGACCGAGCTTCCCCTGGTAACGGGCGAAGCTACTCCATCACCACCCGTATCGCAGCTGCCATGGCGGCGGCGAGGGTGGTCGTGCGGCACATGGCGCGCTCGTTGATGTCAGTGGACGTTGTCATTGCGAGGCGAGTATACGCCGCATCGCCTGCATGTCAACACTGTAATGAACCTATGTTCCGATTAAGTGAACCCAGTCGCACATCACGCAGGATGCACTACACTCAAACCCATGACAGAACTAATCAGCAATCCGGACGCTGAGAGACCGGTGCATGTATTCGTTGTGGGCATCAGTCGCTACCGGCATCTGGAAGACGGCGCCGAGCCGACGCCAATCGGCGGCGCGTCGGGTCTGCGGCAATTGAGCAGTGCCGCTCGCTCCGCCTCCGAGTTTGCCGCCTGGGCACTGGACAACAGCCCGCAAAATCGCCTCGCCAGCCTGTATGTGAATCTGGCGCCGGCCGAAAACGAACAATTGCATCCCGACGTGAGCCCCCGGTTGCCCGCGACGCCGACAGCCG
>JBGCEL010000012.1:0-44254 GCA_045106455.1 Gammaproteobacteria bacterium
GCCCCACCCTCAAAGCTTCGACTCAATTAGGGGAGTGGGAGTGAGGGGTTTTGCTCCGGGTTGTTAGCCCGTCTCCGGGCGGTCCCGGAGTGAAACCCCTCACTCCCGCTCACCGGGATCGAAGCGCCAATAGCCGACCCCGGGGACCGAAGCTACCAAAGCCCACCGCCCAAAAAAAAGCCCCGCCGAACCCGGCGAGGCTTTTCATGAACATTAAGAACTGCGCGACTTAAGATAAGCCGCGCTTTACTCACATCAGTTCAGGATCTTCAGCTCAACACGACGGTTGCGCTGACGACCTTCTTTGGTGCTGTTGTCTGCGACTGGCTCGGCTTCGCCGTAACCTTTCGACGACATGCGACCGGCATCGACACCGCGAGCCGCCAGATACGCGGCAACCGAAGCGGCGCGTTTCTGTGACAGGCTCTGGTTGTACGAAGCGGCGCCCGTACTGTCGGTGTGACCGCCCACTTCAACCCGAATTTCCGGGTTGTTTTTGAGCGTCTGCGCCGCGTCATTCAACACGCGGGTTGATTCAGGGCGCAGTTTGTCCGAGTTGAGTTCGAATTCAACGCCCGGCAGTTCGATCTTCGCGGTGATCTCGCAGCCGTACACGTCGATGCGGGCACCGGCGCGTGTGTTGGGGCAGCGATCTTTGCTGTTCACAACACCGTCACCGTCGCCGTCCAGCTCGCAGCCTTTCGAATCGACTTTGGCGCCACGTGGCGTTTCGGGGCAAGCGTCGCGGCTATCGGGTACGCCGTCACGGTCGCTGTCTTTTTCAACAATTTTGCAGCCGTTCGCGTCAACGCGAGCACCAGCCGGCGTATTCGGGCAGCGGTCTTTGCTGTCCACAACGCCGTCACGATCACTGTCGAGTTCGCAACCGTCAGGACCCACGCGGGTGCCGGCAGGCGTGTTCGGGCAGCGGTCGTTGTTGTCGGATACGCCATCGCCATCGGAATCTGGCGGCGGTGGCGGCGTGCGCTCACCCAGCGGGATGCGCAGACCGGCGCTGTAGTACATGTCGTTGAAGTGCGGCGTGCTTGAAAGCGAACGCATCCGCGCTTCGGTGCGCAGCGCCAGACCGTCATCGTTGAAATGCGTCATCAGACCCAAACCAAACGACACGAGGAAATCTTCGCGATCGGGCGTGATGCGTGACTGCGTGCTCTGGTAACCCAGACCGATCAGGCCGTACGGCGAGAAGCGGTCGTTGAATTTGTATTCACGCAACCAGTCAATGCCGAAACCGCGGAATTGCTGATCGTCGTTTTGGTAGCGATCGTCCAGATTGGCGGCGAACGCGTTGAATTCAACGGCCCAGTCTTTGTTGATGTGATACCCGAAGGCCACCTGGCCGCCGGCGAAATCGTCATCTACGCCACGGTCGGTCGCGTCGTCAACGAACGAAAACATGGGGCTCAAGTACCAAGTACCTTCCTGGTTGTCCGCCTGAGCCGGGATACTGATTACGGCCGAAGCCGCGATACCCAACAGGGCGAGTCGGCTGCGTTGCTGAAATTTCATTTTGCGTCTCTCCTAATTTCGAAACACGTGTGGCGCCCGCGCGCCATCACGCCGCTATTGTAGGGCTTTTGTAGCATTTTTCACGGAATATTTTGTCGCTATTTCGCGACAAACGCTCGGTTTTTGGCGCTTGTGCGTGGCCTGAGCGTGAAATTTTGTCGAGCGTAAGCGTTAGTCTGTGCTTGAATCGGCGCGGTAGCCCCAGGCGGGCGGTGGCGCGGCGATTGCCGCGTCGAGATCAAATTCTACGCGGAAAAATCGATCTTCCTCCGGGCGCTGAAGCTCGTAGGCAAACAATTGGCCCGGCACGATTTCGATGGCCCAGACGTTGTACTGGGTGGCGGGTAGTTTTGAGCGCGTTTGTGCATCGACAACAAATGCCTGACGCCGCGCGCTGCCGGTCTCACTGGTGCGGCCGCCGTAATTATGCGGTTCCTGAATGTCGCCGTTTTCATCGAGATGCTGATGTTTTAGCGTAAGACCGTCGCCGTCGCGGCGCAGCACCCAGGTGCGCGACCGATTGTCGCCCACATGAAACGGAATGCGAATTTCGTCGTCGCTGCAGTCACGCACGTGCATGGTCATGTCCGCTTCGCCAAACTCGCGATCGCCCGGTTCAGTGCCCACCGTCAGGTAGCCGGCGTACGCGCTGCCGCACAGCGTGCCAAGTGCGTTCCAGAATTGGTCCTGCGTCGACAGTGGCGGTGGCGCGGGTGCCACCTCAGGTTGTTTTTCAACAGCGGTCTGCACGGCCTCTTTGGCGGCGGCGTCCGGCGACGTGTCCGCCGCAGGCTTGTTGTCTTGACCGCAGCCGCCCAATGCCAAAACGATCAAGGCACCGGATGTCCATAGGTTGATTGATTTTTTCCGCATCAAACGCAAGCTCAGGATAAAAGACCGATGGTGGCCGAGAACCCAAGTGTACCGTCAGCGGCGCCGTTTGGCGCCTCGATTTCTAACCGGAGCATCGAACACCTGAAACTGCTGACCGATTGGGTTGCCCGGCATGAGCCACAGCGTAGGCCTGTCGTTATCGAACGACCAGTTTCGTACTGAGTCTGGTGCGATCATGCTGTCCGCTTCATCGGTCACATTAAACGCATCAAGATCGACCATGCCGCTGCTCTGGTCGTAGCTGCCGTCACGCGACGTGACACGCAGCAAGTAGCCAAATTGCCGCACTTCGGGCTTGATGAATGACAGGCCGAACTGCGGTAGCAAAGAAAACGGCAACATCATCACCTGATCATTGAAGTCGACATCTTCGCTAAACCAGTCGGTGTAGCCCGACACAAAATTAGGGCGCTCGTTGTCGATCACGTCAAACACGCCGGTGACGTAGGTGCCTGGATCAAAACGCAGTTGCGACCAATCTCCGGCCCACAGCGCACGCTCATAGCTGCCGTTGAGGTCTGTATCGATCAGCATCTCTACGGTGACGTGGGCAGGCGTTTCCCATGCTTCGTTCAGCGCTACGGCCAAATGAAACACCGGCAGGCCAAGCGTGGTGGCGTTGCGAAACCCTACGGCGGCGATGGTGCGCGTGGCGTCACGCGTACCGCCAACGCCGAGCAAGTGAAAACCGCTTGCGCGGCCGGCGGCGACGCCGGTGTTGCTCACGGTGATGCCCTGCGCGGAGGGGCTAAACGCAATCGCCGCGGCCGGCTCGCGGCTGGCCAGATAGCCCACGCGCAGTGTGTCGATGCCGTCGCTTAGTTCGCACCAGCCGTCCAGCTCACCGTGATCAAGACGGCCGTTTTCGGTTGGCAGTAGCGCGGCCGTAACGCTCAGCGCGATGTTGAAACGGGTGCGCCCGTTGGCGGGCACGGCGACCGTTTCAGGGCAGCTCGCACTCATACCGTCCACAAGGCCGCGCGGCGTGTGCGTGACGCTGAACACGCGCGCCTGATCACTTAAGTTCACCAACTCGATCGGGCGCATCTGTTGCTCGTCGGCGTTGAGCATGGCGTAACCAAATGACACGCCGGCCGGTGCGGCGTAGCTGGTCAACGCAATCGCTTGGTTTACCCGTACGACGCCCAAGCCCTGACGTGTCAGCGGTGCGGGTGTGTCGCTACCCGGTCCGTCCTCATCGCTTTGCACGGTTGCGTTTTGCAACAACGCTTTGATGGCCGCCACGGGTAAGTCTGGATGCCGCTGACGCATCAGCGCGGCGGCGCCGGCGACGTGGGGGGCGGCCATCGAGGTGCCGCGCAGCTGCCTGGCCTTGAAGCCGGTGCCGGCCGCGGTCGACATGATGAATCGTCCCGGCGCCGACAGGTCGGGCTTAAATTGTGCGCCGCCGTTGGCCGGTCCGCGCGACGTAAACAGCGTGAGCTGATCGTTGTTGTCGCCCAATCCGGGCACCGTATTGCTGGCGGCAAACTGCACCCGAAATTCGGTGGCGCCCAGTGCGTCGATCAAGCGCTGCGCATCGCTGCCGCTGATCATCATGCCCGGCAACGCAAACTCTTTGCCCGAGGCGCCAATGCCGCCCATGATGAACGGCGCGTCGGATGCGCCGTCGTTGTAGGCCAGCACGGCCAGCCCGCCCGCCTGTTCGACGTTGGCGTATTTCTCTTCGTAGCTGCAGCCGCCGCGCGACACCAGCACCACGTGATGGGCAACCTCCGCGGCATTGACCAAATCGGCGCACGCACGATCGTCAAATTCGCCGGTGACCACCAGACCATCCTCATCGATCACTGGCGCACGTGAGATCGCCAGTGGCGCAGTAACCGGTGCGTCCACAACGCGCACCGCGCCGCTGCCCTGTGCCGCGCGGTACAGACCGGCCAGTGTCGTGTCGTCGGATAAAACGCGCAGTGCGATCTGCGGGCGATCGCCGGCGATGGTGGCGCCCACGGTGATGACCTCGGGGCTCACGCCTGGCGAGCCGGTCACGTAGGGGTTGTCGCCGTTATTGCCGGCCGAGGCGACCACGATCACGCCGGCTTGCACGGCAATGGTGCTGGCCAGTGCCGAAGGATCGTTCTGATCGCCGAAGCGCGCGCCGAGGCTCATGTTGATGACGTCCACCCGATCATCAATGGCACCGTCACCGTTGGGATCGAGCGCGTAGTCGATCGCATCGGCCGTCAGATCCGTGGAGCCGCCTTCGTCGCTAAACACTTTGAGCGCGAGCAGTTTGGCGCCCTTGGCGACACCTGGACCGATGCGTTCCGGTACGCCAACACCGGCCGCGCTGCCGGCCACATGGGAGCCGTGACCGTTGCCGTCGAGTGGATCTGGATCGGGTTGGGGGAAATCGTCGACGCGCGAATTGTACGTGGGGCCAGCGAAGTCCCAGCCGCCAATCACTTTGGCCGTTGGAAAGCTGCCGGCTTCAATCAGGCTCTTGTCGTTGGCCGCGTATTCGTCCGGATCGCCCGCACCGCCGAAGTTGGCGTGCAGATAGTCGATGCCGGTGTCGATGATGGCAATGGTGATGTCGCTGGCATCGCCGAAGGTTTCCCACACCTGTGGCGCGCCGATCCAGGCGACGCTGGCGGCATTGTCGATCTCATGTTGCTCAATCCGCGTGACGTCAAGGACGCCCTTTGTGGCGCGAATGGCGGCGACCTGGTCCGGCGTTGCAAGCACCTTGATGCCGTTCAATGCGGTGTCCAAACGGCCCAGCTCGCGCGTAATCACCGGCGCGAGCGTGCGGCTCATTTGATCCTGCTGGCGCTGTACCTGCCGGGTGTGAGCGCGTTGGGCACTGCGGGCTGGCGCGCGTCCGGTGGTGCGCGTTTGGGCTATATGCATTTGTGCTACGGATGGCAGCTCCAGACGCACGAGATAGCGGTCCGTGTTGCTGGCACCTGCATGCGTGGCCGCCAGACAAATCAGTGCGGGCAAAAGCCGCGGAAAAACGCTGCGTATCATACGGAGTCTCCTGTGGAGGTCGCTCGTTGCGTGACAGTCAATGCATGCCAACGCTACCATGCAGTCCCTACGGACGTATCCCGGCCCGCCTTACTATGCTAAACGACGCTGACCCGCCAGCCCTCAATCCCGCTGCGTGCGCCGATTTTATTATCGAACGTCTCGGCCCCGAATTGGTCGTGGGCACGCCGCTGGGACTCGGCAAAGCCAATTGTCTGTTGAATGAATTGTATCGTCGCGCGTCCAAGGATGGATCCATTAAATTGACGATTATTACCGCGCTCACCCTTGAGGTGCCGAGCGCGCGCAGCGATCTGGAGCGACGTTTTCTCGAACCATTAAACGAACGCCTGTTCGCGGGCTATCCCGAGCTGGACTATGCCACGGCGCGCCGCCGCGGAACGCTGCCAGACAATGTGCGGGTGCATGAGTTTTTTCTGGCGCCGGGAAAATGGATGGGTGTGGCCAGCGCGCAGCAGGACTACATTTCCAGTAACTACACGCATGTGGCCCGCGACATGCTCGATCGTGGCGTCAATTTGATCGTGCAGATGGTGAGCCCTGGTGGTGATCCCGACATGGGTGAATTCAGTCTGTCGTGCAATTCCGATGTGACGCTTGATCTGCTGCCCGCGATGCGCCACACCAATCCGAACGCCATGATCGTGGGTGAGATTAATGACCAGCTTCCGTTCATGCACGGCGATGCTCAGGTAGAACGCCGCTATTTCGATGCGTTGTGCGAGGTGCCCGGCGGCGGCTACACGTTGTTTGGTCCACCCAAAACGCCGGTCAGCGATGCGGATCACGCCATTGGTCTGCACGTAAGCACGCTGGTGCGCGATGGTGGCACGTTGCAGGTGGGCATAGGTTCGATGGGCGATGCTGTGGTGAACGCGCTGGTGCTGCGCGAGCGCGACAACGCGCTTTATCAGGACGTAATGGCGGGGCGCACGGACGACGCGCTGGTCGCACAGGTCGGCGGGCTCGAGCGTTTTGAGCAAGGGCTGTATGGCGCCACAGAAATGTTGGTCGACGGGTTTGTCGATTTGTTTGATCACGGCGTGCTTAAGCGTCGCGTGTACGATGATCTGACCGTGCAGCTGTTAGTGAACGACGGCTTTTTGCGCGGTGAACCAACACTTGAGGATCTGGATGCTCTGATTAGCTGCGGTGCGGTTAAGAAATTGCCCGATGTTCACGACGTGTCGTATTTGCAGCACTGGGGCATTTTCGACACGGCCATGCGCGTCGAGAATGACCGGCTGGTGTGGGCGGATGGCGCCACCGAGGCGGCGGACTTTTCGCACCCCGACACCCGAGCGCGACTGGCGCGCGAGGGTTTTGGTGAAGGTCTGCGTCACGGCGCCGTCGCGCACGGCGGATTTTTTCTCGGGCCGGCGGCGTTCTATCAACGCCTGCGCGACCTCAGCGACACTGAGCGCGATGTGCTGCAAATGACCAGCGTCGGGCGCATCAATCAGCTTTACGGCGGGGAGCCGCTCGATCGCGCTCAACGCGGCGATGCGCGTTTTATTAATTCTTGTTTGATGGCCACTTTGAACGGCGCCGTGGTGTCCGACGGCCTTGAAGACGGACGCGTGATTTCGGGTGTGGGTGGTCAGTACAACTTCGTCTCGATGGCGCATGCGTTGCCCGGCGCACGCTCAATCCTAAAAGCACGCGCGACGCGCAGTTCGGGCGGCAAAGTGACCTCCAATATTCTGTTTAGCTACGGACATTGCACGATTCCGCGGCATCTGCGCGATATTGTGGTGACCGAATATGGCGTCGCAAATTTACGCGGCCGCACAGATGCGGAATGCGCGGATGCGCTGATTCGGATCGCTGATTCGCGTTTCCAGGCACAGCTGATTCAGGCCGCCCAGTCCGGCGGCAAACTGCCGGCCGACTACGCGTTGCCTGATCACGCCAGACACAACACACCGCAAGCGCTGCGCACGTGGCTAGGTGACGAACGCTGGGCCGCGGCGTTTGGTCGTTTTCCGTTTGGTAAAGATTTGACGGACGATGAGCTCGAGCTTGCCAGCGCGCTGCGCAAGCTCAAAAACGCCACGGGGACGCGTCGGGGCAAGTTGCGTACGGCCTGGCGGGCGCTGACGGTCGGGTCGGCCGATGAGCGCACGCAGCGTCTGCTCAAGCGTTTGGATTTGGATGCGCCCACCACGTGGCGCGAAAAGTTGAGCGCTCGGGCGGTGGCTCAGGCGTTGGACTGAAAAATCTGCGCCTGATCCACGAACGCCTTGAACTCCAGATAATTGCCCGTCGGGTCGACGAAAAACATTGTGGCCTGTTCTCTGGGGTGACCGGCAAAGCGCCGATGAGGTTCGATCAAAAACTTGGTGCCGTGCTGCGTTAGCCTCGCGGCGAGCGCATCCCATTCGGCGAGTGACAGGATGGCCCCAAAGTGGCGTGCCGGCACCTGATCGCCGTCTACCGGATTGGTGGGTACGGCATCGAGCGTGTCGACCAAATGCGCGGTGATTTGATGGCCGTAAAAATTGATGTCGATCCAGCGTGCATCTTCGGCACCCAGATCGCAGCCGAGCACGTCGCGATAGAACGTTTTGGTAACCGCGAGATCGGTGACCGGGAACGCAAGGTGAAACAGCGCGTCGGTCATCTCGCTACGCCTCGGCGAGCCAGTCGCGGGGTTTCAGGAAATGATCGTAGAGGCGGGCTTCCTCGCTGCCGGGTTCTGGCGTGAGCATGTATTCCCAGCGCACCAGAGGCGGCATGGACATTAAGATTGATTCGGTCCGGCCGTTGGACTGCAGCCCAAACAGCGTGCCGCGATCGTAGACCAAATTGAATTCCACGTAGCGACCACGACGGTAAAGCTGGAAATCGCGATGACGCTGTTCGTAGGGGGTGTCTTTGCGGCGTTTCACGATGGGCACGTAGGCATCAATGAAACCGTTGCCCACGGCCTGCTGGAACGCAAAGCAGGTATCGAAATCGGGCGAGTCCAGGTCGTCGAAAAACAATCCGCCGATGCCGCGTGGCTCGTCACGGTGTTTAAGATAAAAATACTCGTCGCATTCTTTTTTGTAGCGCGCATGGGTGTTGCCGCCCAAAACATCGCAGGCGTCGCGGGCCGTCTGATGAAAATGCACGGCGTCTTCGTCAAAGCCGTAGTAGGGCGTCATGTCAAAACCGCCCCCGAACCACCAGATTGGTTTGCCGCTGGTATCCCCGGGGCGTGGCTCAGAATAAAACAGACGCACGTTGGCGTGCGCGGTGGGCGCAAACGGATTGCGCGGATGGATGACAACCGACACGCCCATGGCCTCGTAGCCGCGTCCGGCCAGCTCCGGCCGTCGCTCGCTTGCGCTCGGCGGCAGCTTGTTGCCGCGGATGTGTGAAAAACCGACGCCGCCTTTTTCGATAACGCTGCCGCCGCTGATGACGCGACTGTCGCCGCCCCCACCCTCGGGTCTTTTCCAGGTATCGGAGGTGAATGTAACGTCGGGTTCGACCGACTCGATGCTAGCGCAAATACGCTGCTGTAGTCCGACGAGAAATTCGCGGACGTCGCTTGCTCGTGTATCCATGCGCCGCAGTGTAGCAGTGCTCAGGCGGCGATCGAAACCTGATTGCGTCCACCGTTCTTGGCAACGTAGAGCGCTTCGTCCGCGCGTCGCAACCAGCCGCGAGGTGTCTCGCCGGCGGTGAGCTGCGCAACCCCTATCGACATCGTGACGCGACAGCTGGCCGGCATGTCGCTGGTCTCAACCAATTTGCGCAGGTCTTCGGCCAGCGGGGCGGCAACGCCTGGAATATCACCATCCACCAGAATCACGAATTCTTCGCCACCTATGCGAAAGAGTTTGTCCGTGGCGCGTATACGCTGGGCTACCAATTTGGTGATGTTGATCAACACCTCGTCACCCACATCGTGACCGTGGCTGTCATTGATACGTTTGAAATGGTCGATGTCGAACAACAGCAGTGAGAGCGGTTTTTGTGAGCGCTGATGGGCGGCGATGCCGTCGGCCATGCGTTCTTCAAGTGCGCGTCGGTTGTCGGCGCCGGTGAGGGGGTCGCGGGTGGCAAGCTGCAGGAGCTGGTCACGCTGATCGCTGGTGAGCACGGCGAAGGCATAGGCAAACGCGTTGGTGAGCAAGAGCGTGATCAGTACGCTGCTCACCGTAATGCTCTCCACGCGGCCGAGCAGTGCGGGGACCAGTCCGACCGTCATGAGCGCGCAGGTGATCGCCGCCTCGCGCGGCAACATCAGGAAAAATATCGCGAGGACAGAGGGGTAGGCCCAAAAGATCTGCACGGGACCCTTGAGCGTGACGGTAATCACCACGCCGATAGCGCACAATACGGCCAGCAAAATACTGGCCATGCGCACGCGATGCGTACGCCAAACATACAAACCCAGCGCCGCCATACAGCTCACGATCACCAGATCGAAAATGCCAATGATCCAGTCGCCCGCGCGCAAACGCACGATGGCCAGTGGCAGAACGCCGATCGCCCCGGCAGCGCTGAGCATCAGCGGCAGGGTTTCTTCGCTCGAAAGTCGGTGCTTACTCATGGCATGCCCTATTGCACATGGTCAGACCTGTAACGATGTCGACGTACACAATAACGCATGCGGGCGTCGCTGTGCACGAGGCACCCGGTGAAGACGCGCCTAGAAAGAGGACATGGATCACCAGAAACAAAGTGCCGTGCCGGGTCCAGTAACTCGACGCGGACAGCCCTTGCCAAGCCCCCGGAAGCGCCGCCGGCACCAGCGTTGTGCGGGTACACAAGACATAACCCGAGCCATGGCGGCCGGTGACTTCGACGCACGTGCCGGCCTCGAGCTACGGGACGCCGAGGAAAGTACGCGCGACAGAGTGAAACGACGTAGCATAGATTTATCGTGATCATCAGCCTAACCGTCGTGCTCATGATCTGGATTAAGATTTTATCTTGATTCGTCATTTTATTAGTGACGCGCGAACCGTCTGTTGTTCATCGAAGCCCGGGGAGAGTCGAGCGATGAGTCATCTATTTTCTACCGCCAGCGTGTGCGGCGTCATCTATGGTCTGTCTTTATTGACAGCAACGGCCACAGCTGCTCCGACGCAGACGGTGAGCGATGTGCCGCCTTCAGAGGCGCTGCAAAATCGTCTGGGTCAGGGCGAGTTTGATCGCACGGTGAATACCGTTGCGCCGGTGGCGCGCGGCGGCGACGAGAGTCTTGAATTCGATGAGCGCACGGCCATGCATTTGGATCTGGCTGGTCAGTCGCCCACGGACAACACGCGTCGTCGTATGGCGATCGGCGATTTTGATAACGACGGGAGCGAAGATGTGTTCGTCGCCCGATGGGATGCCAGCGCGCACTTGTTTTTGAACCTCAATGGCGTCCTCACGCGTCAGACCACGGCATTCGCGACCCCGTCCAATGTTGATAACGCGCATCACGCCGGTGTAATTGATGCCAACGGTGACGGCTGGCTCGATTTGATCGTGCGCAACCAACTGCTCATTAACCTGACCGACAACGGCACGGGCGTCTGGCAAGGCTTTGGCAGTGGCGCGACGATAAGCGGCGCGGAAACCGATCCGTTTACCATTGAGGTGGCCGATTTCGACGGCGATGGCGATTTGGACGCCGTCACGTCCCCGGGCCGTCGCATGCTGGTCAATACCGGTGGCGTGCTGGCGCGCGATACCGGGCGTATGGACAGCAATACGCTGGCCAGTGTGATCAAGTTTACGGCTTACGATGTCGACGGCGATGGCGATATTGATCTGGCCGGTCCGCGCGAATCGGAAGATCGTCACTACGTGTATTTCAATAATGGCGCCGGCAGTTTCTTGAACGGGAATCGACTGGCGCTGGATCTCGATACGCTGACGTACGTGCAGGTGGGCGCCGATTTTAACAACGACGGCATCAGCGATTTTCGCGTGTATGCCGACGGCCAGAATCCACGCGCGTTTATGTCGACCGGGTCGTTCGACGGCATTTTCCCGGAATACACGCGCCGCGTTGATCCGGTAATTGAAGGCGATCAGGGTAAGCACGGTTTGTCGCACATCCGTGACATTGACGGCGACGGCGATCTGGACTTTTTGCTCTCAAGTATTGAGTTGTTCGACGACTCCACGTTCCTCGGTAACGAGAAAAACAACATCATATTAAACAGCGGTGTGAACTCCGGCACGTTCGTTCAGGTGTTCGAGGCACAGTGGGGCGACGAGGAGGCCTTTGACGCCAAGCTTGTGGATGTAAACCTCGACGGCAATTTCGATTTGGTGATCGCGCATCAGACGCGTCTTGCGATTTACATCAACGGTGCTGATCCACAGACCATCGAACTTTCTAACGCGCAGACGCAGCCCTCGCAAGTCGCGGCCGGCGCGTCCATGAGTGTGGAAATTACCGGCGGTAGCGGTGTGCAATACAGTTGGGATTTTGGTGACGGCACGCCGGCGCTGGAGACGACGCAGCCCAACGCGACGCACAGCTACGCCGCGCCGGGTCGGTATCCTGTGACCGTGACGGCGACGGCCGGCGCCTTCTCGGATTCGCTGGTGTTTTTCCACACCGCGTTTGCGCCGAAGACCGCAACAGCGCCCTCGCGTTCGGCCAATATTGTGTATCAGCCCATGGGTGGCGATGTGTCGAATGATCGTGTGCTGGTGGCCAATGCCGATCACAACAGCGTGTCGGTGCTGCGTATCGGCGACGGCGCGCTGCTGGCGGAAATTCCCGTGGGCGCGCGGCCGGTGTCACTGGCCCTGGCATCGAACGGACTGCTCTACGTTGTAAACAAAGACAGCGCCAGTGTGTCGGTGGTTGACCCGGCAGCGTTCACGGTGGTCGATACGTTTGCCGGTCTGGCCCGCGGCAGCCAGCCGCACGGCATCGTGTTTGACGCTGAGGCTACGGTGCCGGTGGGCTATGTCGCGCTTGAAGGCAGTGGCGCGGTGGCACGGATTAATTTTCAAACCGGCACGATGCTCGAGCAAGCGGTGGGTCCAACACCCCGAGAGCTGTCTATGAATGCGTCTGGCGAGCAGGTGTTCGTGTCGCGTTTCATTACCGCACCGGTGCCGGGCGAGAGTACGCGAAATCTTGGTGCGCTCGGAGGCGGAGAAGTGTGGGTGCTCGATGCCACAACGCTGGCGCTGGAGGACACGGTGCTGGTGCCCTACAACGATCAGCCGGACGACGTGTTTTCGGCGCGCGGCATTCCAAACTATTTGATGGCGCCGATTATCTCGCCCTCGGGTCAGTTTGCATTTGTACCGGCCAGCAGCAGCAATATCTATCGCGGGCAGTTCCGCGACGGTCAAAATCGTGAGCACAACATGCTCGTGCGTTCGATGCTCTCGCGCATCAACTTAACCTCGCGGGTAGACGAGACCACGGCGCGTCACGATTTCGATAACTCGGCGCAGCCGACCGCGGGTGCGTTTGATCCAACCGGTAACTATCTCTATCTGGTGTTCGAAAATGCGCGCGTGCTGCGGGTGTATGACATCTATCAGGAAGAGTCGTTGGCAAGCGTCACGCTGGACTTTGCGCCGACCGGCGTCGTGGTGTCGCCCGATGGTCGTCGCGTCATTGCGCATAACTGGTTGGGCCGCTCGATTAGCGTGATCGGTGCCGACGCGTTCGTGGCCGGATCGACCAGCTCGCATGCACTGCTGAATGAATTTCCCACGGTGTCGAGCGAAGTGCTGTCGGCGCAGCTGCTGCTTGGCAAGCAGCTGTTTTTCGACAGTGCCGACCCGCGTCTTACGGCGCAGTCGTACATTGCTTGCTCAACCTGCCATGCCGACGGCGGTCACGACGGCCGCACCTGGGATTTCTCCGATGTTGGTGAGGGCTTGCGCAACACCGCCGATCTTCGTGCCCGCGCCGGAGTCGGTCACGGCAACGTTCACTGGACCGCCAATTTTGACGAAATTCATGACTTCGAAAATGATATGCGCGACATCTTCAAGGGTGACGGTCTGATGAGCGATCCTGATTTCATGGCGACGGCCGCGACGCTCGGCGCACCCAAAGCAGGCTTAAGCGCAGACCTGGATGCGCTATCGGCGTTTGTCACCTCGCTTGCCTCCACCGGTGATTCGCCTTATCGCACCGAAAGCGGCGGTTTTACGACCCAGGCGCGCGCCGGGCAGCAGGTGTTCTTCGCGTCAGGTTGCGCCGGCTGTCACAGCGGTACGGCGTTTACCAACAGTACAGTTGGCGATGAGTTCAATAACATCGGCACGGTGGATGCCGATACGGGCGGGCGGTTGGGTCAACCCCTACCCAACGGCGGCCTCGACACGCCAACCCTGCTTGGACTGTGGAATACGGGGCCGTATCTGCACGATGGTTCCGCGGCGAGCCTAAGTGAGGCCGTATTGGCGCACAGCGATGCCGCGACCGTGGGCGTGGATGTGGGCGCGTTCAGCGCGCTGGAGCTTGAGAATCTCGCCGCGTTTTTGCTGCAGATTGAAGACGGCACGGTCGTCGAAGATGGTGATGCCGACGGTATCGTGGATGCCGTCGACAACTGCAGCATCGTGTCAAACGCTGATCAGCGCGATACCAATGGCGATGGTTTTGGCAACGTGTGTGATGCGGATTTGAATGACGATGGCATGGTTAACGTCGTGGATCTGGGCCTGCTCAGAAGCGCCTTTTTCACGACCGGTCCCGATGCCGATTTCAACGGCGATGGCGTGGTCAACGTGGTGGACCTTGGCATGATGCGGGCCGCGTTCTTCAGTGCACCGGGTCCCGGTGCAGTGATCAACTAAGCCGCTGACGTCTCGTAGGTCCAGATGGCACAGCTGTGGCGACACAGCTGTGCGATTTCGGTTGCTTCGGCGGCGTTCGGGTCGCTGTGGAAGCGCTGACGCCATTGGCCGCCGCGATCCATCGGTGGCAAATAGAAATTCACCATTCTCTTCGAGACGTTGAACATTAACGCGACGCCACGAATGTCATAGTCGTTGGCTTCGGTTTCGCGTAGCACGAGCGTCAGCGCACGGGCATGCGGCCACTGCTGATCTTCCAGTGGTGTGGCGTCGGCGTTAAACCAGGCGATGTTGGGATGGCCCTCTGGCGTGCTGGTGAGGCCGTGCAGAAATTGCGTTGAGCGCAGTACGGGGGTGTGCTTGCGCAGTGCAATAAGTCGTCGCACCTGTTGCAGAAAATCCGGGTCGTCGTCCAGCCGCGACCAGTCCAGCCACGTGGTGTCGTTGTCCTGCGCGTAGGCGTTGTTGTTGCCGTGCTGGGTATGACCGAATTCGTCCCCGGCAAGCAGCATGGGTGTTCCCTGCGAGCAGAGCAGGGTGGCCAGCATGTTCAGTCGCTGACGTCGTCGCTCTGACAGAATATCCGGATCGCGCGTGTCGCCCTCTACACCGTAATTGTCGCTGTAGTTGTGATCGTGGCCGTCCCGATTGTTCTCGCCGTTGGCCTGATTGTGTTTGTGCTGGTAGGTCACCACGTCATTGAGCGTGAAGCCGTCGTGCGCCGCGACGAAGTTAACGCTCGAAGAGGGCTCGTGACCGTTTGCCTCAAACAAATCGGCGGAGCCGTGCAGCCGGCGTGCAAAGGTGGGTACCTGATTATCATCTGACCGCCAGAAGCGGCGCACCGTGTCGCGGAACTGGTCGTTCCAGTGCGCCCACGGTGGTGGGAAGCGACCGTTTTGATAACCACCGGGTCCCACGTCCCACGGCTCGGCGATCATTTTGCGCGTGCTCAACACAGGGTCGTTGGCGACGGCTCTGAAAAACGGATGATCGCTTGTAAAGCCATCGGGCAGTCGCCCCAGGATTGGTGCAAGATCGAAACGGAAGCCGTCCACGTTCAGGTCGTCTGCAAAATAGCGCAAGCTGTCGAGTACAAGTTGCTGCGTGATCGGAGCGTTGATGTTCAGCGTATTGCCGCAGCCGGTGTCGTTGATGTAATGCGCACGGTTGTTTGGCGCCAACTGGTAGTAGTCGGCGTTGGCAAGCCCGCGGAACGAAAGCGTGGGGCCTTCCTCATTGCCTTCGGCCGTATGGTTGTACACCACGTCCAGAATCACCTCGAGGCCGGCATCGTGGATGGCGTCGATCATGCCCACCAACTCGGCCAGCGGTTGCGTGTTGGCGTAACGGGTCATGGGCGCAAAAAAGCTCAGCGTGTTGTAACCCCAATGATTGCGCAGCCCCTGCTGGGCAAGAAAATACTCGTCCACAAAAAAGTGTACGGGCATAAGTTCTACGCTTGTGATGCCCAGCGCCTTGAGATAGTGCAGCGCCTCACCGTGGGCCAGCCCCAAGTAGCGGCCGCGGTCGCGCGCCGGGATGGCGGGATGGCGCATCGTGTGGCTGCGCACGTGGGTCTCATAAATAACCGTGTCGGACCAGGCGATGGCGGGGCGCGCAACGCGCGCTGCGTGCGGCTCGACCACCACGCCCTTGGGCACAAAGCGCGCGCTGTCGTAGCGCCGATCGGTACTGTCGGCGGCGGCGGACTTCGCGCTGCTGTGCAGGGCATCGGTCCAGTACAGCGCGCCGCTGAGTTCGCGCGCATACGGATCGATCAAGACTTTGGAGGCATCAAAACGATGGCCTTTCGCGGGCTCCCACGGGCCACGCACGCGGTAGCCATAACGCTGGCCGAACGCGCAGCCGGGCACGAATTCTGACCACACCCCGTCGGTGTGATCGGTCATTGTATGCACGGCGATCTGATGATCGTTGCCGTCAAAAAAACACAGCTCGACGGCCGTCGCATCCGGTGCGTTCAACGCGAAGCTGACACCATCGTCGAGTTGATGTGCGCCCAGCGGGAAGGGCGTACGCGGACTGGTCACAACTTTATCGGCTCCAGATGCCAGATGTCGTCGTTGTAGTCACGCATGGTGCGGTCGGTGGAGAAGCGCCCCGATGAGGCTGTGTTCAATATGCTCATGCGCGTCCAGTCCTGAGTTTGAGTGTAAGCGGTGGCCACGTTTGCCTGTGTGTCCACAAAACTGCGGAAATCGGCGGCGGTCATCCACGGGTCAAACGGACTCAGGATGGCCTGCACGATCGGATCGAACACGCCGGGCTCGAAACGGTTGAAGCAGGAGCGACGGATCATACCCACCACGCGCGCCAAGCCTTCGTCGGCCTGCACAATGGCGGCCGGATCGTAGTTGGGCCGCAGAGCGTCAACCTGCTCAACATCGAGGCCAAACAGGAAGAAGTTTTCCGCACCGACGGCTTCCAGAATTTCCACGTTGGCACCGTCGAGCGTACCGATTGTGAGTGCGCCGTTCATCATGAACTTCATGTTGCCGGTGCCGGACGCTTCTTTGCCGGCCGTCGAAATTTGCTCTGACAAATCCGCGGCAGGACAGATGACCTCCATCACCGACACGTTATAGTCGGGCACAAAGACCAACCGCAGGCGATCTTTGGTCGCCGGGTCGCGATTAATCACCCGCGCCACGTTGTTGGCAAACTTGATAATTAGTTTCGCAATTTCATAGCCTGGAGCGGCCTTGCCACCGATGATGATGGCGCGCGGCGTCATGTCGTCGCCGTGGCCGTGTTTGATTTGGTCGTACAGATAAATGGCGTGCAGCACGTTGAGCAGCTGACGCTTGTACTCATGAATACGCTTCACCTGCACATCAAACAGCATGGAGGCGGGCAGCTGCACATCGGTGCGCTGCGCGATGAGGTTGGCAAGCGCCAGTTTGTTGGTCTGCTTGATGTCACGCCAGCGAGCGCCCAGCGCCGTGTCTGTGGCGTGGGGCCGCAGGTCTTCAAGGCGATCGAGATCCGACACCCAGCGCTCGCCGATCGTGTCGGTAATCAGTGTGGCAAGCTGCGGATTGCAGGCGGCCAGCCAGCGACGCTGCGTGACGCCATTGGTCTTGTTGTTGAATTTCTGCGGCCACATGCGACTGAAGTCGCTAAACAAACCCTCGCGCAGAAGCCGCGAGTGGAGCTCGGCCACGCCGTTGACCGAAAAGCTGCCGACAATGGCCAGATAGGCCATGCGCACCATCGACTCATGGCCTTCGCGAATCAGCGACATGCGCTCAATCATGCCGGGGTCATCGGGGAACTGCTCATCGACCTGACTCAAAAAGCGCGCGTTGATCTCAAAAATAATCTCAAGAATGCGCGGCAGCAATCCGCCGAACAGGCTCACCGGCCACATCTCCAGTGCCTCGGGCAGCAGGGTGTGATTGGTGTAGGCCATGGTAGCGGTGGTGATCTTCCACGCCTCGTCCCAGCCAAGACCGTGCTCGTCCATCAAAAGACGCATGAGCTCGGGGACGGCCACGGCCGGGTGGGTGTCATTGAGCTGAAAGCAGTGGCGCGCGGCAAAATCATCAAACGACGGGCCCTGATAGTTCACCCACTGGCGCAATGTGTCCTTCAGGCTCGCCGAGGCAAGGAAATACTGCTGCTGCAAACGCAGCGTCTGTCCATTTTCGCTGCTGGCGTTGGGGTAGAGCACCATCGTGATGTTCTCGGCTGCGTTCTTCGCCGCCACCGCGTCGGTGTAACTGCCGGCATTGAATTCTTCCAGATCGAACGCATCGGTTGCGCCAGCGGACCATAGACGCAGCGTGTTGACCACCTCATTGCGATAGCCCGGCACGGGCACGTCGTACGGGACGGCCAGGACGTCATGGGTGTCCACCCAGCGATGCCGTATCTGTCCGCCGTCGTCGGTGTAGACCTCGGTGCGGCCGCCAAATTTTACGGTCTGGGCAATTTCACGCCGCTCAATTTCCCAGATGAAACCGTCGCGCAGCCATTGATCCGGTTCTTCAATTTGGCGCCCGTCTTCCATGCACTGACGGAACATGCCGTAGTGGTAGCGAATACCGTAACCGACCACCGGCAGCCCGAGCGTGGCACAGCTGTCCAAAAAGCAGGCCGCCAGGCGTCCCAGGCCGCCGTTGCCAAGACCGGCGTCCTGTTCGCTTTCAAACACGTCCGCCATCGACAGACCCATGGAGGCCATCGCCTCGCGACAGGCGTCTTCCAGATCGAGATTAAGCATCGTGTTGCGCATCAGTCTACCGATCAGAAATTCGAGCGACAGGTAATAGGTTTTGCGACCGTTGGAGGCCCGCAGCGCGTTGCTGGTTTTGTTCCAGCGCTCGACCAGGCGATCGCGCAGCGTCAGCGCCAATGCCTGATAAACGTACGGGGCCTCAGTGCTCAGCAGGCGACGGCCAAGCGTGTGGCCAAAGTAGCGCGTGAAGTCGCGCGCGATGGCCTCACTGGTCATCGCCAGTGCGGGGGCCTCGAGATGCTTAAGATCGGATGAGTCTGAAGACCCGGTAGTTGCGGACATGCGTTTCTCTAATGTGTGGTGCCTGAGGTGGAGGATTGGCTCCACCTCAAATAAAGCGTTGCGAGCGGCGGCAGATCGAGCTTGATGGAGTGGTCTCGGGCATCGGCTGCAACCGGCTCGGATTCTACCAAGCGCGGCGGTGTGCTGTCGCTGCCTGCGTAGCGTTTTGAAGCGGTATTAAACAACTCCGAAAATGCACCCTCAAAGGGCACGCCGACACGGTATCCGGCACGCGCAACGGGCGTAAAGTTACTAATGCACAAAATTCGATCGCCGTGGCTGTCATAACGCATAAACGCGTACACGCTGTGATCCCGGTCTTCCGCGACCAGCCACTCAAACCCGGCGGCATCGGCGTCGAGCGTGTGCAGAGCACCGTGCTCGCGGTAGATGCCGTTGAGGGCGCGCACGCAGCTTTGCACGCCGCTGTGACCCGCGTCGTCGAGCAGATGCCAGTGCAGCTGCTGATCAAACTGCCATTCATGGCGCTGCGCAAACTCACCACCCATGAACAACAACTTCTTGCCCGGATGTGCATACATGAAGCCGTAGTAGGCGCGCAGCGTCGCAAGCTTGGTGTCCAGATCACCGGGGATGCGATCCACCAGCGAGTGTTTGCCGTGAACCACCTCATCGTGGGACAGGGGCAGGATGAAGTTCTCGCTAAATGCGTAAATTAGTCCGAACGTCATTTTGTCGTGATGATGTTTGCGCGCAATAGGGTCTTCCTGAAGGTAGTGCAGCGTGTCGTGCATCCAGCCTAAGTTCCATTTGTAGTGGAAGCCCAGACCGCCCGCCGACACGGGACGCGAGACCATAGGCCACGCCGTGGATTCCTCGGCCATGGTCACGCCACCGGCGGCGGATACGCGCTCATTGAGTTCAGCGAAAAATGCGATGGCCTCCAGATTCTCGTTGCCGCCGTGCTCGTTGGCGACCCATTCGCCATCTTCGCGCGAGTAATCGAGGTAGAGCATGGAGGCGACGGCATCGACACGCAGTGCGTCAATATGAAATTCACGAATCCAGTACAGCGCGTTGGAGATCAAATAGTTGCTCACCTCGCGCCGGCTCAGATTAAAGATGAGCGTACCCCAGTCCATGTGCGCGCCACGGCGCGGGTCCTCGTGTTCATAAAGACAGGTGCCGTCGAAGCGCGCCAGGCCGTGTTCGTCGCGCGGGAAATGGGCGGCGACCCAATCGATGATGACACCGATGCCGCGCTGGTGTGCGCGGTCGATCAGCGCCCGGCATGCGTCGGGCGTGCCAAATCGATACGTAGGGGCGTAGAGCCCAATCGGCTGGTAGCCCCACGAGCCGTCAAACGGGTGCTCATGAATTGGCATGAGCTCGATGTGGGTAAAGCCCATGTCGGCGACATAGGACACCAACTGGTCGGCCAGCTCCTCGTAGCTCAGGCAGGCGCCGGAGTCTGCGTGTCGTCGCCACGAGCCCAAGTGCACCTCGTAAATGCTGACCGGAGCATCGAGTGCACAGTTCCCCTCGCGGTGGGTCATCCAGTCGCCGTCACCCCACTGATATTGGCTATGAGTCACGCGCGAGGCGTTTCCCGGCGGCGGCTCACACGCCTGCGCCATGGGATCGGATTTCAGTGGCAGCAACTCGCGCGCCTGGTTGAGTAGCTCGTACTTATACAATGCGCCGGGCTCGATGCCCGGAATGAAGATGTCCCAGATACCGATATCGTGATGCTTGCGCAGCACGTGCAGGCGGCCGTCCCAGTCGTTGAAATCACCCACCACACTGACCCGGTGGGCGGTGGGTGCCCACACAGCAAAATGGGTGCCGGGCACGCCATCCAGATTGCGATACGTGGCGCCCAGTTTGCGATACAGCTGCTCGTGCGTGCCCTCGCCAATGAGATGCAAATCCAGATCGCTCAGCAGCGATCCAAACCGATAGGGGTCGTCCACCTGCAGGTGTTCGCCGCTGTAGGTGGTGACGCTGAGCGTGTAGGTCATGAGCGCCGGCATGTTGCCCTCGAACACGCCGTTCGGGTGCAGGCGTCGCAGTTCGCCATAGTCGGTGCCATCGGCGCCGAGCAATACGATGCGTTTGGCCTGCGGGATAAAGCAACGCACGACCACATCGTCGCCGCGGCCGTGGGCGCCGAGGATCGAAAACGGGTCGTCGCATTGACCGCGGACGAGTCGGGCGATTTGATCGGTTAGGTGAGGGGTAGTCATGTCACAGTCGCACGGTAAAGTTGATCAAGAAAACGTTTCGCAATGACGGGCCACGGCGTACCGCTGGTCGCTGCGTTCGAGCACAGTTGGTTGTAGGGTTTGCCGCCTGCACGCTTAGTGTCGCAGGCGCGCGCAAATGCGGCCACTACCGCGTCCTGTGCAGCGTCGGTATGCCAGCCGTTGAAGCCCTCTTCCACCGCATCACGCAAACCGCCGACACGATGAACCAGACACGGCCGGCCCAGGTTCAGCGCGGTCAGCGCCGCCGCGGCGCCGGGCGCAAAGTGAGGCAGCACCACATGAAAATCAGCGGCGCGCAGCAGCCAGTCGGCGGCGGCGCCCGCGTTGCCTTGCAGGTACACAAAGCGCGGCTGGCGCGCTGCCACGGCGGTCAGAAACGACTCGGCCGCCGCCGTGCCGTCGCCCAGCGCGACGAGTCGTTCGCCACCGCGCAGGGTGGCGAGCATGGCATCCAGAACGCTTGTGGCCGTGGTGTGCGACTGACGTAACAAGTGCAGGCCGTTGTCATCAAACGGTCCAAGCAGGCTGGCCACGACCGACGGTCGCCGGGCCGGCAGTAGCTCGAGCGTTTGGTCACACAAAAAGTGCGCGCTGCGCAGCAGCGGCGCGCCGGCGATTAAGCCACGCAGATGCTCGTGCAACTGCTGGCGCACGGTTGTCCACGCCGTGCGTCGGACCGGCCGCTCGCGCGGCGTCGCACCGGCATCAATACCCATCAGTGCGCCCCGCGAGCGTTGGTAATGCGCCAGTGCTGAGAGATTCGACGCATCATCCGCGCACAGTTCGTCAACGTAGGAGACTGACGGCAGCGCGACGGCATCGGCCAGACGCATGGCTGTGGCTACGGGATTCACGCAGTCGTCATATTCTGGATCCACCACCGCGCGTCGCGGCAGCGGCAAATCGGCAAACCAGCTGCGCAGGGAAGATTCGTGAAAGGCTAATGGTCGTCGTCCCTGGATTTCGCTGGAGTGCAGACTAAAAACACAGCGCACGGTGCGCAGCGCGAGGTGCGCCGGATCATACTCGCGCAGGGCGAAAAACAGGCCGCCCGGCCAGTCGTGGACGTGAACGGCATCCGGTAGCACGGGTTGCGAACTCAAATAGGTCGCGCTTGCGGCGCTAAAAAAAGCGAACTTTCCGGCATCGGTGGCAAACGGGGCATCATTGCCGTCATCGCAGTAGACGCGACCGGCACCCTGTGGCTGGAAACGCACATGCTCCAGCGCAATGTGGCGAACGTCGTCCGCGTTCGACGCCTCAATGACCTCTACCCGCTCGTCGGTGCCGCCGAAATTGACTGAAATTTGCTCAAGTGCGGGGCCATCGACGACGCCATACCCAGGGGTAATGATCGTGACGCTCGCGCCACACTGCGCGAGCGCATGTGCAAGGCGTTCAATGGTGCTGGCCAGCGGCGTACAGCGCAACGCGGCGGCGCCCCCGTACTCCGCTGCCAGCATCGTGATGTTCATACGGGAAACTTAACGAATAAAGTGCAGTTGCTGACCCAACATGTCTGGCGTTACAAGCGTAATGCCCGACTCGGTAACGCGAAAGCCGCGTTTGCGATCCTGCTCGGCGTCGTAGCCGATTTGCGAACCCTCGGGCACAATCGTGCCGCGATCAATAATGGCGCGCCGAATCTTGCAGCGTTCCCCAATCTGCACTTCCGGCAAAATGACCGAGTCCTCCACCATGCTGTAGGAATGCACGTGACTGTTGGAAAACAGCAGCGAGCCTTTGAGCGTGGCCCCTGAAATTACGCAGCCACCGGAGACCATGGAATCGAGTGCTGTGCCGCGACGATCATCATCGTTGAACACAAACTTGGCGGGTGGGGCCTGCATCTGGTGCGTGAAGATGGGCCACTCGCGGTCGTAGATGTTGAACTCTGGCGATACGCTGACGAGCTCCATGTTGGCATCGTAATACCCGTCCAACGTACCCACGTCACGCCAGTAGGCTTGTGCGCCGGTGACGGTGTCGCGCAGCGGGTAGGCATGCACGGCGTATTTGTCGATGATATTAGGAATGATGTTGCGGCCAAAATCGTGCTGGGTCTTGGGATCGTCTGCGTCTTTAATAACCTGTTCGTACAGAAAGTGTGTGTTGAACACGTAATTGCCCATGGACGCCAGGCAGGTATCGGTCTTGCCATAGGTGGGTGTCGGGTTTTCCGGTTTTTCTTCAAACCCAATAACCCGCCCGTTTTCATCTACGGTCATGACGCCGAGCTGTCCGGCCGCCTCTTCGATCGGTACTTCAACGCAGCAAACCGTCATGTCCGCCTGGACGCGAGCGTGGTGTGCAAGCAGCGGGCCATAGTCCATTTTATAGACGTGATCGCCGGCCAGAATCAGCACCATTTTGGGGTCGTGCGTGCGGATGATATCGAGATTTTGATACACGGCGTCCGAGGTGCCGCGATACCACTCCCCGCCGATGCGCTGCGATGCGGGCAAGATTTCCACAAACTCGCGTTTGCCGGCATGGAATTGACTCCAGCCGTGCACCAGATGGCGAATGAGAGAGTGTGCTTTGTACTGCGTGAGTACCCCGATGCGTCGGATGCCGGAATTAATGCAGTTAGAGAGTGCGAAATCGATAATGCGAAATTTGCCACCAAAATACAGTGAGGGCTTGGCCCGCCATTTGGTCAGTTCGTGCAGGCGACTGCCCTGACCCCCTGCAAGCACCAGCGCCAGTGTTTCGCGCGTGAGTCGGCTTACATTACGACCGTCTGCGGTTTCCGCATGGTCGGCGTCTTGGGCGTGCACGTTCTCTTGCATAGGTTTGATCTTTTTTTGTGGCGGTTCGAGAACAATAGGCCCAAAGGCCGTTTAAATAAAGTCACATCACGACGCGACGCTCACCGTGCTCGATCATGGTGCGCAGTACGTCAACGAGTGCATCATCAAACTGTGCCGTTTGCAGGCGCCAACGCCAATTGCCGTCCGTGGTGCCTGGAATATTGAAGCGCGCTGCGCTCGGCAAACCCAGACAGTCTTGCATCGGTACGATAGCCATCTGTGCGGGACTGTTCATGGCAACCGCGACCAGATCAATAGCCACGGTATCGGCCGCGCCGTTCGTAATGGCAAGCACGCGTTGCTGACGCGCCAGCGTCTCGGCGTGCGGTTCGCTTTCATTGCCGCCGGCGAACCAGCTGGTGGTGGTGTCGTTGTCGTGGGTGCCGGTGTAACACACGCGATCCTGCGCAATGTGTTCCGGTGCAAAGTCCGGTTCGTCGAGCAGGAATTGCAGGACAGCCATGCCGGGCAGAGCAAAACGCTGGCGCAGGGCCGTGACCTCATCGGTAATGACGCCGAGATCTTCAGCGATAACCGGCAGTGCGGGAATCGCTTCGCGCAGGGCATTAAACAATCGGTCGCCGGGCCCTTCTGCCCAGTGGCCATCGCGCGCCGTGGCGGCATCGGGCGATACAGACCAGTAGGCCTCGAAGCCGCGAAAGTGATCGATGCGCACCCAGTCAGTGAGAGCGCAGGCGTGGCGCAGACGTTTGATCCACCAGTCGAAGCCGTCGCGTTCGTGCGCTGGCCAGTCGTAAAGTGGATTCCCCCACAGCTGCCCGTCCGCGCTGAAGTAGTCCGGCGGCACGCCACCAACCGCGGCGAGTTGACCGTTGTCTTGAAACTGAAAAAGATCCCGGCGTCCCCAGGTATCGGCACTGTCGTGGGCCACGTAAATCGGCAGGTCGCCCATCAGTTTTACGCCGCGGGTGTTTGCGTATTCTTGTAACGCATGCCACTGGCGAAAAAACAGAAACTGAATAATTTTCTGTGTGCGCAGGCCGTCCGCACGCTCGGCAATGTAGGCCGTGCAGGCCTCGGACGATGCGTCGCGTAGCGGTTCGGGCCACTGGTACCAGGGCTGTTGCCCGTGCGCGGCTTTAATCACCTGATAACGGGCAAACGCATCCAGCCACAGTGCATTGTGCTGCTGCACGAACTCGACGTACGCGCTGCGTTCGGCTACTGAGGCGGTTTGATGAAACGTGCGCGCCGCTTTTTCGCACAGTCGCGTACGAATCTCGAACAGCGCGCCAAACTCCACGTGGTCTGTTGCCGTGGTGGGAAACTGCGCCAGATCGGACGGCGCCAGATATCCGTCTGCCACCAGCGTCGGTAAATCAATCAGCATTGGATTGCCGGCGAAAACCGACAACAGTTGGTACGGCGAGTCGCCGTAGCCGGTGGGACCAATCGGGAGCACCTGCCAGACGCTCATGCCGCAGTCGGCAAGCCGGTCAACGAACCAGCGTGCGTTGGCGCCAAGTGTTCCGATACCGTTCGGGCCGGGAAGTGAGGTGATGTGCAGGCAAATGCCCGCCCGTCGGCCGTGGTGTGGCGGCATCAAGCGGTATCCTGTGGGTGAGGTCGAATAGGCAACGTTTATAGTAATAACACACTTATCGTTATGTCAGTACGCTTGGTTAGACTGGTTCTTAAAATGAGAGAAGCCGTAGCACTTTCGCCCTGTCGCCGCGCGGTTGCATCAAAAGCGAACGTTTCTCATTGGCGCTAAAACCGTGTCAATAGGGGCAAAAGTGTGACTTTGATCACAAAACGATGCCTCGCGGTGGCGCCACGCCGCCGCGTCATTACCATGGAAAACCGTGAGCTGATTGTAAATAGGGTTCATCCCGTACGTTTCAGCTCGCTGCCCTTGAATCGCATGATTGGCCTTGTGCCAGAGGCGTAGGAATGAGTTCATCCAGCGACAACTCGCTGCAAAGTCTGCCAGCCGCGGCGCTTCTGAGCGCTCTGCGCGAGGGTGCATTGGTCTGCGACTCGGCCGGCAAAGTGCTGGGCGTGAACGATTCGGCCCGTGATCGGCTCGGCGTTAAGCAAGATGAGACGACCTCACTGCTGGAGCTTTTCGAAGAACCTCAGTCGGTGGCCGATTCACTGCGTCTGGCCATGTTGGCGGATGATGAGGTGCCGGTTCGACTGATGGCGCGTCGGCCCAAGGATTCCATTCGCATCAGCGTCAGTATGCTCGACGCGATGACCGAGGAGGGGCGCCAGTACTTTCTTATGCGCCTGCACAGCCATCACAGCGTGTCGCGTCAAATCATGTCGCTGGCCGAGAAGCTCAACCAGACTGCATCGGAAAAAGAAGCTCTGCAGACTGAGCGCGACAAGCTGCGCACCGTGGTCGACACCACGATTCCGAAGCTCAAAGTTCTTTCGTACGAAGATGCGCTCACCGGACTTGGCAACCGCCGCGCCTTCGACAAAAATCTGGAAGTAGAGTGGGCACGCCTGCTGCACACCGAAACGCCGTTATCGGTCGTGATCATCGATGTCGATCACTTCAAACCCTACAACGATGCGTTTGGCCATCCGCGTGGTGATTCCATTTTGAAAATCGTGGCGCGTACCTTGCGCACCGCGGCGGCGCGCGACTGCGATCTGGCGTGCCGCATTGGCGGTGAAGAATTTGCCTACCTGTTGCCCAACACCGATTTGCGCGGTGCGGCGCGGGTGGCCGAGAGTGCCCGTCAGCGCGTTTACGAGCTGGGTTTGAGTCACCCGACTGATGGCACGCTGAGCGTCAGCGTCGGTGTGGCTACGGTAAAGCCCTCTGCCGGTACGACGACACGCGAGTTTCTGGAGCGGGCTGATGCGGCGCTCTATCGCGCCAAGCGTTTGGGTCGAAATCGCGTGATTGCAGCGGTGGATGACGACAACGAAGATGACGCCGCGGCCGGTTAGTCTTCAGCGGCTGCTAAGCCATCTCAAACTGAAATTCTGCGATGCCTTCAAGCGCGGCGGCCACACGGTCACCGCGGTGTAGCGGTCCGACGCCTGCCGGCGTACCCGTGAAAATCAAATCCCCGGCTTTGAGCTCAAACAGTCCGGATAAATGACTCAATAGCTCCGGTACGCTCCAAATTAGATGCTCGAGTGTGGCGCTCTGTCGGGTGTCATCGTTGACGCGCAGCGATAGCGTGCTCGCTGCCGGTATGTCGTCCAACGTGCCGGCGCGCAGCGCGCTGATGGGCGCGCTTTGATCAAACGCTTTCGCACAGTCCCACGGGTCACCGGCTTTTTTGGCTGCGGCCTGTAGATCCCGGCGCGTTAGATCAAGGCCAACGCCACTGGCGCCCACCAGCTTTCTGGCCGCAGCGGTGTCCAGATCGCTGCCGCCTGCATACAGCGCCACCACCCATTCCACTTCGTAGTGCAGGTTGCTGGTGGCTTTTGGGTAGGGCACGTGCTTAGGCTCACACACGACCGCATCGGCGGGCTTGGTAAAAAAGGTGGGTGGATTGCGCGTAACGTCGCCGCCCATTTCAACTACGTGGTCGGCGTAGTTCCGCCCAACGCAGAACACGCGTCGCACGGGAAACGCGCCGCCACCCTGCACGCGCACCGTCGTGGCGGGCGGCGGAGTGACGACAAACTGCGCGTCGCGATTAGCCAAAGCGGCCGGTCACGTAATCTTCGGTGAGTTTGTGCTGCGGGTTGGTGAAGATGTTGTCGGTGTTGCCCACTTCAATCAACCGCCCCAGGTGGAAGTAGGCTGTGCGCTGTGACACGCGTGCGGCCTGCTGCATGGAGTGGGTCACGATCGCAATCGTGTAATTTTCCGAGAGCTCGTCAATCAGGTCTTCAATGCGCGCCGTGGCAATGGGATCGAGTGCAGAGCACGGCTCGTCCATCAAAATCACTTCCGGGTCCACGGCAATCGTGCGCGCGATGCACAGACGCTGCTGCTGGCCACCGGACAAACCGGTGCCAGGCTCATCCAGGCGATCTTTCACTTCTTCAAACAAACCGGCCTTGCGCAGGCTCGTGAACACGATGTCATCGAGCTGCGCCCGATCCGTGGCCAGACCGTGAATGCGCGGACCGTAAGCCACGTTCTCATAAATGGATTTCGGAAACGGGTTGGGCTTTTGGAACACCATGCCGACACGTGAGCGCAGCAGCACCACGTCCATGTTTTTGTCGTAGATGTCTTCGTCGTACAGCGTGATGTCGCCGCTAACGCGGGCAATTTCAATCGTATCGTTCATACGGTTGAGGCAACGCAAAAAGGTGGACTTGCCACAGCCGGACGGGCCGATCAGTGACACGACTTCGTTCTTGCCAAAATCGAGGCTGACGTTGTCGATGGCCTGCTTGTCGGCGTAGAACACGTCGATGTTGCGGGCGCGGATCACCGGATCGGCTGCGTGGCAGCTGCCAACGGTTTCGTAAGTTTCGGAAGTATGGGCTTCGTTCACGTTTTTTCTCTTTACCAGCGGCGTTCGAAACGTCGACGCAGCCACACGGCGGTCGCGTTCATCATTAACAAAAACATCAGCAGTACAATAATGGCGGCCGAGGTGCGCGCGACAAAGGCGCGCTCCGGACTGTCTGCCCACAAATAGACCTGTACCGGCAGCGCCGTCGAGGGGTCCAGCGGTCCACCCGGTACCTCGACAATAAACGCGACCATGCCGATCATCAGCAGCGGCGCCGATTCGCCCAGCGCGCGCGCCATGCCAAGGATGGCACCGGTCAGCATGCCGGGCATGGCCAGCGGCAATACATGATGGAAGACCATCTGCATATGCGAAGCGCCAACACCAAGCGCGGCGGTGCGAATAGACGGTGGCACCGACTTAATCGCGGCGCGGCCGGCAATGATGATCACCGGCAGCGTCATCAGCGCCAGCACCAATCCGCCCACAAGTGGCGCGGAGCGCGGCAATCCCATGGCATTAATAAAGATGGCCAGGCCAAGCAGACCAAATACGATGGACGGCACGGCCGCGAGGTTGTTGATGTTCACCTCAATCAAATCCGTCCAGCGGTTTTGTGGCGCGAATTCTTCAAGATAAATAGCGGCCATCACGCCGATTGGAAACGCGATAATCACCGTGACCATCAGCATGTAAAACGAACCCACCGTGGCGCCCCAAATGCCCGCCAGCTCAGGATCACGCGAATCGCCGGATTTAAACAGCAGCGTGTTGAAGCTCTTTTTAATGCGATCGGCGTCCACCAAGCTTTCGATCATCGTGATTTGAGGATCGCTCAGCGTGCCGCGCACCGGCGTCTCATCGGTGCGTGATTTGTAATACAAATCGACCGCATCATCGGCCGGTACCCACACCGATTTTTCAGTGCCGATGAGCGAGGGATTGCTCATGACCATGTCGTGCAGACGATACTCGGCGCCGGTACTGAATAGTTTGGTCAGTTCGCGAAACTCCGCGGGTTTGGTGACCTGCGGGAAGGCCTTGCGAATCGCATCGCGCACGATGCCGCGATAAGTCGCAAGCTCAAGTGTGTCGGGGTCGCGGGTGCCTTCCGGGTCGATGCGCGCCTCGTCAAAACTAATATCGAGCTTCACCTGTGCCTGAGTAAACGCCGACAGGCCGTCGCCCAGAATGCTGAAAAAGAAAAACAGCAAGAAGGTCAGGCCGATCAGCACCGAGGCCAGTCCGTAGCGCTGGAAGCGCTTTTCGCGTGCGTAGCGAGCCTTCAGACTCTTACGTACCAGTTCTGTGCTGCGAGTTTTTTTGGTGGGTTCAGTCATGGCTCAATCGTATTGTTCGCGGTAGCGGCGCACGACGCGCAGAGCGATCACGTTCAAAATTAGCGTGATCAAAAACAGCATCAATCCAAGCGCAAAGGCCGCGAGCGTCTTGGCGCTGTCAAATTCCTGATCGCCCACCAGCAACGTCACGATTTGCACCGTGACGGTGGTGACCGCCTCAAACGGGTTGGCTGTGAGGTTGGCAGACAACCCGGCAGCCATCACGACAATCATGGTTTCACCGATCGCGCGCGATGCCGCCAGCAAGATGCCGCCAACAATGCCCGGCAGGGCGGCCGGGAGCACCACCTTCTTGATGGTTTCGGAGCGCGTGGCGCCAAGGCCGTAGCTGCCGTCACGCATGGCCTGAGGCACGGCGTTGATCACGTCATCCGAGAGCGAGGAGATAAACGGAATAATCATGATGCCCATCACCAGCCCGGCGCCCAGCGCGCTTTCGGACGCCACATCCAGTCCGATGCTGTCGCCAAAGCTGCGCAGAATAGGCCCAACCGTCAGGGCGGCGAAAAAGCCGTAGACCACCGTTGGGATGCCGGCGAGCACTTCGAGTGCGGGCTTGGCGAAACCGCGAAAGCGCGGTGATGCGTATTCCGACAAGTAGATCGCGGTCATCAGCCCCAGCGGCACGGCCACGATCATGGCAATGCTAGAGATCAGCATGGTGCCGGCGAACAGCGGGATGGCGCCAAACGAACCGGATGAGCCCACCTGATCGCTGCGAATCGAGGTTTGCGGGCTCCATTCCAAACCAAACATGAATTCGGTAATGGGTACTTTGCCAAAGAAACGTACGGCTTCGAAAATGACCGACAGGAAAATGCCAATGGTCGTCAGAATCGCAAGCGTCGAGCTCCCGACCAGAAACCAGCGCACGATGTCTTCTACTTTGTTACGCGCTCGAAACGTGGGGGCGATACGGCGCAGCGCCAGCAGTGCGCCAATCATGGCCAGCGCGACGCACAGGGCGGTGATGAGTTGACGGGCGCGGGCGGTGAGCTGGTTATAGCGTTCCGCTCCGGCCAGCAGCACCGGATCGCCCGTACCGCCAATGTTGCCGAGTGTGGCGATGCTGACTATTTCGCCCATCAGCAGCTGGCGTTCTTCCGGTGGCAGTTCCTGCACCGACGCGGGCAGAGATGCGCTCACCGCGGCGTTAATCAGCGCGTGATTGCCCATCAAATAGAGCAGCAGCATCAGTACCGCCGGAATCGCGCACCACGCGGCGGCATAGTAGCCGTGATAGGAGGCCAGGGAGTGCCAGCGCGGCGTGCCTTTGCCGCCCATCGCGCGTGCGGATTTGCTGTGCCCGCGCGCGAACGCAATCAGGGCAAGAACGGCGATGACAAGAATCAGATAGGAGGGTTGCATAGGTCTTTACTGGTGATTCGACGCAATTCAGATGGCGGCCAGAGTCATGGGTGTGAGCGACTCAACGTCCGCCAGGACTTTTTTGCGTTCCGTCGCAGGCAGTGGAATAAGACCGTGATCGGTGAGGTAGCCCTCGCCACCGGCCGCGTCTTCGTTCGTGAAGGCGTTGAGAAATTCCTGAATGCCCGGTACGAAACCCACGTGCAGTTTTTTCACATAGAAAAACAAGGGTCGAGAGATGGGATAGCTACCGTCGGCAATGGCGTTGAAGGAAGGTCCAACGCCGTCCACCAACGAGCCTTGAATCATGTCGGCGTTTTGCTCGAGAAAGCTGAAGCCCATGATGCCGAACGAATCGGCGTTCTTGCGCAGCTTGTTCACGATCAGATTGTCCTGCTCGCCGGCCTCAATAAAGGCGCCGTCTTCACGCACCGTGTGGCAAATGCTCTTGTACTTGTTCTTGTCGCTCTTTTTCATCGCTTTGATGAAATCGAAGGTTTTGCAGCCGCCTTCCATCGCCAATTCCACAAAGGCATCGCGGGTGCCGGAAGTGGGCGGCGGGCCCATCACCTCAATGTCGATGTCCGGCAGGCCGCTTTTGACATCGTTCCAGGTGATGTAGGGATTATCGATAAGCGTGGCCGAACCGTCGGGATTGGGCACTTGTTTGGCCAACGCCAGAAACAGGTCGCGACGGGAGACATCGAGCTGCGGGGCATTCACCGCGTTGGCCAGCACGATGCCGTCATAGCCGATCTTTATCTCGATGATGTCTTCCACGTTGTTTTCGCCGCACAGCGCCACTTCGGATGCCTTGATCCGGCGGGAAGCGTTGGTGATGTCCGGGTAGGCCATGCCCACGCCCTTGCAAAACAGCTTGAGCCCGCCGCCCGAGCCGGTCGATTCCACCGTCGGGACTTTGAATTTGGTCGTTCTGCCAAAGCGCTCTGCCACCACGGTGGAAAACGGGTAGACCGTAGACGAGCCAACGATGCTGATGCGCTCGCGCGACGATTGGGCGCAGGAGGTGAGGGCGGCGACGCCCAGGGCGATCAGCGCGATACGCGCTGTGACAGACCGAATAGGCGATTTAGGAGCAGATGAACGGACAGTAGGGCTCATGGCGAAGGCTCCAAAATGGCGAAGAGTGTGGCGCGCAAAGCGCGCCCCGACGTCAAGATAGTGGCTCAATGTTGCAGTTTCGTGACACCGCCGTGTCATTGAGTTAACCATCTGATAACGCTTGAATTTACTCCGGTTTTTCAGCCGCCGTAATGTGCTCGTCGAAGTCCTCGAGGTGCTGCAGTTTCAGGTGCCGTACGTCCTTGCCCAACACCAGAAAAATGACGTATTCGCAGATGTTCTTGGCGTGATCGCCGATCCGCTCCAGCGCACGGGCGGCCCACAGCACGTCCATCACGCGTTTGATGACGCGCGGGTCTTCCATCATGAACGTGATGGACTGACGGGCGATCATTTCGTATTCGTCGTCGACACTTTTATCGGCGGCGACGACGCGGCGCGCGGCCTCCACATCGAGGCTGGAAAAAGCGTCGAGTGCCTGCGTGAGCATGACCGAAACGTGGTCGCCCAAATTGCGCAGTTCGCGGTAGTGATTGCGCGGGCGCTCCAGCACGGCAAGGCGCGAGGCCAGAAAGCCGATTTTCTCGGCCTCATCGCCCACACGCTCCAGATCGGTGATCGTCTTAATCACCGCGACAATCAGACGCAGATCCATGGCGGCGGGGGCACGACGCACCAGAATGCGGGCGCATTCTTCGTCGATGTCCACTTCCATGCGATTCACTTTGTAATCGTCATGCGCCACTTTGAGGCCCAGCGCGCTGTCACCATCGACCACCGCTTCAATGGCGTGCTTGAGCTGCTCTTGCACCAGACCACCCATGCGCAGCACGTGGTTACGCAGTGTCTCAAGTTCTTCGTTAAACCGGCGTGACGTGTGTTGGCCGAAATCACTATTTTCCATTGTGCTCCCCTAAAAAAGCGCGGGTCATGATTGAGCGGCCGCGAGTCTATCACTAGTTTGTGAAGGCACTCGGGCCGGCGGGAAATGACAGATAAACGTGGTACCAGAGCCCAGCTCGCTTTGAATATCGAGCGAGGCCTGATGAATAGAAAGACCGTGTTTTACGATGGCAAGACCAATGCCCGAGCCGCCAACGTGGCGTGCGCGGCCGTGATCGGTGCGATAGAAGCGCTCGGTAACGCGTGCCACATCTTCGGGCGCAATACCGATGCCGCTGTCCACGATGGAGATGTGCGCCCCGGTGGCATTGATGTGCCACGTGACCTCGATCTGGCCGTCTTTGGGCGTAAAGCGCACGGCGTTCGACAACAGATTGGTGACGATGGAGCGCAGCGCCGAGCGATCACCCAAAAGCGTCGCATCGGGCGGGCAGGTCAGGGAAATTGGATGCTGGCCTGGCGCAATTTTTTCGGCGTCGTTGCAGGCCTGACGTAGCAGCTTGTACATGTCTACCGTGTCGAGCGGGGCGTCCATGCGGCTTTCAAGTTCGTTGAGCTGCAGTAGTGCGGCCACCAGATCCTGCATGCGTTCAACCTGGCCTGCCATATCGCCAACCGGTTCGGCCCAGTCGCCAAGATCCGGGTCTTCATTCATGGCCGCCAGATAGCCGTGTAGCACGGTCAGCGGCGTGCGCAGTTCATGCGAGGCGTTGCCCACAAAGTCGGCGCGAATGCGATTTTCCTGCTCGCGCTGCGTGATGTCGCTGACCATGAGCAGCAAGCGTTTGCCCGACACGGCGGTGACTCTGCACAAATAGACGCTGTTCGGATCGGCCGTGGGTACGATGCGAATGCTGCGGTCGTAGTCGCGGCTATCGATTAGCGCCACAAATTTCGGATTGCGGATGATGTTGGTGATGTGCAGGCCGTTCACATCGTTGTTACCGAAAGAAAACAGGCGCCGTGCGGCCGTATTGTGCTGCTCAATCTGAAACTGATCGTTGAGCACAAAGCCCGCATCGGGCAGCGCGTCGGTGACTTCGCGCCATTCGCGCAGTATTTCGTTTTGACGTGCACGCAGCTTGCGCACGTTCATGCGTTCGTATTTGACCCGCGAGTAGATAGTCGGCCACGGCCCAATGCCGGGTGGAATCGCCGTATTTTGTGGCGCATGCAGCCAACGCAGCAGCAAACAAAGTTGATACAAATGCCAGCCCGCAACCGCCATAGCCGCAATGCACAGTCCCACCAGCGGCTTGCCGTAAATCGTGCCCAGAGCGAGGCCTGCGAGCAGCAGCGCCACGTTCTTGAAAATGATTTCCCCAGTGCGGGGTGCAAACGGCGACATGTAGTGGTTCCGAAGAGGTTATGGGGTGGTGAGCGACGGTGGGCGATCAGGCAACTTTCGTTGAAAAACGGTAGCCCACACCACGCACGGTCTGGATAAAGACATCGTAACCTTTGGTCGCCAGCGTTTTGCGCAGGCGTCGAATGTGTACGTCCACGGTACGCTCCTCGAGATACACGTTGGCCCCCCATACGCGATCCAGCAGCTGGCTGCGGCTGTAGACGCGCTCTGAATTCGTCATTAGATACTTCAGCAGCCGGTATTCGGTGGGCCCGAGTTTGATTTCCTCATCGCCCGCCATCACACGGTGACCGTTCACGTCGATGGACAGCTCGCCCGCGACCACGGCGTCGTCCATGTTGGTGCGCGTTCTGCGCAGCACCGCGTTGACTCTGGAAATGAGCTCGCGGGGCGAAAAAGGCTTGGTGATGTAGTCGTCGGCGCCACTGTCCAGACCGTTTATCTTGTCTTGTTCGAGGGTGCGCGCCGTCAGCATGATGATCGGCAGCGCCTGAAATTCTTCTGCGCGTTTGAGCGTGCGCGTCATTTCAAGGCCGCTGATGTCCGGCAGCATCCAGTCCATGAGCACCAGATCGGGGCGCTCGTTGGCAATCAAATCACGCGCCGTCGCGCCATCATGGGCTTCACAAACCTCAAAACCCGCGCGACGCAGATTAAACGCCAGCATCGTGCGAATCGCTGCTTCGTCGTCGACCACGAGGATTTTGGGACTGCTCATCGCTTACCTGTCGCCAGAGCCGGTGAATTTCGCCATAGTGTGCCCGTTGCGTTACAAGATTATTACACAGGTGCTAACTCTCGCCGCGGCGGATGCGCTTGAAAACGGCGCAAACGCCCCCACTTCCGCAGACGGGCGTGCGCGTGCTGGCACAATGCACATTACATCCGAGCAGTATGAATGACTAAGGTTGAAACCAATGACGAACTTTAGAGACCGCGCGGCCGGTTGGGTCGCCGGCACGATGGATTGGTTTTCGCGCGAGCCCAAAGTGGCGACCGAGACCGCGTCGACACGCAGCCCGTGGTGGGGACGCGGGACGGGCATTGTCATGTTCCTGATTCTGGTGTTGTGCGTGGTCAGTTGGTTTTGGTCACGCCAGCCCGACGTGCTGTGGGTGAATCGTACGGCGCAAGGGCAGCAGGCCGTGGTGGGCTATTCAACGGCCGATACGGTCGTGCGCATGGTGGAGACCGTGCTCGAGAAGCCCGGCGGCTATTTGACCAACGATGTGCTGCCGCCCGGCGTGGTGCTCGATAACCTTCCTAACTGGGAGCAGGGCGTCATGCTGCAGGTGAAGGATCTCACCAGTACATTGCGCAACCACTACAGTCGCTCGCAGTCCCAATCGCCGGAGGACAAAGATCTGGCCGCGGCCGAGCCGCAGTTCTACTTTAATCCCAATCGCTGGATCTTGCCGTCTGCGGAATCGCAGTATCGCAAAGGCGCGCGTTTTGTGGCCTCGTACCGCGACCGCTTGACCGATACTAACGCCTCCGACGCACAGTTTTACGCGCGCGCCGACAACCTGCGCGAGTGGCTCGTGATCATCGAAAAACGTCTGGGTTCGTATTCGCAGAAACTCAGCTCGAGTGTGGGTGAGTCGCGCGTGAATACCGATTTGGCGGGCGATCCGGCGGCTGAAAATTCCACGCCGCGACCGGATAATATTCGTGAGAAGACGCCGTGGCTAAAAATTGATGATCACTTGTTTGAGGCCCGCGGCTACGCGTGGGCGCTCGTGGCCGCACTGCGCGCCGCCGAGTTTGATTTCGCCGGGGTGCTTGAGCAGAAAAACGCCGAAGTGAGTCTGCGCCAGATTATTCGCGAGCTCGAGGCAAGCCTCGAGCCGCTGGGCAGTCCCATGGTGCTTAACGGCAGCGGCTACGGCATCTTCGCCAATCACTCGTTGGTGATGGCGTCGTATCTGTCGCGCGCCAACGCCGGCGTCATTAACCTGCGCGAGCTGTTGGATCAGGGCTAGAACTGCTCTACTTTGAGCGCCATGGTAGACGCGCTGCCGGCCGTGACCGTGGTGGCGTAAGCCGCCGCGCGCGGCAGCGAGTGCTCAAAGTAAAATTGCGCCATCACTTTGCGCGCTTCCATGTATTGACCATCCACGTTGCCGGCTTCTAATTGGCCGTGGGCGGCCAGATACGAGCGGCCCATTTGCCACGCGCCGGCCACGGTGCCCATCAGCATAAGCAGGTTGACGCACACGGCGTTGGGCGCGTTGATGTCGCCAGCGTAGTTGGCCAGCAACCACTGGATGGCGGTTTCGACGTGATCGATACCCGTATTGAGCGATGTACCCAGCGCGTCCGCGCCCGCGGCGGTGAGCGCGTCGGCCGTGGCGCGCATGTCGTTGACCAGTGCGGCAGCCGCGCGGCCTTCATCGCGCATGATTTTGCGCCCGGCCAAATCCTGACCCTGAATGCCCGTGGTGCCTTCATAGATGGTGATAATGCGTGCGTCGCGGTAGTACTGCGCCGCGCCGGTTTCCTCGACAAAACCCATGCCGCCGTGAATCTGCACGCCAAGGCCGGTGAGTTCCTGCGCCTGCTCGGTGCTCCAGGCTTTTACGATCGGCACCAGCAGATCCACCCGCGCTTGCAGCGCCGCGCGCTCGGCGTCGTCATCGGTGGCGCGGGCGTGGTCCATGGCCGCGGCGGTGACGTAGCTCAAGGCACGCATTGCCTCGGTCTGCGATTTGATGTGCATCAGCATGCGGCGCACGTCCGGATGATGAATGATGGCACCGTCTTCTTTTTTGCCTGGCGCATTGCCCTGCACGCGATCTTTGGCGTAAGCCAGTGCGCGCTGATACGCCATCTCGGACAGGCCGACGCCTTCCAGTCCCACTTTCAGGCGCGCGTTGTTCATCATGGTGAACATGCATTTGAGGCCCTTGTGCGGCTCGCCGATCAGATAACCCACGGCGCCGTCGCCGTTCTCGCCAAAGCCCATCACGCAGGTTGGACTGCCGTGAATACCCATTTTTTCTTCAATGGACATGGGGCGCATATCGTTGCGTTCGCCCAGTGAGCCGTCTGCGTTCACAAGATATTTGGGTACCAGGAACAGCGAGATGCCGCGCACGCCGTCGGGAGCGTCGGGCAATCGCGCGAGCACCATGTGGATGATGTTTTCGGCCATCGCGTGGTCGCCCCACGAGATGTAAATTTTCGTGCCGGTAATGCGATAGTGATCGCCTTGCGGTACGGCTTTGGTGCGCAGTGCTGCCAAATCGGAGCCTGCCTGGGGCTCGGTGAGGTCCATCGTACCGGTCCATTCGCCGCTGACCATCTTGGGCAGGTAGGTGTTTTGCAGTGCCTCTGAGCCGTGAATTTCGAGTGCCTCTACGCCCGCTTGCGAGAGCATGGGGCACAGCGCAAACGACATGCAGGCGCTGTTCCACATCTCGTCCACGGCAAAAGACAGCAAGGATGGCAGACCCTGTCCACCGAACTCCGGGTCGCCCGTCAAGCCGTTCCAGCCGCCTTCGATGTATTGTTTGTACGCTTCGGCGAAGCCCTCCGGCGCGTGGACGTCAGCGCCGTCAATGCGCGCCCCGTTGCGGTCTGCAGGCCAGTTTAGCGGTGCCAGCACTTCGCCAGCCAGACGTCCGGCCTCGTCGATGACGCTGTGCACCAGATCGGTATCGGCTTCTGCGAAACGTGCGCGTCGGGTAATGGACGGCAAATCGGCCAAATGGTCGATCACAAATTTCATGTCTTTAACGGGTGCCTGATACATCTTTCGTCGAACCTTAATTAAGCGGGTCAGTGATGGTACTCAATGGTGTAATCCGCGTCGACTTGCCGGGTGGATTCAAAGCCTGCGCGCGGTCGCGCGCAACAGGTGTGACGCAGCGCATAAACTGGTGCTTTTAGTACTGCACTGCGCGCCCGATTCCTGTTAAGCTTGCGGCGGCTGCAATGCAGTCGATCAGCTTGGCAAACAATAAGTTAGTAAGTATGTTGAAGATCAGATATGCGCTTCTCGCGGGCGCGCTTTGTTTGGCCCCAATTTTTTGCGCTTCGGCACTTGGCCAAGAGCCTGCCGCGCGCGATGCCTCGACAGACAGCGACATCCAGCGCGCGCAGGTTCTGTACGAAGCCGGACGCTCCGCACAGGCTCTGGAAGTGGTGGAGGGCGTACTTACGCGCGCCGCCGGCGATCCGGAGGCCAGATTTTTGCAGGGTCTCATTTACGCCGAGATGGATCGTCGTGATGAGGCCATCGCTGTTTTCAGTGCGCTGACCGAAGATTACGAAGAGCTGCCGGAGCCCTGGAACAACCTTGCCGTGTTGTTTGCGGAAAACGGCGAGTTCGACAAAGCGCGTCAGGCACTGTTGGCCGCTATCCAAACCCATCCGAGTTATTCCACTGCGCACGAGAATCTGGGTGATCTCTACGCCCGCATGGCCAGCATGGCCTACGATCGGGCGCTCGAACAGGATCAGGGCAACCAGTCTGCTCGTTTAAAATTGTCCGCCGTCAACGGTTTGTTCAGTGTGCCGGCCGCGACCCCGACGCAAGTCGCCGCGGTCACGCCTGCGCCGACTCGTCCGCAGCCGCGACCCGAACCAAAGCCTGAGCCTAAGCCTGAGCCTAAGCCTGAGCCTAAGCCTGAGCCTAAGCCTGAGCCTAAGCCGGTCGAGCCCGTCGTTGTGGAGCCGCCGCCAGCGGTGGTAGCTGCGGTGACCACGCCTGAGCCAGAGCCCGAGCCCGAACCTGCACCTGTCGCGGTCACACCGACGCCGGAACCCGAGCCGGTCGTAGCACCTGCAACGCCTGCAGCGAACCCGGACGACGTGGCGCGTGCCGTACGCGCGTGGGCCGCCGCCTGGAGCGGGCAAGATGTGGATGGCTATCTGGCCAGCTACGGACCGTCGTTCCGCCCGGCCAATGGTGCCTCGCGGGCATCGTGGAATCGGTATCGTCGTGATCGTTTGACCAAGCCAAGTTTCATCAATGTGGAAGTGACGGATTTGTCGATTGACGTGCAGAGCAGCGACACGGCCACCGCGTCGTTCTCGCAGCGCTATCAGTCAGACAACTACGAAGATCAGGTGCGCAAGATCCTCAATATGGTGCGCACCGATGGCCGCTGGCAGATTGCCGCGGAAGCCTCTCAGTAACCTGTCGATAGGAGACAGCGCAACGTGGTTCGGGCATTGCGAACGTTCAGTATTGCCGCTCTGATAACGCTCGGCGTCGTGCTGCCGGTGGCAAGTACAAACTCGACGACGGCAAGCGATGCCGTTGCGATGGTCACTTCTCCGTCACCGTCGGTGTTGGATAAGCCAGCACGTCGTGTGCCCGAGGAACTGCTCGTGCAGGCGCTCAGTACCTTTCGTTCCGGCAACGTCGAGGGCGCTCTGGGCATCGTTGATTCCCTAATTGTCGATCAACCCACGTATCGTTTGGCGCACCTGCTGCGCGGCGACATTCTGGCTGCTCGTGCCGGCATTCCGCTGTCGGTACAAAAACCGCCAAGCAAAGCCGATGCGGTCAATAATTTGCTGGCCGAAGCGCGTCAGCGCTGGCAGGGACATGCGTTCTCACCGGGCAACAAGTTGCCTGCGCCACTGCTCAAACCCGGCGACAACCACCCCACTATTGTATTTGTCGATCTCGCGCTGTCGCGTTTGTTCTTATTTGATAACCGCGGCGAACGCCCCGAGCTGATTGCCGACTACTACGTGTCGTCCGGTAAAAACGGCGTGGGCAAACGACGCAAGGGCGACAAGAAAACACCGCTTGGCGTGTATTTCGTCACCCAGCGATTGCCGGGCGATGGTCTGCCCGATCGCTACGGCCCGGTCGCGTTTCCGGTGGACTACCCCAACGCGTGGGATGCCCGCCACGGTCGCACCGGCAGCGGCATCTGGGTGCACGGTGTGGCCAGCAGCAACTACAGCCGACCACCGCTCGACAGCGATGGTTGCGTAGCGCTCACCAACACCGAACTCACAGAGCTTGCCTCCAGTATCGAGCCGGGCACCACGCCAGTTTTGATCGGCTACGACGTACCGTGGCTGTCGCCATCGGAATCGGCGGAAGTGGCGTCGGGACTCGAAGATCGCATTGAAGCCTGGCGTCGCGACTGGGAAAGCGGCGACACCGAGCGCTACTTGAGCTACTACGCCGACGACTTCCGCGGTCGTGGCATGGGCAAAGGCGACTGGTCTGACTACAAGCGCCGCGTGGCCAAGGGCAAATCATTCCTCGAAGTGGGTCTGGACGACATTAGCGTCTACGGCTATCCGGACGAAGAGGGCGTGGTGGTCGTTACGTTCGAACAGCGCTACCGCAGCAACAACTTCAACAGCACCTCACGCAAGCGCCAGTACTGGCGTCAAGATGACACCGGCGTCTGGCGGATTGTCTCAGAGGGCTCAGCTTCCGCTGGGTGATTCGCTCTTTGTGATTCGCAGTCTGGCGGTTGGTCCGTCGTCCGCTTCGGTGGGTATACCTTCAGACACGCCCGAGGAACGGGCTACAGTCTGAAGGCATACCCACCGAACCGAACGCCGAACCAAGTGCGTAATTCGAATCCCGTGCGCTTGGGGGTTTTAAGAGCAAGAGATAAGAGGTGCCGCCGATCGTGCAGCGCGGGCCGAAAAGCACCACACACGTTCAGGCTACGCCGCTAGAGGCGCCCACCCCCAAAGCTACGACTCAAATAGGGGAGTGGGAGTGAGGGGTTTTGCTCCGGGTCGTAGCCCGTCCCCGGGCGTTCCCGGAGTGAAACCCCTCACTCCCGCTCACGGGGATCGAAGCACAACAAGCCGACCTCTGGGATCGAAGCACCCAAAGCCGACGCAAAAAAAAACGGCCAGAACGCGTACGTTCCAGCCGTTTTTACTCAGCCCCGAAGGGCTTAAGACATTCGCGTTACAGCGCCGCCGTTTCCTTGGCCACCAGGTAGCGCACGAGGTCGCGCAGCTTGTCGGTGCTGCCAGCCATTTGGCCGCTGGTGACGTATTTGCCGTTGACGACCAGCGTGGGCACGCTGCCGATTTGGTAGGCCGTGTTCAGATCCATGGCGTCGCGTACTTTCGAATCGACTTCGAACGACTTCATGTTGGCGCGAAAATCTTTGCGATCGATTCCCTGCTTGGCAATGAAGTCCAGCAGCTTGTCTTCGTTCGGCATCAGGTTGCGATTGGTGTGGATCTCGCGGAAGAACGGCGTGTGCAGCTCTTCCCAGTTGCCCATGGCTTTGGAGGCGTAAAACGCCTGAGCATGCAGCTTGGCCACGTTGTTGAAGATGGCGGGCAGACGCACGAAGTTCATTTCTTCGGGCTGGTCTTTGAGCACTGACTCGATGAATGGCTCGAAGCTGAAGCAATGCGGGCACTGGTACATAAATACTTCGGTGAGCTCCACTTTGCCCGGTGGGCTGCTGGTGCGCTTCGCCGGGGAGAGGACCACGTAGTCTTTGCCGGCTTTAAACTGCTTGTCGCCTGCAGCGATGATTGCCGTGCTGACGCCCGCCGCTGCGGCGATCGGGAGTTTGGTTTTGGCAACAATGGCTTCGCCGACGCTAGCGGCCGTCGTTTCCATCTTTTCCATGGTCGCTTCTTTGGCGGCGGCGGCTTTGGCCTGAACGCCGTCGTCCAATCGCGTGAGCTTGTCGTTGGAACGGGCGCGTTCGACGGCTTCTTCGCGCGTCATTTTCACGGCCTGGGTGGCGGCCTCGGCGGTGTCGCGTGCGGCGTCTGCTACGGTGCCGGCGGCCTCAGTGGCCGTTTCGCTGGCCGCTTTCGCTGCCGCTTCGGTCGCGGCAATGGCTTTTTCGCTGGCGTCAGCCGGGCTACAGGCGCTGAGCCCGAAAGCGGCGGCGCCTGCAATGGCGGCCAAAATTAGAATGTTGCGAAGCATGTTTCTCTCCTGGGAAAAGTCGACAGCGCCACGGACTCCGCAGCGCTACGCTGGTTTAGTAACGTCAGGACCGGATTAGTTCGGCCCTTTTGACGCTCTGTGCGCTATTTTAACGCTTTATTTCAGTCCCTGAACAAAATTGGCTACGGCCACCATGTCCTCGGCGGTCAGAGATTTGGCAATTTCGTGCATCATCGAGGTTTTTACCTCAGAAGCGGCGACGCGCGTCCCATCGGCGTAAGCCTTGAGCTGATTGACCGTGTAGGTGCTGCGCTGACCGGACAGCACAGGCATGCCCGCAGGGCCGTTGCCGCGACCGGTGGGGCCATGGCACGAGGCGCACGCTGCGATGCCGCGTTCACTGTCGCCCGCCAGATACAGTTTGCGTCCCTGATCCACGAGCGCGGGATCGACCGGCGTGGTCTTGGTGGTCTGGCTCGAGTAGAACGCGGCCAGATTGGCTTTGTCGGTGTCGGTCAGGCCCATAGACATGGGCGACATGAGCACGTTCTTGCGCTTGCCTTCCTGGAACGCGGTGAGCTGGGTCACGATGTAATCTTCATGCTGGCCGGCAAGTGTCGGCCATTCGGGGTTCGCGCTGTTGCCGTCCATGCCGTGACAGGCCATACAAACGGCCGCACGCGCTTTGCCAGCGTCGGCATCACCCGCGGCATAGCTTGAGGTTGAAGAGGCAACACAAAGAATCAGGGCCGCAAAGGCCATCGGGATCCGGGAGATGTTGGAGCGCATAATCTTGTCAGGTCCTGTTTGACTTAATGTGGGCGAATTTCTTCGCTGGCGGTCGTGCTAGACTTCCGCGCCGCTTCGGCGGCAGCAGAGTGTACACCAACCCTTCCGTTCGGGGCAGCCAACTCAATGGTTTCACTACATAGCGCACACTTTCTCACAAGTGCCAACGCCCTCAAGGGCTGTCCGCCGGATACGGGCGCCGAGGTCGCGTTCGCTGGGCGCTCGAATGCGGGCAAATCCAGCGCGCTGAACAAACTCGCGCAGCAGCGAGGTTTGGCGCGCACGAGTAAAACGCCGGGGCGCACCCAGCTGATCAACTTTTTTGAGGTTGAGGCGGGTTCCAGATTGGTCGATCTGCCGGGCTACGGTTACGCGAAAGTGCCGCCGCGTGTGCGTGCCCATTGGCGTTCGCTGATGGCCGAATATTTTGAACAGCGTCAATCACTTGCGGGGCTAATCGTGATCATGGACGTGCGCCGGCCGCTGATGCCGTTCGATACGAAAATGCTTGCCTTTGGTGGCGCGTCAGGCCTGCCAATGCACGTGCTTCTCACGAAAGCCGACAAGCTCAGTCGCGGCGCGGGCAACGGGGCGTTGCAAAAAACCCGCGCTGCTCTGGATGAGCGAATTAGTGTGCAGCTGTTCTCTGCACTGAAAGGCACGGGCGTGGATGAAGCCCGTGGCCGCGTGCTTAAATGGCTGAATCACAAAGAAAAAGACCTCGACGCCGATTAGGGGAGACGTCGAGGTCAAGACTACGCCCGGTATGGGGACACCGGACATGACCCGCTCAGGGAGGGTAGCGGGCGAGCGGCCAATCCTGTGGCGCTCACTACGTTTGAGACGTGCTCCGGGGTAAAAGTTTCCGGCTACGGTGATTTTCCTGCTGCTTTGCACTAATTCACTGATTTATCAGCTTTTATTTTTTCGCATTTTTTCTGGATTCGCGTTGTTTTGGGGGCGCGCGGGGTTCGCATTGTTGCGGTTGGTCCGGCGTCCGCTTCGGTGGGTATACCCCTGGGACCGCCCGAGGAACGGGCTAACAACCCAGGCGCATACCCACCGAACCGAACGCCGAACCAAGTGCGTAATTCGAATCCCGCGCGCTTGTGGGTTTAAGAGCAAGAGAGAAGAGGTGCCACCGCTAGTGCAGCACGCTACGAAAAGCGCGACACATTCTCAGACTACGCCGCTAGAGGCGCCCACCCCCAAAGCTTCGACTCAATTAGGGGAGTGGGAGTGAGGGGTTTTGCTCTGGGTTGTTAGCCCGTCCTCGGGCGGTCCCAGAGTGAAACCCCTCACTCCCGCTCCCCGGGATCGAAGCG
>JBGCEL010000013.1:0-102024 GCA_045106455.1 Gammaproteobacteria bacterium
TGCGAAATGCCGGCTGCCGCCAGCGAGGCGTCCGCGCCGCCGTAGCGGGCCAGCGCTCGAAACGTGTGGATCAGTCCCACCACGGTGCCCAGCAATCCCAGCAACAAGCTGGCCGAAGCAATCAGGCTCAAAAGTCGGAAGCCGCGCCGACGTACGATGATCACGACAGCCGCCAGTGCGCACAGCAGCAGGGCAACGCCGATAGCGCCGCTGTCGTACACCTGCTGCAAAAAGTAATCGATGCCCGTGCCAGCTTGCGCATCCAGTGGGCCGACCAAAAGACCGGCATCGGGCGTGACCAAAACGCGACGGCCATCGTACGCCAGAGCGATGGCGCCGAAGCGTGTCATCGGTACCGTTTGGCGCACGCCGTTGGATTGCGTCAGCGCCTGCTGCAAATGAGTGACCTGCCCGCCGGCGAGCCATTCCTCGTGCAGAGAAAACCACGTCGCATAAAGTGTGGCCAGCGATGGTGGTTGTTCGGCGAGACGATCGATCTGCTCGATCATGTCCATGCGATCGGCCGCCAACGGACCAAGCTGCAGGCGACGGCGTTGGCTTTGCAGCGTGGATTCGGTCACGGCCTGCAGTTGGGCGAGATCATCGTCAAGCAGGCGCACCCGCTGTTGTAATGTTTGGTTGTTGTTGCGTCGCGCGTCCAGCAGGGCGTTGGTTTTTTGGAGTGCGTCGCGCTGCCTTTGGCGGCGCGCGCTGCGCTCATCATTGCGCGCATTGCCAGATTGAAAGTCGCGCTGTGCGGAGTCGAGGCGCTGTGCGTCACGCGTGGCTCTCGCCTGTTCGTCGAGGCTCTGTGCAAGGGCGACCGGTGCCAGCGCGACGGCCGTTAGAGCGCAAAAAAGAGTGCTCCATTTGCGCATCACGGCGGTGTCGGTACGGACAGCGGCAATCCGTCCAGCGGTGCCTGCTCCAAACGCGCGCCGAGTGCATCGAGTTGCCGGCAGATGCCTTGTGCGTAGTTCGACCACAGGCGCTGTTCGATGCGATACACCGCGCATGAACGCAGATCGTCGCTAACAGCGTAGAGGGCGATTCTGCCAACACGCAGCAGGCGTACGGAGCGCGCACCGTCGTCCGTATCGAGCACGGCTTGGGTGACCTGCGTGGTGTGATTCAGACGCAGCTCCTGATGGTAAATTTCAAGAACGTGTTCGAGTCTTTGTGTCGCACTGAGGCTGGCGTCGGAGAGGCCTTTGCGTGCGCGCTCGACGGCACCAAGACGTCGTTGCGTTTCAAACGGCAGATCGGCGCGAATACTCTGCTCAAGCAGGGTCAGCATGTGGTCAAGCAGCGGCACGAGGCCAGCTCGGGTCTGGCGCTGCGCGCTGAGCCGGGCGTTGAGCTGCGTGGTTTGCGCTGCAGCCTGCTCAAGTTGCGCGCGCGCGGTCGCGAGCGCATCGCTCAAGGCCTGATCATTGATTTTTTGCGCTTCGCTTGGGCCTTTGCCGCGGAGTGCGTCTATCTGTTGTTGCACTGAGCGCGAGGCGTCATGTGCGGCGATGCGTGCCGGCAGAACGTCAGCGACGCTGCCGCTGGTTTGCGCATTGACATAAGCGCAGAAGATGACGCTAAGCAGCGCGCATCTGGTGGCAAAGCTTATCCTGTTCAGGTGTGCGCTTCGAGCTGTGAGATGGCGGCGCGCGGCGCGTCCGGGAGTGCGGCTTTGGTTTGCGTGGCGTAGTCAAACACGACGACGCGGCCGCTGCCTTTCGCGGCAACTTTGGCGTGCTGCACACTGACGACGAGGTATTCCATCTCAAACCAGCGATTGTCGAGCTTGGTGATCCGTGCGCCAGTTATGACCGAGTCGGGTTGGCGCAGTGGCAGTAAAAAGCGCACGTTGGTTTCCGCCAGAATGGGCCCAATGCCGGGTTGCTCGAGATCAACGGTAAAGCCAATTTTCTCGAAATATTCCATGCGCGCGCTTTCAAAAAAGCGCAGATAGACCGCATTGTTGACATGCCCGTAGGCGTCCATGTCGCAAAAACGAATGGTCTCTTCAGCAACAATCGGAAAATCCGCGAGCAATGCGCGCGCATCTGATGCGCTCATCGGGGACGTGGCAAAATCGGGGCGTTGGGTTTTTGCCCTTCAATTTTGCTGTAGCGCAGCGTGGGACGATCGCCTTTACGTGACCAGACGTGCTGTTTACGCACGTCATCGTACGCGTGATCGCGCTCGGCCTGTGTCGCATACCAACGTACGGTTTGCCACTCATCGCCGAGGACGGCGGAGATGGGGTCCGAGTCTGCGAGTTCCATCGCAATGCCGTACACTTTGTCGCGGGCAGAACGGATTCTGCCGGGGTCGAAATTCTCGCTTGAAGCCATGGGGTTGTCAGCGCCTGTGTAAAAGCGTCAGTATGGCAACTCGTGCTGCGCTTGAAAAGTGAACAGCACGTAAGAATGGCGATCCTTAAAAGAATACCGAATACCGCCGGATAGATTGGCACGCATGCGTGCCGTGTGAAGCTTGCAACAAACCAAAGCATGCGCGGGAACAAGCAATGTCGGTAACAGTAATGTTGGTGGAAGATCATGCCCTCGTGCGCGCGGGCATTCGGTCGCTATTGGACGCCGCGTCGGGCATCGACGTTATTCGCGAAGCGCGAGACGGTCGTGAGGCGCTCGCCGCCATGCGTCAACAGGCCGCCGAAGTGGTGATCATGGATATCACCATGCCCGGTCTAAACGGTCTTGAAACCACCGCGCGCTTGAAAAAAATCTACCCGCGCACAAAAGTCCTGATGCTCTCGATGTACTCATCCGATGAATACGTCATCCAGTCACTGCGTTTCGGTGCGGATGGTTATCTGGTGAAAGACTCCGCGGCGCCAGAGCTTGAAAAAGCGATTCATGCGGTGGCCCGCGGCGAGCGTTATCTGGGTGAGGGCGCCGTGCGCAAACGTCTGGAAAAACAGATTGCTTCGGCCCAGGGCATGAAAGATCCGCTCGAGCGACTTACACCGCGTCAACGCGAAATTTTGCAGCTCGTGGTCGAGGGCAACAAGACGCGCGAAATTGCGGAGTTGCTGTGCGTCAGCGTGAAAACGGTGGAGACCCACCGCGCCCAGCTGATGGATCGGCTTGGCATTCACGATGTTGCCGGGCTGGTGCGTTACGCGATCCGCATTGGCCTAATTTCGTCCCACGCCTGAACCGCGGTCGCTGGCACCCTCGCGGTCGGACCAGCGAAAAATACGACGCGTAATGAATAGATAGACCGGTTTTACGGTGGCCATCCATACGCGCGACGTCCACGCGGGACGGGCGAGAATCGCGCGCTGCCGCGAGGTGAGTTTTTCCGGCACGTAGGTGCGTTTGTGCTTGAGCATGTGACGCACATCTTCACGTGCCAGCAGGCGGAAAAAACGGCGCCGACGCGCGCTGATCCCAGCTAACTGAAAATCGATCAAAGCGGGCCGACCGTCGGGGCGCACCAGCCAGTTGGGCTCCTTGGCGGTGTCGTTGTGCACAACACCGGCGCGGTGGAGACGAAAAAGCAGACGCTGCGCCGCGACAAAATAGGCCGGGTCGGCCGGTTTGGCCTGATGCATAGGGGCGCCATCCAGATACGAGCGATGCAGGGCATTGCGCTCCAGATGCAGCAGTCGTGGCACGCCCTCGACGCTGCTTGCGGCGCGCAGAATACGGGCCTCGCGCCGGGCCAGCGCGCGGGCCAGCGGGCGCACCCACCAGCGTGCAGCCCCCATGTCACGACAGATGTAGGGCGCCGTGTCGCTGGGCGACACCAGCAGGATGCGGCCAAACAGGTCGCTTTTGAGCAATTGGGTCCGGGCGGGCGCTGCAGAGGGGACTGGCATGCGCAAGAGTGTAACGCCGTTGGGTAAGCGGCGTTACAAGCTGTGATCTGGTCGCGATTTTTGGGGTACGTTTTGCAGGGCAACAATGGTATTCTTCGGCCCGCATTGAGGGTGCCTGAGGGTACCTGCCACCGTTTTTCAGGAGCTCAAAACACGATGAATGCACTGCGCATCGTCGCCACGCTGTTCGCGCTGGCGGTCTGGATCACGACGCCCATGGCTGCGGCCGATGGCGATATTGATGCGGGCAAAATCAAAGCCTCAACCTGTACGGGTTGCCACGGCTCCGAAGCCTACAAAAACATCTATCCGACTTACAGCGTGCCGAAGCTCCGCGGGCAGAGTGCCAGCTACATTGCGGTGGCGCTTAAGGCCTATCGTTCAGGCGAACGTGCGCATCCCACGATGCGCGCCCAGGCCGGTTCGATGAGCGACAACGACATTGCGGACATTGCGGCGTATATCTCGTCGCTGGAGAAGTAAGCATGCGCCATATCATTTTGCACGCCGCGCTCGCTGCGACATTTGCCTTGAGCACCGGATCAGCGCTTGCGGCCGACGCGGCCGCTGGTCAGGAAAAATCCGCTGCCTGTGCGTCCTGCCACGGGGCAGACGGCAAAGCGATCTCGGATCAGTTTCCAAATCTGGCCGGTCAGTACGCGGACTATCTGCGCGTTGCGCTGAAGGCTTATCGCGACGGCACCCGCAAAAACGCGGTGATGGGCTCGTTTGCGACCAATCTGAGCGACGAAGATATCGCCGATCTGGCCGCGTACTACGCGTCGCAGTCCGGACTTGGTATTCTGCCGGTCAAATAGTCACCGGGTGCGGCGATGACCCGCTCCAAAACCAGAGCACAAACTTGTACCCCGGCGAGCGTCGAAGCGTTCGCCGACGGCCATCGTGCGCTCGGCACGTGGACAGCATTTGGCCTGGGGCGCATGTCCCCGGACCTTGGGCTCGGCGATGTGCAAAAAACCACCCTCGACCTGAGCCACATTGATCGTCTGGATACGACGGGCGCCTGGCTCGTGCGACGTGCGCAGCAGGTGTTTGCCGATCGCGGCGGCGAACTCGCGGTCTCGGGCACCAAAGACCAAACGACGCTGCTGGCGCTGGTGGGCAAACATCAGGCATCACCGGAAGATCTGGCACCGCCTCCCGAGCCGGGCTTTGTGGAAGAGATCGGCCGCGATACGTTTGCGATCCTCAATAAGTATCTGACCTTCCTGGCGTTCATCGGGCGACTCACATTCACGGCCATGCGTGTGGCGGTCACCCCGCGCAACTGGCGTTGGCGCACGGTGATCCGCGGCATCGAGGAGGCCGGGTTTGACGCCCTGCCGATTGTTGGACTGTTGTCATTTTTGCTCGGGCTGGTGATCTCCTATCAGGGCGGCGTACTGATGCGTCAGTACGGGGCCGGCATTTTTATTGCCGATCTGGTGGGATTGGCCATGTTGCGCGAGCTCTCGCCTTTGATCACCGCGATCATTGTGGCCGGCCGTACGGGCTCGGCCTACACCGCGCAGATCGCCACGATGAAAGTGACCGAAGAGGTGGACGCGCTGCGCACGCTGGGCGTGGCGCCGCTCGAAGCGCTGGCCCTACCGAAATTTTTTGCGCTGATTGTGGCGCTGCCGTTGCTTACCGTGTTTGCCGATTTCATGGGCGTGCTCGGTGGCATGTTTATGGCCAACTCTTTGCTGGATATCAGTATTGCGAGCTTTATACAGCGGCTGTCTGAATCCGTGTCGCTGTCGTCGTTTTTGATTGGCCTTGGCAAGGCGCCTATTTTCGCCGTCATGATTGCGGCCGTGGGCTGCTATCAGGGTTTTGAAGCCAGTAACGGCGCCGAGCAGGTGGGCCGGCACACCACCATGAGCGTGGTGCACTCCATTTTTCTGGTCATCGTTGTCGATGCCGTGTTTTCCATTGCGTTTAGCAAGGTGGGCTTGTGACGGCGGCAGCTGAGCGCGAACCGGTTATTGAACTAACCGATATCGTGACCCGCTTTGGTACCAAGACGGTCCACGATGGCATTAGCATGCGCATTTTTCGCGGCGAAATTTTTGCGGTCGTGGGCGGTAGTGGCAGCGGTAAATCAACGCTGATGCGCGAAGCGGTCATGTTGCATCACCCCACCTCGGGCAGCGTAAGACTGTTTGGTGAAGAAGTGGCCCAGCTGGGTGAGATTGCTTCGCTGCCGTTGCGTCGCCGCGTGGGCGTCATGTTCCAGTATGGCGCGTTGTTTAGTGACATGAGCGTGCTTGAGAATGTGGGCATGCCGCTGCGCGAACACACGACTCTGGACCGCGGCTTGATTGATGAAATATCCGGCATCAAGCTCAGCCTGGCTGGCCTTGATCCATCGGTGGGATCGCTCTATCCCGCCGAACTGAGCGGCGGCATGCGCAAGCGCGCGGCGATGGCCCGAGCGATCGCGCTGGACCCTGAGTTGCTGGTGCTTGATGAGCCGGGCTCCGGACTTGATCCAGTCTCGGCGGCGGCGCTGGATGAATTGATTTTGAGCCTGCGCGACCTGTTGGGCTTAACCATCGTCATGATCACGCATGACATGGCGTCCGTGCGCCGGATTTCGGATCGCGCGGCGTTCCTCGGCAGTGGTAAACTTTTAGCGTTGGGACCGTGGTCCGAGCTGGCCGCGTCCGAGGATTCGCGCGTCCGCGATTTTTTCCTTGAGCGGCCTGATGAGCAGGACGCGATACCGCAAAGTGAACCAGTGTAAGTGAAAGCGAAATCCAGTTACGCCCTTGTGGGCTTGTTTGTCCTGTTGCTGAGTTCCGCACTCGTGGCGGCCGTGTTGTGGCTGACCACCGGCGGACCACCAAAGGATTATGATTTTTACGTGACCTACATGACCGAGTCGGTTTCGGGGCTAGGCATTGATGCCACCGTTAAATACAAAGGCGTGAACGTGGGTCGGGTGCGCGAGGTCGGACTTGATCCGGGCAATCCCGAGCGTGTGCGGGTCAAAATGGTCGTGCTCGAGGGCACGCCGGTAAAAAGCGATACGGTAGCCGAACTTGCCACGCAGGGGCTCACCGGTCTGATGCACATTAATCTCACCGGAGGCTCGCGCGAGACGCCGAATCTGGAGCCGCCGGCGGGTCAGGACTATGCGGAAATTCCAAGTCGACCGTCACTGTTTGGTCGTCTCGATGATGGTGCTACCGATTTGCTCGGCGCGCTAATTGAGGCCACGGGACGCATTAATATGTTGCTGAGCGAAGACAACATTGCGGCCGCTTCGGACGTACTGCGCAATACCGAGGTGTTGACCTCAACGCTTGCCGCGCGTGCCGATGAGGTAGAAGGGCTGCTCGAAGATGCCCGTCAGGTGGTCGCGTCGGTGCGCCTGGCCAGTGACGAGCTGCCCGATCTGGTGGCGCAGTTTAATGATACCGCGGGCGCGCTTGAAGACATGGCCAAGTCGTTGTCCGAAGCCGGCAGCACGTTGCAGGCCTCGTCCGTGGATCTCAATAACACGATCGAACAAAGCGGCGCGGATCTGCGCCGATTTACATCCTCGGCACTGCCTGAGGCGACCCGCACGGTCATTCAATTGCGCGACACGGCGATGAGTTTGCGCCGTATCAGCGAGACGATTGAAGCCGATCCAAGTCAGCTGGTGTTCGGGGCACCAGAGCGTCAGCCGGGGCCGGGCGAATGAATCTGTGTAAACGTGCTGTGGTGATGGTGGGCGTATTGTCATTGGCCGGTTGTGCGCTGCTGCCAACGGGCAGCAAGAAAAAGGCCGAGAAAACCTATTTGATTGCCCCGGTGCTGGATATTGGCGCGACAGGCGAGCGCGGACGTTGCGGTGTTATTCAAGTGGGTGTGGGGCCAGCCGTCGCCGGTCAGCGTGGCGCGAACATGACCTACACGCTGGACAGTTACGAGCTGAGCTATTTTGCGTTTGCGCGCTGGGGCGATGCGCCTTCGCGCATGTTGCAGGATCAAATGCGTGTGGCTCTTGGCGCCAGTGGCGCGTTCAGCGGCGTGCTCTCAGCGCCCGTGTCGGCGCAAACCGACTATCAATTGGAGCTTGCCGACGTGTCGGTGGTGCAGCGTTTTGCCGATGAGGCTTCTTCTGCTCTGGCGATGGCGTTCGAAGTACGCTTGTATGACGGCGACCGTCGTCATTTGCTGGCAGCACAGGGGCTCGAGACGCGCGTTGCTGCCGGCGGTGATGCGCCCAGCGGCGTTGCGGCAGCCAATGCGGCCGCGTCGGACCTGTTAGCGCAGGCGACCGAGTTTGTGCTGGCGCGCTGTGGCCTCAGTGAGCTCTGAAATTTCGACAACCCTCGCCACCTATCAGCGCGTGTCGCGCTGGCCGGCCGGGCACGCCATTTTCAGTCGGATGGTGTGCTGGCGCGCACCGTATTTCGGCAGCATCCGGCCCCACATGACGCACCTGTCGGCTGAACGTGCCGAGGTAATCGTGCGCAAACGCCGCCGCGTGCAAAATCATATCGGCACGGTGCACGCGATTGCGATGGCCAACGCGTGCGAGTTTGTTGCAGGGCTTCTGTGCGAGGCCGCCACGCCGCGCGCCAGTCGCTGGATTCCTCGCGGCATGAACATTGAGTATCGGGCCAAAGCGCTCACGGACATCCGAACGGTGGCCGTGCTGAGCGAACCGATACAAACCGAGCGTGCTTACAATGTGGTGATTCCCGTCGACGTGATGGATGATGATGACAACATCGTCGTGCATGCTGACATTACGATGTACGTGACGCCGAAACCGCCGCGAGGGAACGCATGAATCCGTTGCAACGACTCCAACAGACTTTGCTCAGCGATGAGACGCGCGCGATGATCGAGCGCCTGCCGCCGGTCACCGGTGAGTTTGAGCGCGATCCGTGGGGTTTCGATAAAGAGAAAACGCGTTATTTGTTCGGCTTTTTGAAACGCCTGTATGACGACTATTTTCGTGTGCACACCATGGGACTGGACAACGTGCCGGCAGAGGGTCGCGCGCTTCTAATTGGCAACCACAGTGGCCAGTTGCCGATGGACGGCGTGTTGATCGGCATGGCGCTCGCCACCCGCGAACATCATCCGCGCGCAGCACGCGCCATGATTGAGCGCTTTTTCCCCACCGTTCCTTTCATTGGCAATATGCTCAATCATATGGGGGCCGTGGTGGGCGATCCGCACAACTGCACTCGCATGCTTGAAAACGAAGAAGCCATTGTGGTGTTTCCCGAGGGCGTTCGCGGCTCCGGCAAACCCTGGCGTGAGCGCTACACGCTCAAACGTTTCGGCAACGGCTTCATGCATCTGGCAATGAATCACGACACGCCGATCATTCCCATTGGCGTTGTGGGCTGCGAGGAAACCATGCCGTCGCTGACCAACATCAAGCCTCTGGCCAAAGCACTTGGTCTGCCATACTTTCCGCTGGCGCTGCCGTTACCTTTGCCAGCGCGCGTGATCTTGAATTTTGGTGAGCCGCTGCACTTTGACAACAACGTGCATGATGAGGCGGCTGTCACTGCTCGCACCGAGCAGGTGAAAGCACGCATTGCCGAATTGATCAAAGAAGGGCTCGACGCCCGCACCAGCGTGTTCTGATGGCGGCGCGCAAGAAAAAGTCAGCAACCGCGAAATCGAAGTCCAAGCCAACGGTTATGGTCACCGGTGCCGCCGGAGCACTGGCACGGCAGGTTATTCGACAGCTGCGCGACAAGGTCGATATCGTGGCAGTCGATTTTCGCCGTCGCGTACGCATCAACGACGACACGCCGAGTTATCAGGGCGATCCCACGCGACGCGAATTTGAAGACGTGTTTCGCCAGCATGATATTTCAGGCGTGATTCACTTGGGGCGTATGGAGTCGGATGAACTCACGCCAGAGCGTCGCTACAACGCCAATGTCCTTGGCACGCAGCGTTTGTTTCGTTTGTGCAGCGACTATGGCGTTAAGCAAATCGTCGTGATGTCCACGTTTTATGTGTACGGAGCAAGCCCGTACAACCCGGCGCTGCTGGCCGAGGACGCGCCGCTCAAGGCGTCAGGTTTGACCATGGATTTGATCGATTCTGTGGAGCTGGAAAACCTCGCGGCCGTCGCGTTGTGGAAGCACCCGGAATTGCATCTGACCGTGCTGCGCCCGTGTCACATTGCCGGGCCACGCGTACGCAACACCATGAGCCGACTTTTGGATCGCCCGTTGGCGCCGGCGCTGGCCGGTTTTTCACCCATGATGCAGTTTGTTCATGTTGACGACATGGCGCGCGCGATTGTGGTCGCGTTTGTTCGAAACCACCCCGGCATTTACAACGTGGCGCCAGCGCAGTGGATGGCCTATGCCGACATTTTGCGCGAGAGTGGCTGCTCTGTATTTCCGGTACCTTCCATTCCGCCAGCCATTCCTTCGCTGATTACGCGTTTGCTGCGCGGCCAACCGTTTCCGCGCTATTTGATTAACTACCTGAAGTATCCGGTGCTCATCGATGGGTCGCACTTTAACAAGACGTTCGATTTTGCCTGCGAGCGCAATCTTGATGACATCTTGAGTTACTACCGCCGACGCAAGTCAGCGTCGGCCTGAGCGTTTGGAAGTCGAGCGTCGCCAGCGCATTCTGTCGCTGGCACTACCCATCATTGGCGGCATGGTGTCGCAGAATGTTCTAAACCTTGTTGACACCGCGATGGTGGGCACGCTGGGTGATGCGGCGCTTGCGGCTGTAGGTCTCGGCGGATTCGTTATTTTCATGTCCATGGCGCTGCTACTTGGCGTGGGCGCCGGTGTGCAGGCGACCGCCGCGCGGCGTGTCGGTGAAGGGCGCCACGAGCGCAGCGCGGTGCCACTGAACGCGGGGTTGCTAATTTGTGTCATCGTTGGCCCGCTGCTGTCAGCCGGCTTGTATTTTTCTTTACCGGCCTGGTTTCCACTTTTGAATGCCGATCCGGAGGTCTACGAGCAGGGCCTGCCGTATCTGCAGTGGCGTGTGCTCGGTATCGTGTTTGTCGGCATCAACTTTGCCTTTCGCGGCTACTGGAACGCGATTGATCGTTCAATGCTCTACATGCAAACGATCATCGTGATGCACGTGGTCAACATTGTGCTCAATTACGTGTTTATTTTTGGCCACTTTGGCGCGCCGGCGCTGGGTGCCGGCGGCGCGGGTTTAGCGAGCGCCGTGTCCACCGTGGTCGGTGCCGGTATGTATATTTTCCTGGGCTGGCGCTACGCGCGCGGCGGCGGTTTTTTGCAAGGTTTGCCGGGACGTGAGGAAGTGATGACGCTGGCACGTTTATCGTTACCCACCTCGATGCAGCAGTTTTTCTTTGCGGCCGGTTTTACCGCGATGTACTGGATTATTGGCCGCATCGGAACCGCTGAACTCGCGGCGGCGAGCGTACTGGTCACCATCATGCTTGTGGCGCTGTTGCCCGGCATGGGTTTTGGCATGGCTGCCACCACGTTGGTCAGTCAGGCATTGGGGCGCGGCGATGCGGATGCGGCGAGCGTCTGGGCGTGGGACGTCGTGAAGTTGGCCGTGGTCGCGCTGGTGCTGCTGGGTGTGCCCATGTGGCTGGTGCCAGATTTGGTCATGACGCCGTTTATCGAAAACGCCGATACGCGCGACATTGCGCGCATGCCGCTGCGTCTGGTGGGTTTGTTTATGGCCGTCGAGGCCATTGGTCTGGTGCTCATGAATGCGCTGCTGGGCGCCGGTGATGCACGCCGCGTCATGCTGGTGTCTATTGGTGTGCAGTGGTTTGCCTTTCTGCCGCTCGCTTGGCTGATCGGACCTGTGTTCGGCTTCGGTCTGCTCGGCGTGTGGTCGTTGAATTTACTTTACCGCGGCTGCGTGGCGGCGGTGTATGTGGTGTTCTGGCGCCGCCGCGCATGGGCGCAAATAAAACTGTGAGCGAAGCATGAGGCGTGAAGCACTGTGGGTGGGGTTGGTGGTGCTGGTTGTTCTGGCGCTGCAAATTGTGCGACCACTGTATCGACGGGCACAGCGCCAACGCCGGCTGGGCGAAGCGCTGTCGCCGCAGCAGCGCGAGGTGATTCGTCGTCACGTACCGCTGATTGAGAAACTGCCAGAGGATTTTCGCGCGCGGCATGAGGGATTGGTGCGGGTGTTTCTGGCCGAAAAGGAATTTATCGGCTGCGCGGGTCTGAACCTGCGCGATGAAATGCGCTGGAGTATCGCGGCGCAGGCGTGTTTGCTGTTGATTAATCGCGCCGATGGCTGTTTCGATGACATGCGCACGGTGCTGGTGTACCCGGAAGCGTTTTACGTTGAGCACGAAGAGGTGGATGCCTCCGGGGTTGCGCAACAGCGGCGACGATTGCTCAGCGGCGAGTCGTGGAGCGAAGGGCAGGTTATCGTGTCGTGGGCGGATGCGTTGCGCGGCGGAGCGCTGGCCGCCGATGGCTACAACGTGGTGATCCATGAATTTGCACACCAGCTCGACGGGGCAAACGGGGATGTAAACGGGGCGCCCATGCTGGGTGATGAGATGCCTGCTGAAGCGTGGTCGCGCACCATGAAAGCGGGTTTCGAGACGTTGCTGGCCGCGATGGCGCGCGGCGAAACCACGCTGATCGACGCCTATGGCGGTACGCATCCGGCGGAATTTTTTGCGGTCACCAGTGAAGTATTTTTTGAAAAGCCGCAGGCGTTGGTGCGTGAGCACCCTGAGCTCTACGCCTGCCTGCAGGCCGTCTATCGAATCGATCCGGCGCGCTGGCATTGATATAGTTGCCACTTATGTCAAAACGCATCGCAACGTTCACGGATTTTTATCCGTTTTATCTCGAACAGCACCAGAATCGGATCAGCCGCAGGCTGCACGTGATGGGGACGGCTCTGGTCATTGGTATCGTGGTTTGGGCGCTGTGGAGCGGCCGCTGGAGCGCATTGTGGCTTGCGCCGCTGTGTGGCTACGGCTTTGCCTGGGTGGGGCACTTCTTCTTTGAGAATAACCGCCCAGCCACGTTTCAATACCCGATTTATAGCCTGATGGGCGATTTTAAGCTGTTTTTTGACTGTCTCAGCGGACGTCAGCCGCTCTGAAACCCGGGAACCTCGGGCGCTTCCAGCCGTCAAATTCATTCGGGTCTGCCAGAGGCTTGGCGCGCCGTGATGCGTGCCCTAAACTTGCGGGTTTTCCCGCCAATTCAATGGGTTTTTTATGAATTCGATTCGTGAGCTGCGCGAGTACGTCAGCACGCACATTGTAGGTCAGGATGCGCTCATCGAGCGGTTGCTCATCGCGCTGCTGTGCGATGGCCATTTGTTGGTCGAGGGTGCACCAGGTTTGGCCAAAACGCGCGCCATCAAAGTGCTTAGTCGAGGTATCGAAGGGGACTTCCAGCGGATCCAGTTTACGCCTGATCTGCTGCCGGCCGATTTGACCGGTACCGAAATATACCGACCGAACGACGGCTCTTTTGCGTTTCAAAAAGGTCCGCTGTTTCACAATTTGATTCTGGCGGATGAGATTAACCGCGCGCCGGCGAAGGTGCAGTCTGCTCTGCTCGAGGCGATGGAAGAACGTCAGATCACGGCGGGCTCGCGCACCTACCCACTGTCCGATTTGTATTTGGTGATGGCCACGCAAAACCCGCTGGAGCAGGAGGGCACCTATCCGTTGCCCGAGGCACAGCTTGATCGCTTCTTGCTGTACGTGAAAATTGACTACCCGGATGCTGAAGCCGAGCGTCAGATTCTGGCCCTCAACCGAGCCGAAGCCCGACGCCTGCGCAGCGCCCCGGTGCAAAAGCCGCAGCCGATGACGACCGAGACGTTGTTTGCGGCGCGCGATGAAGTGCTCAATGTGCACATGTCTGAGCCGGTCGAGCAGTATTTGCTGTCACTGGTGCTGGCCACGCGCAACCCAGGTCCCTACGGCGACGATCTGGCCTCGCTGCTGCAGTACGGCGCGAGTCCGCGGGCGACCATTGCGCTCGATCGCGCGTCGCGCGCTTATGCCTGGCTCAATCAGCGCGATTTTGTCTCACCTGATGATGTGCAGGCGATTGCCAAAGACGTGCTGCGACATCGCGTGTTGCTACGTTTTGAGGCGGAAGCGCAGGGACTAGACAGCGATGCGGTAATCGATGAACTGATTGCGCGGATTGGCGTGCCGTGATCGAGAGCGCGTCACCGGTTACTGTTGACGTGGGTCAGCTGCTGGCATTGCGCCAGTCGGCGCGCGCGTTGTCGCTGCGCAGCCTTGCGCGTCGCAGCGTGCAAACCGGTGCGCGGCGCTCGGCCTTTCGGGCGCGTGGTATGGATTACGAAGAGTCGCGCCGTTATCAGATTGGTGACGACATGCGCAATCTGGATTGGCGCGTTATGGCGCGCACGGGCAAGCCCTACACCAAACTGTTTCGCGAAGAACGCGAACGCCCGGTGTTGCTGTGTATCGATTTAAGCGCCTCCATGTTTTTTGCCACACGCGGCGTATTCAAATCCGTGATGGCGGCGCGTTGCTCGGCGCTTCTGGCCTGGGCCGCACTGGCGCATGGCGATCGCGTCGGCGGTATTGTGTTTGGCGGACCGGATCACAGTGAGCAGCGGCCGGCGCGCGGTAAAACCGGCGTGCTGCGCTTGCTGTCGGATGTCGCGCACCCGGAACGCTGGGAGAATGATCATGAACGCCGTGACGATGCGTTTGCCGATGCGGTGCACCGCGTCGCCTACGTCGCAAAGCCCGGTTCGCTGGTGGTGTTGCTGAGCGATTTTTCAAAATTGAATGATGACAGTTGCGCGTTGCTAAAGCGCATTGCCGTTCACAGCGATCTGCTCAACGTCGTGATTGCCGATCCGCTGGAACAGGCGCTGCCGGCACCGGGGCGTTATCCCATCGCGGATCGTGGCGCACGCTGGCTGCTGGACAGTCGCGCGCGCACCAATCGGCGCACCCATCGTGAAAAATTTGAGCAGCGGATTGAACTCGTTGAGTCAATCACCAATGAAGCCGGCGCGCGCAACGTGCTGGTGGCCACCAACGATGATCCCGTCCAGGTGATGGGCCAGGCGTTGCGCGGGGTGATGCGCTAGTGGATTCGCTGCCGTTGCGTGATATTCATTTGCCCGCGGGCGTATCAGCGTGGCCGCTCGCCCCGGGCTGGTGGGTGTTGATGCTGGTCGTCGCGCTGTTGATGTTTGCCGTATGGTTCCTGTGGCGTCGCGGCGGCACGCAGCGCTACTCATTGGCGCAACTGCGCGGCATCGAGCGGCAGTTTGCCGAAGACGGCGATCCACGTCGTCTGGTCACCGACATCTCTACGTTGCTGCGCCGTGTCTGCCTTACTTACCGACCGCGCGATTCGGTCGCGAGTCTTACCGGCAAAGCCTGGCGGGATGCTCTGGTCTCGCTTAGCGGTCCCCGTGGCACGTTGCCCGATAGCGTGGCGTGGCAAATTGTGCACGGACCGTACAACCCGGTCGAGCCGATCGATCCCAAAGCGTTGCTCGGACACACGCGGCGCTGGCTACGTGCGCTACCACCGAAAAAGGCGGCGGCCTGATGTTCTCGTTTGAGCTGCCCTGGGTGCTGGCGCTGGTAGCGTTACCACTTTTGCTCAGAGTATTTTTGCCCGCTGTGGACGTGAAGCGTCAGGTCGCACTGCGCGTGCCCGGCGCCCGGCAGTGGGCGCGGGATGGTCGCGACGGGCCGGGGGCTACGCGTTGGTGGCTGCTGCTGGCGGCACTGCTGGTTTGGATGCTGCTGGTGATGGCAGCGGCGCGGCCTCAGTGGCTTGGGGATGCGCGGGCGCTGCCCGTAAGTGGTCGTGATCTTTTGTTGGCGGTCGATGTGTCGGGCAGCATGCGGCTGCGCGATTTTCGTGTGAACAATCGCATCGTTACGCGTCTGGATGCCACCAAATATGTGGCCAGCGAATTTATCAAAAAGCGCAAAGGCGATCGTGTCGGGCTCATTTTGTTTGGTCGTCAGGCCTACCTGCAGACGCCGTTGACGTTTGATCGTCGCACGGTTTCCATTTTGCTCGGCGAGGCCTTCATTGGCATCGCGGGCAACGAAACGGCCATCGGGGACGCGATTGGTCTTGCGATCAAACGGCTGCGAGACAAACCGGCGCAATCACGCGTGCTGATTTTGCTTACCGACGGCGCGAATACGGCCGGCGCCATCGATCCGCTGCGCGCGGCCGCGCTGGCCGCGCGTGAGGAGGTCAAGGTGTACACCATTGGCATTGGTGCAGATCGTGACGAGGGCCGTTCGCTATTTACGCTGGGTCGACGCAGCGCATCGTCAAGCCTTGACGAAGAATCGCTGCGTGAAATTGCAGAGCAAACCGGCGGTCGCTATTTTCGTGCGCGCGACACGCGCGAGCTGAATGAAATTTATCGCACGCTCGACAAGCTCGAACCGGCCGATGTCGATACCGAGGGTTTTCGTCCGGTGAAAGCGTTGTTCTACTGGCCGCTGGGTGCGGCGCTGGCGTTGAGCTTTGTATTGTTTTCCGCCAGCCTGCTGTGGTCGAGGCAACGCGCATGAATGAGTGGCATCTACTTCGCCCGCTGTGGCTGATTGCGCTTCCCGCGGGTTTGCTTCTTCTTTGGTGGTACCGCAGTCGGCGCCTAAGTGCGGGACGTTGGCGCGATGTGGTGGACGAAGCGCTGCAGCCCTATGTGCTGACCGGCGGGGCGGACAAGAGTAGTCGCTGGCTGAGTCTGTGGCAGGCGTTGGTGTTCAGCGTGCTGGTGCTGGCGTTAGCCGGACCGGTGCGCGATCGACTACCGCAGCCGGTATACCGGGATAACTCGGCTCTGATCATTGCGCTGGATCTGTCGCGCTCGATGAACGCGCAAGATGTGCTGCCCACCCGACTCGAGCGTGCGCGACTGAAGGTGCGTGATCTGCTGAGCGAACGGACCAAGGGTGATACCGCTCTGATCGTGTTCGCCGGCGATGCCTTCACGGTGACGCCGCTAACGGACGACACGGCGACCATCGAGGCGATGCTCGAGAGTTTGACGACGCAAATTATTCCGCGGCAGGGATCACTGCTTGCGCCAGCGCTCATGCGTGCGGGCCGTTTATTTGATGACGCCGGTGCGACGCAGGGGCGCGTATTAGTGTTGGCCGATGGTCTGGCCGATCGTGACGACGCGGCCGAAGCCGCCCGTCAATTGGCTGAGCGCGGTTTTGAAACCTCCGTGCTAGGTATTGGTACGTCAGAAGGTGACGTTGTGCGCAATGCCGACGGCGAGCTCATAAAAGACAGTGCTGGGCAGATCGTGGTAGCGCGCACGGATGCGGCGGCGCTCGCCAGCGTGTCGGCGGCCGGTGACGGTCGCTTCACCATGCTAAGCGCCGATGACAGCGATCTGACGGGGCTGTTGGCCAGCACCGAAGAGGCGTTTGCCGACGGCGTGTTGAGCGAAGACTTTGAAACCGATGTGTGGCGCGAAGAAGGCCCGCTGTTGGTCCTTCTTTGTTTGCCGTTGGTCGCGCTTTTGTTTCGTCGCGGTGTGATCGCGTGTTTGGCGTGCTTCATGTTGCTGCCTGCGCCACGTGCGCAGGCGGGATTTTGGCAAGACCTGTGGGCAAACCCAGATCAGCAGGCGGCGGCGAGTTTTAAAGACGAGGACTACGCGGCGGCGGTGGAAAAGTTTGCCGATCCGGCGTGGCAGGCGGCGGCGGCGTTTCGTGCCGGCGACTATGAGAAAAGTGCGCAGATTCTCAACGAATTTAACGATGCCGAGTCCAACTACAACCGTGGCAACGCTCTGGCCCTTGCCGGTGATATCGAAGGCGCCAAGTCGGCCTATGAGCGCGCGTTGGAAGAAGCGCCGAAGCATGAGGATGCCCGGCACAACCTCGATGTTTTGAATCAGATTCCGCCGCAAGAGCAGGAACAGCAAGACGGCGAGGGTGAATCGTCGGAGCAGGAGCAGGGCGAACAAGGCGAAGAGGGTGGCGAGCAGGGCGACAATTCGCAGTCGGGTGACAGTGGAGATTCGTCCGAATCGGATTCCGGCGACGATGGAGAGGCAGGTCAAAACCAGCCGCCTGAGGATGATCAGGACGGCATGGCCGCCGAGGATCGCGAGGGCGAAGGTGACGAACAGGAACCCGGCGAGGCACAAGAACAGGCGGAAGATCAGCCCGGTGAGGACGGTGACGAACGTCTGGGCGAGGTGCAGCAGGCCCAGTCGGACGAAGAGGCAGAGCGCGATCTGGCGGCCGAGCAGTGGTTGCGTCAGGTGCCGGATGATCCGGGTGGGTTGTTACGGCGCAAATTTGAGCGGCAGTATCGGCTGCGTTATCAGGGGCGACCGGAGGAGGCGCAGGCGTGGTAAAGCGTTGGCTTTTGTTGGGTATCACCGCGTGGTTGGCGTGTGCCGCCCAGGCGGCTGAGGTGACGGTGACACCGGATCGCACGACGGTGTTTGAAAACGAATCGTTCAACGTCGATTTTAGCTACGATGAGGAAATTCGCGGCCGCCCGAATTTCGACATTCTGGCCGACGATTTTCAGATCATTGCGCAGAGTCCGAGCAGTCGGCTTCAGAGTATTAATGGGCGCTTCAGCTACGAGTTGAGCTGGAAACTAACCTTGATGCCAAAGCGTGCTGGCACGCTCACGATCCCGGCCATCAGTTTTGATTCCACGGTGTCGGAACCATTGACCATCACGGTCAAGCCCGCGCTGGCCGGCGACGCGGCAACCGAACTTGGCGATTTGTCACTCGAGGTGACGTTTACGCCGGACAAGGGTTACGTGCAAGGTCAGTTCATCTACACCCAGCGGCTTTATCATTTGGGGTGGCTCGCCGGCGGCAAACTCTCTCCGCCTACCTTCGGCGCAAGCGATGCGGTGGTGCGCCAGCTCGATCAGGTGAAGCGCTACAGCATGTTCCGCGACGGTGAGCGCTATCAGATTTACGAGCAAACCTATCTGGTGTTTCCGCAGCGTAGCGGCACGCTGCGCGCCGACGAAACGGCGTTTACCGGTGAGCTAAGAGAACCCGGCATTCCGCCGCGTTTGAAGCGTGTGTCGGCGCCTTCCATCTCGGTTGAAGTGGCGGGTGTGCCCGACGGCATTGACAGTACGCAGTTCCTGCCCGCATCGGAGCTTACGCTGGAAGAAGTTTGGCCGGAGGTCGACGCGCTCGAGGTGGGCCGGCCCTACACGCGTGTCATCAAGATGACGGCGGCGGGCTTGATGTCATCGCAACTGCGCGCCATCGAATTTGCCGAACGCGACGAGCTGCGCGTATACGCCGATCAACCCCAACGCGATGATGATTTCGCGCAGAGCGGTGTGACCGGCAGCGTGTCGCAGTCCGTGGCGATCGTGCCGCAGCGTGTGGGTACGATGACACTGCCCGCCATCGAGGTGCGTTGGTGGGATGTTAGAAACGGTGTGAGTCGCGTGGCGTCATTGCCGCCACGGGTCGTGGAGGTGGTTGCTGGCAGCGTGGTGGGTGGTCCGGACTACAAGCTTTCACCCACGGGTCTGCCCGTATCACCCGCGGCGCAAGCCGCGCAGCCGGTGGCGGTGGGTTGGCGTTACTGGCCGCTGTTGGCGATCGCGTTTGGATTATTGTGGATTGGCACGCTGGCCGCCTGGGGCGTCAGCGCGTGGTCGGCCAAACCCTCTGCGATTGTCCCGAGCGGGCGCCCGGATTCGCGCCGCAAACGGGCGTTATTTTCCACGCGCGCGGCATTGAAAAAAGCCTGCGACCGTCGCGACCCCAAGGCAGCCAGTGCCGCTTTGCTCGACTGGTCCTATGCGGTGTGGCCGTCCAATCCTCCCGGGGGGCTGCAGGACATTGCGGATCGGCTCGGGCCGGATCAGGCGGTGCAGATCAGTCGCTTAGCCGCCTCGCACTACGGCACCGGTACGCCGTGGGAAAACGCCGAGCAGTTGTGGCAGGTTCTGGCCCAGATTACGCCCCAAGCGGTGGGCACGGACCAGCGGGCGGAGGCCACGCTGGCACATTTGTAAGAAAAATGTGACATTTGCGACGGGTCGCGGCATTATTGAGTCACACATACGAAAGTCGACCTAGTTTGGTTAGGACGCACTACGACAACGAGGACACCATGAAAAAAATAATTAGCGCGCTGGCGCTTGTTGCACTGCTGGGAGGCTGCAGCACCACAACGAACAATGCGAATAGTGCGAAGGCTGCTACGACGCAAACGGCCCAAAACACCAAAGCAGCAGAAGATGCGGAAGCGGAAAAGCTGCGCGACGACGAAATTCTGTGTGCTCGCCAAATGCGTACGGGTTCGCACCGTAAGACGCGCGTCTGCCGTACCGTGGCTGAGCGCAAGCGTGAGCGCCAACAGGCGCAGGAAATCATGCGTAACACGCAGACCGGCGGCACCCGCGTGGTTGACTAGCGGATCGCCTGACGGCTGCTATAAAAACCGCGTGCTCTCGGCCCGCGGTTTTTTTTTTGGTCTTGGCTTAAGCGATTAGTTGATCTGCGAACCAAAGCGCTGGCCAAGGAAAAAATAGGTGGCCGTATTGCCGTTTTCGGCGATGCCGTAAGCCAGATAGGCCGGACCAATCGGCGTGTCCAAACCAACAAACAAACTCCCGCCAAAGCGCAACGAATCAAAGTCGACGTCGCGCGTGTCTTGCCACGTGTTGCCGGTCTCAATGGAGGCGCCAACGTACAGTGGAAACGGCAGGCGGTTGTTGAACGACACACCGCGATAGCCCGACAGCGTTGCCAGAGCGGCGTGCTGACCGTTGAGCGAATTGGTGCGATAGCCAGAGAGTTGGAACAGACCGCCCAGTGAAAACAGATCTTCAATGCCCCCGTTGCCCGACAGGTTTGAGCTCACACTCAGGCCAGCCAGGAAATGGGTGTCGCGTAGCGTTTTTACACCGATCCATTCAACCGCCGTTCGTTCGCGATCGATATCGGCCCCGAGCGCGTCGCGTAAGCTTTGGAATGTGGCGGACATGCGCTGCCCCGACGTGGGGAAGGCGGTATCGTCCAGGCTGTCATAGCGATAGAGAAAACGCGCGCGCCCGCCGTCCACATCAAATTGCGGCAAGGTCGGGTCGCCAATGATGCGTCTGGCACGGCCGCTACCATAAATAAGACCGAGACGAACTTCCGAGCGCTCGTTGAAGGTGTAGCCCAGATCAACGCCATAGTCTTGCGTGCTGACGCGGTACTGGCCGAGCAGGTTGCCGATGTCATCGAAAAATTCACCGTCGAATTTTTCAAGATTTATTCTCGGCGCGACGAAGAAGCGCGAACCGCGACCCAGCGGCTGATAAAATTCGGTGGTTAAACGCGGTTGCGATCCAAATTGAAGATCGATGCGCCACTCGCCACCCATCGGGTTGACCTGCGTTCGGGTGTAACGCATGCCAACGGCGTAGCGACCCGCGCGCTCAAAGTCGTCGGCAAGACTCATACCGAAGTTCAGAAAATTGGGTCCCCAGGATTTTTCTCGCGTCGTGATCTTGATGTCGATTTGTTCTTCGCCCGCCACCTCATAGTCAACGACCTCAAATATATTCAGTCCGTAGAGACGCGCAATGTCCTGCTCAAGAAGGGCCGGGTCGTAAACATCTCCAACTTTCAGGCGCAGATTGCTGGCAAGCGTCGCGCGAGACAAACGTGAATCATCCTGCAGCTCAATGTTTCGAATGCGTGGGGGTGGGGTGGCACGTTGTGCTGCGCGCTGCGCAAGCCAGGCCGCGTGTTGGGTAGCGTCGATGGACAGCGCGGCCAGTTGTTCGCGCTGTTTGGATGCCGCTTTGTAGCCGGTTTCGATAGCAACGGACAGACTCGAAAAATCTGCAGAACTGTAGGTGCCAAGCGGGGGCACGATGGCCACGTCACGCGGCGTCAGCAGTCCTAGCTGACGCGCTGCCTCCCGGCGCACCAATATCGTGAGGGCCTGATTGCTCAGCGTAATGGCCGAATCCAGCGATTCGCGTGGCAGCAGCGGGAAGGAGATGTCCACGGCAATCACAATGTCCGCCCCCATGGCGCGGGCAACGTTGATAGGCAGGTTGTTGCTGATGCCGCCGTCAATGAGCAGTCGGCCGTCCAGCACCACCGGTGCAAAGACGCCCGGCGCCGCCATACTGGCACGCTGGGCGCGCGTCAGATCACCGCTGCCGAGCACCACCGTGCTGCCGCTGACCGCGTCCGTGGCCACGGCGCGAAACGGGATAGGCAGACGATCGAAACTCGCGATCGCGCCCACGGGGGTATTCAGGCGTCGCAACAAAAGCCCGAGCTTTTGTCCCTGTACCACGCCGAGCGGCAGTTTCACCGCCCCGTCGCGCAAGCCCAGTTCGAAATCGGCCAGGAAATCGTAGTCGTCCTGTTTGCGGCGAAACGACAGTTGGTCGCGCTGGGGATCGTCGCGAAACGCATCCGACCAGTCGACCGAACCGATGACTTGCTCGAGTTCTGCCGCGCTCATGCCGCCGGCGTAGAGCCCGCCCACGATGGCGCCCATGCTGGTGCCGGCGATGCAATCCACCGGAATGCTCAGTTCTTCCAGTACTTTAAGTACGCCAACATGGGCCGCACCACGGGCGCCCCCGCCACTCAGCGCGAGCCCCACGGATGGGCGATCCTGATCAGTGTCGCAGGCCGCCGCGATTGCAGTGGAAGACCAAAGTCCGCAGCACAGCAACAAGATGCCGCCAATGAGCAGGCGTGGTGTAGACAAGGCGATTCTCCAATTCTGGTTGTTAGTGAAGTTTGGTAACAGGATAAACCCGCACCGAAATATGTGAAATGGATCACAAAGGGCTACAGGGTGGCTCACGTATGGTTCTTCGCAGAGCACCGCCAGCCAGTCGCTGGTCTCTGGATGAGGTTTCGGTGTCGGCATATGGATGTGCGATTGGCCCGATAGCGGGTTGTTTGCACGCAAACGACTTAGGACTAAGGGCATTATATGACTCCCCGAATTCAATTTTCCGGGCGTACCGCTTTGCGGGCGTGGGTGGCCACAGGTGTGGTGTTGGCAGCAAATTGGGCGCTCGCGGAGGGATCTGCGCAGATTGGACTCAATCAGCGACTCCTAGACGTCGATGCGGCTCAGGGCAGCAACTACGCGATTGACGTCGATTCGGCCTCGCAGTTTGTCGATATTTTGACGGCAGGCGAGGTGATTAATATCTCGATCTGCGGCGATGCAAATACCGATGATCTGACGATCGAGATCTTCGATGAAAGCGGCACGTCGGTGAGTTTCCAGACCCTGACCGACAGCAATGTGGATTGCGCCGATGCCATGGTTGCGCCACTGACAACCCCGTTTCGCTTCACAACGCTGACGGCTGGTACGCATCGGATTGAATTGCGAAACACCGAGGGCACGGCCTTCGGCGATAGCCTTTTTAGACGCTATGACATCAGTGTAACGCCGGATGTGCTCACTGATCCGGATCCGACCATTGCGGCGGGACGGCTGTGGGCTTACAGCTGGAATTTTAATGCCACGACGTTTACTGAAGCGGATGCCACCGACGCCAATTACTACGCGTTGGTACCCGGTGGACGCCCCAATACCAACTACATTTGGCTGCTTGATCTCAATAACATGGCGGGTTTTGGCTATAACATTATCGCCAACGAGATCGGCGTCGACGCACCAAACTCTGGCTATTCCACTCCCACGACGGGCAATGGTGCAACCTATCAATTTCCGGTGTACACGGGTATTCCGGCGGTGGCCGGACCGGCGCCAGAAGGGCCGCCCAGCGTCACCGACGTAAGATTCATTGACGATGCGGGTATCGACAGCAGTATTTCACCGGCGCCGGCAGACGGCACCCAGGACGCGGGCTTCTTTGAGTTTGTCAGTGATGTTGAGGGCACGTACGCCGTGTTCGTCGATATCGATCGGGACGGTGTCTTTGGCAACGACGGCGATCTTTTAATTCTCGCGCCGGCCACGATTGGTCTGAATCAGGTGCCGTGGGACGGCACCGATGCCAACGGCAACGTGCTGGCAGACGGCACCTACAACGCGCAGATCACCGTGCGCATGGGTGAATATCATTTTGTTGCAAACGACGTAGAGACCAGCGGTGGTTTGGTTGAAGACGGTCTGCAGGTCTTTCTGGTGGATCAGGTCGGCACAACCACGCCGACGCTGATGTATTGGGACGACGTGACCATCCTTGGCGATCCGGCCGGCACCTCCACCGTGCCTGACGGCATCCTCAGCGGTACGCCGGGCAACGCGCACACGTGGGGAGACTTTGACCCCGGTGGCAACGGCTTCGGTAACGTCCGTTTTATCGATACCTATGTGTTTGGCTTTTCGAGTCAGGCGACGGCCACGGCGGTAATTGCCACGGACAATACGCTGGTGACCGGCGTTGACGGCGTGGTGGATGCCACCGACGACACTGAGCCTGGCGCGGTGGTGAACATCACGGTGACAGATGGCGATGTCGACACGATTCCAGGCGTTGCTGAGCGCATCGTGGTGACAGTGACGAACACCACAACCGGCGAATTGGAACAAGTAGAGCTCACCGAAACCGGTCCGAATACGGGTGTGTTCGCAGGTACCTTGCCGACAGTCGATGCCGCTGGTGCGGACGTCAATAACAATCAGATGATGAATACGGCGCTCGACGACACGCTGGTCGTCACCTACACCGACCAGGTGGATGCGGCCGGTGCGCGCGTTGATCGGACGGTTAACGTGTTGGTGCGTCTGGATATCGACACCGATGGCGACGGTCTGCTCGATTCGGTGGACGACGATGACGACAACGACGGGCTGACCGATGAACAGGAAGGGAGAACCGATTCAGATGGCGACGGCCTGATCGATTCACGCGATATCGACGCCGACAATGACGGCATTCCCGACAATGTTGAAGCCCAGTCCAGCGGAGCGTTCGTTGCCCCCAGCGGTGACGACAACAACGGCAACGGTTTGGACGATGCGTACGACCCGGCGGAAGGCAACCCAGCGATTGTCATCACCAATACTGACGGCACGGATCAACCGGACTATCTGGATAGCGACAGTGACAATGACGGCGTGTTCGATGCGATTGAAGGTCACGACAGCAACGGTGACGGGGTCGCGGACAACACGATCGCCAATATTGCCAACGATGCTGATCAGGATGGTTTGAACGATGTGTTTGATACATTGGTTGGGCCCGCGCCTGGCAATGCCAGTGCGAGCAACAGCGCGCTGCAAAATACCGATGGCATGGACGAACGCGACTGGCGCGATACGGATGATGACAACGATGGCGACTTGACCGCGGCAGAAGATGCCAACGGCAACAACAACTTTGCCGATGACAATGAAGATGGCGATGCGGTCCCGGATTATCTGGAATCGGCCACCAATGACGCCGACGGTGACGGCACGCCCGACGAATCCGATAGCGCAGACGCCGATCCATGCACGCCCAGCACGTTCGGTACCGGCTGCACCTTTGACACCGACGGCGACGGCGAGGCGGACAGCGTCGAAGGTGCCGCCGCGGATGCCGACGACGACGGCACGCCGGATTTTCAAGAATCGTCCATACTTGACGATGACGGTGACGGCTTCAACAATGAAATTGATCCCGCCAACGCCGATCCCTGTGTGCCATCACCAGCTGCTGCAGCCTGCACCACCGACACCGACAATGACGGCTTGCCCGACAACGCCGAGACGGTACTTGGGACCGATCCGAACAACCCGGATACTGATGGCGATGGCATCGCCGACGGCGTTGAGACCGGCGGCGACAGCAGTATTGATACGGGCGACACCAATCCACTGGATCTCGACAGCGATGACGATGGCATCAGCGATGGTGATGAAGATACCAACGCCAACGGCAGCGTTGATGCGGGCGAAACGGACGCCAGTGACGGCGATACCGACGGCGACGGTCTGCTCGATGGCGTGGAGGCAGGTGTTACCGCCGGCGTACCCGACCCTGACGGCGCGGGCTCGCTGCTGGGTACTGACCCAAGCTTTAGCGGTGACCTTGATCCCGCGACACAAACCAACCCACTGCTTTTGGATACCGATGGCGACGGCATTGCCGATGGCGTGGAAGATGCCAACGGCGACGGACAAACCATCAACACGATTGGCGGCACCGGTGGTGCGCCGGGCAGCGGCGAGACGGATCCGAACGCGGCCGATACCGATGGCGACGGCCTGACTGATCAGGAAGAATTGAGCGCATCCGGACCGCTCTCTGGTCTGGGCGTCACGAACCCTCTGGACACCGATACCGATGATGGCGGCGCGCAAGACGGTACTGAAGTGCTCAGTGACAGCACCAATCCCACCGCCGGCAATGGCGGTGACGACTTGGCGGATCGCGATGGCGACGGTATTTCGGATGCGGCTGAAGCGCTGCTCGGTACCGATCCGGATGACGCGGATTCTGATAACGACGGCCTCAGTGACGGCGAAGAGCTTGGTGGTGACGGTACGCAAGACGCGGTCGATACCGATCCGCTGGATGCTGACAGTGACGACGACGGTCTGAATGACGGCGATGAACGCAACGGCACCGGTCCGTTGGCCGCGTACGGCCCGACCGATCCTACGGTTGTGGACACGGACAACGACGGCATTGATGACGCTATTGAAGCCGGCGTGTCCAGCAACGGCGTCAGCGGCGGCACATCCGACGGCTCGGGCGTGGCGTTCGACGGCACGGCGCCGGGTTTTGTCGGCGATGCCGATCCCGCTACCACCACCGATCCTTCCAATCCCGATACGGACGGCGATGGTCTCAATGACGGCGCAGAAGACACCAACGGCGACGGCATGACGCGCGCGACGATTGGTGACAGCAGTAGTTCGGGCACCGGCGAAACGAACCCCAATGTGGTGGACACCGACGGTGACGGCTTGAGCGATGGCGACGAAGTGAACGCCACCGGACCGCTGGCCGGCATCGGTGCAACCGATCCGCTGGACCAGGATACGGATGACGGTGGTGTTAATGACGGCAGCGAAGTCTTAAGTGCGGCCACCAACCCGACGGCGGGTAACGATGCGGATGATGTCGCCAACGATACCGATGGCGATGGGCTGTCCGATGCGCAGGAGATGATTCTGGGCACCGATCCGGACGATCCCGACAGCGATGGTGACGGCATTAGCGACGGCGCCGAAGTGGGCTTTGACGGCACGCGTGACAGCGGCGACAGCGACCCGCTTGATGCCGACACCGATGACGATGGCATCAGTGACGGTGACGAATTGCTCGGCAGTGACGGCGTGGCCGGCTCTGGCGACGAGACCGATCCGTTGCTTAGCGACACCGATGGTGACGGTTTGCCGGATGGCCTGGAGTTGGGCCTGACCGAAGGCGTTGCCCCGGGCAACAGCGCGGGCAATAGCACACCGTTTGCAGGCACCGATGACACGGTCTTCGACGCCGATACCGATCCGACCACCACCACGGACCCCACGGATCCTGACAGCGATAACGATGGTCTGCGTGATGGCGAAGAAGATGCCAATGGCGACGGCGCCACGAACAACACGATTGGTGACAGTACGACGCCGGGCGCCGGCGAAACCGATCCGAACAATGCCGATACAGACAGTGACGGCTTGCTCGACGGTGACGAGCGTAACGGCACCGGACCGTTGGCGGCCTTTGGTCCCACCGACCCATTGGACAGTGACAGCGACGACGGCGGTGCGCAGGATGGCACCGAAGTACTCGCGGATACCTCGGATCCCACGACGGGCAATGCGGCCGATGACGGCGGACCCGACACCGACGGTGACGGTATACCGGATTCCGTAGAAATTAGTTTCGGTACCGATCCCAATGACCGCGATAGCGATAATGACGGTATCGAAGATGCCGATGAGATCGGCAACGACGGGCGCCCGGATGCTGGCGACAGTAATCCGCTGGATGCCGATAGCGACGACGACGGCATTGCTGATGGCGCGGAAGTTCTTGGGCCCGATGGTTTGCCCAACACCGGTGATGAAACCAATCCGGTACTGGCTGACACCGACGGCGATGGTCTGCCTGACGGGCTCGAACGCGGCGTTACCATGCCGATTGCCGGCGGCACATCTGAGGGCAGCAACGCACCGTTTGCCGGCACCGACAGCAACGTGTTTTTGCCTGACAGTGACCCATCCAGCACCACCGATCCGACCGACCCGGACAGTGACAATGATGGGTTGCAGGACGGCGCGGAAGACGTCAATGGCGACGGCGAGACCATCAACAGCATTGGCCTGCGCGGCACCAGTGGCAGCGGTGAAACCGATCCGTCAGTGCCCGACACCGATGGTGATGGTTTGAGCGATGGCAACGAGCGCAACGGCACAGGTCCGCTGAGCGGCATCGGCGCCACCGATCCACTGGACACCGATACCGATGATGGCGGTATTGACGATGGCACCGAGGTGACGATCGATGCCACGAATCCCACGGCGGGCAACGGCGCGGACGATCTGTTTGTGGATCCGTGCGTACCGGACGATACGGTGGCGGCCTGCGATACCGATGGCGACGGTGTGCCCGACGGCACCGAAAACATGAACGGCACGGACCCGACCGATCCGGATAGCGATGACGACGGGATTCCCGACGGTGTTGAGAACATGGACGCCGACGGCGATGGACTCAACGATGGCGTGGACACTGATTCGGACAACGACGGCGTGGACGATGCGACCGAAGCGGGTCCGGATCCGGAAAACCCGGTGGACAGCGACGGCGACGGTACACCCGACACCACCGATCGCGACAGCGATAACGATGGCATCCCCGACGCGTTGGAGGGCGCCATGGACAGTGATGGCGATGGCCTACCGGACTATCTGGACCCCGACAGCGACGACGACGGCATTCCTGATGCTCTGGAAGCGAAACAGCTGCCGGCGCTGGATACTGACGGCGACGGTGTGATCGACGCGTTTGATCCCGATCAAACCGGCGGCGCGGACGTCAATGCAGACGGTGTTGACGATGACGCCATGCAGGCCGACACCGACGGTGACGGCATACCCGACACGCTGGATCTGGATGCCGACAACGACGGCATCCCCGATAGCGTGGAAGCAGATGTTGATCCGCTCATGGATGCTGACGGCGACCAGATTAACGATCTGTACGACGTGGACATGACGCTCGGCGTTGATGCCAATAACGACGGTATCGACGATAGCGCTGCGACCACCGACACCGATGCCGATGGTCTGCCCGATTACATCGATCTGGACAGCGACAACGATTCAATCGCCGATGTCACCGAAGCCGGCGGCACCGATGCCGACGGCAACGCGATCATCGATATGCCGATCATGTTTCAGGGCACGCTGACCACACCGCCGGATGCGGACAACGACGGCAATGACGACTATCGCGAACTGGATTCCGACAATGATGGCGTGCGCGATATTGTCGGCACTATGTTTGCATCGCTCGATGGCAATAATGACGGCGTCATCGATACGCTGCTCGATGCCGACGGCGACGGCATTCCCGATGTGGCCGACGCCTTCATCGGCTTTGGCAGCGCCGCGGATTCGGATTTGGACGGCATCCTCGACAGTGTTGAGGGTACGGGTGATACCGATGGCGACGGTTTGCCGGACTTCCTGGATACCGACAGCGACGGTGACGGCATCGACGACACCATTGAGGCGGGCAACTTTGAGAACCCCGTTGACACCGACGGCGACGGTACGCCGGACTATCTGGATACCGACAGCGACAACGACGGCATTGACGATGCTCTGGAGGGCAATAATGATTTCAACAATAACGGAGTACCCGATTTCCTCGAGCGCGAAGGTCAGCTTGAAACGGCGGTTGACGGCTTTGGTGGCGGCGGGGCGACCGCTCCACTTGTGGTGCTGGCATTGATGGGTCTGTGGCTGGCGCGGCGGCGTCTGGTGTTGAGTGCCCTCACGTTGTTGCTGGTCAGTACGTCTTTGTTGTTCGTCGCTGAACCCGTCGCGGCGGATGAGAAATGTAACCTGCGCGAATGTTGGTACGCCGGTGGTGGTATCGGCTACTCCTATTTGTCGCCCGACGAGGAGGCACAAAATTTTGTGCACGACGCCCGCGACAATCATGACGCGGGGTTCGGTCTTTTTGTTGGCAAGCACTTTGACGCGCACTGGTTTGGTGAGTTTCGACTCGGCTTTCTCGGCGAAGCCGGACTGACTAATCGCAACCCCGCCATTGAGGCTGCGTTTCCCAACGCGACCATCGACTACACGGTGCCCTCCGTGATGGGCGGCTATCGCTTCATGCCGGAGAAACGCTTTTCACCTTTTGCCAAGGCCGGTTTGTCGTTTATTCGCAATAGCGCCAGCGGTGGCCCCATCGACTTTGATCGTCAGTCCGGCGTGCAGGTGGCCTTTGGTGGCGGTGTGGACGTGGCCATCGATGACGACTGGTTCGTGCGCGGTGATATCGATTTTTATGATCGGGATGCCTGGTTTGGCGGACTGTACGTTGGCCGCACGTTTGGGCGACGCGACGCAGCTCCGATGACCGTGGCACGTGTTGAACCCATGCCGGAGCCCGTGCGCGAGCCGCTGCCCGCAGCGCCGCTCGATTCCGACTCAGACGGCGTGCCGGATGATGTTGATCAATGTATGCGTACGCGGTCGGGTGCTTTTGTCGATGCCAACGGTTGCGCGAGTGATGTGGATGGTGATGGCGTGCTCAACGCGCGCGATGCCTGCCCCGGCACGCCGTTTGGAAAAAACGTGGATGCCACGGGCTGCGAAGAAGCACCGGACTACGATTGGCCGACCGTACGCTTCGCCTACAAATCGGATGACCTGACACCGGATTCGGTGCGCAAGCTCAACGACGCTGTGGCCTGGCTGAATCGTTATCCGCGGGTGCGGGTTGAGCTTGGCGGACATACCGACAGCGTCGGCGGTGCACGTTACAACCTGCCGCTATCAGCGCGCAGAGCGGAGCAGGTGCTGGAATATCTTGCGCAACGTGGCGTGGAACGTGATCGCCTGAGTGCACGCGGCTACGGACTGGTGCAGCCCATTGCGTCGAACGACACAGAAGAGGGACGCGCGCTGAATCGTCGCGTGGAGCTCAAACGGGTTTGGTGAGATAAGGTGAGCCGGTCGAAAGACCGGCTCATGCAGAATTCTAGGTGCAGGAAGAGGCGCCCGAAACATCGCCATGATAGCGAATGGTGGGTCGCCCGGTAGGTGCCAGCGTCAGTACGCGTGCGCCGTCATTGCCGCGCGGCCCGCAAAACAGCAGATCACCAGAAACCGTGTCGCCGTTTAACGCTCGCGTAAAGCCGGAAGCATTAAATGAAAAGCCGAACGGCACGCCCGAGGCAGTGACCGTAATATTGTCAGGTAGCCATGGCACGGATTTGACGACGGTGTCGCCAGAGCCGGTGTCGATACTGAGATCATTACTGGCGTTAGTAAATACGGCCAGCTGATCGCCATTGGCGGCGCAGGCCATAGCACCACTCGACATCGAGGCACGGCATAACGTAACGCGCGTGCGCTGCTTGACCGCTTCGGACCGCGCTGCGTAAAGCGCACCGACCAAGCCGTTGGTCGCGCTGGTCATCTCGCTGTTGCGAATGGTGTTAACGAAACTCGGGACACCGACGCCCACGAGGATGGCACCGATGGCCACCGTCATCATCAACTCGAGAATGGTAAAACCGCGTTGTTTTTTCATGCTCTCGAGTCTACGTAGTGACTGTGCAGATCACCGCGACAATGATCACAAAACTCGGCTTAGAAATTGTAGTTATGACAACCGCTTAGGTGAATTTTTGCGACGTGCTGCGCAGGACTCCATCTTATGCAAAACACCCCAAGGGGTTTTTTGGGGGGGCGCGCGGGGTTCGCATTGTTGCGGTTGGTCCGGCGTCCGCTTCGGTGGGTATACCTTCAGACACGCCCGAGGAACGGGCTACAGTCTGAAGGCATACCCACCGAACCGAACGCCGAACCAAGTGCGTAATTCGAATCCCGCGCGCTTTGTGGGTTTAAGAGCAAGAGATAGGAGGTGCCGCCGCTAGTGCAGCACGCTACGAAAAGCGAGACACATTCTCAGGCTACGCCGCTAGAGGCGCCCCACTCAAAGCTTCGACTCAATTAGGGGAGTGGGAGTGAGGGGTTTTGCTCCGGGTTGTTAGCCCGTCCCAGGGCGGTCCCGGAGTGAAACCCCTCACTCCCGCTCCCCGGGATCGAAGCAAACCAAGCCGACCCCTGTGGATTGACGCGCTACAAGCCGAACTGACGTGCAAAAAAAAAGCCCCGCAAAAGCGGGGCTTTTCATCAAGACCAGAAGTCTGGTCGGATTTGCTACTTAAGAGTTAAATCTTAAGGGCAGCCAAGCGTTTCGACTTCGCTGGGACCAGGAGGCTGGAAGAACAGCGTCCGGAAGATACCCAGATCGATCACGTTGGTGATGCCGTTGCCGTCAAAGTCAGCCTGGTTGTTAGGCTGGAAGAACAGCGTGCGGAAGATACCCAAATCGATGACGTTGACAATGCAGTTGTTGTCGAGGTCAGCGTCGCAAGCGTTACCAAAGCCGTCGCCGTCAGTGTCGAGCTGCGATGAGTTGGCCGTGTTGGTGCAGTTGTCGACGTTGTCGGGGATACCGTCAAGGTCAAAGTCGTCTGCAGCTACACACGACTGGCCGCGCAGTGCAGCGTTGTCGACCTGTGCGAACCAGGCGTAGGTGCCACGGTAGTGGAAGCAAACATACGCTTCGGTCTCGCCAGCAACATCTTCAAGGTTAGCAGCCAGAGCGGCTTCTTCCGACAGACCAAGCGTGGTGTCGAGGTGATCGAACACGTTACCCAGCGTCGTGTAGTTTGGAACCGTCAGCGCGTTCGGCGCAGAGGTGCCAACCAGTACTTCGAGGAAATCATCATCGAAGTCATCCGCAGGATCGTCTGGCGTGCCGTTGTCGTTGAGGTCGTTGTTCGCTGACTGGTAGTTCACCAGGAAGCTCAACGTCGGACCGGTGACTTCTGAAGGGTTCAGAGCAGGCGTACACATGTACGTGTCCATTTCCAGAGGCGTGCCGGTGGTGTCGTTGTCGATCTGACCGGTTGCATCAGAGTCAGCACAAGCTGCAGCGCCGCCGCCGCCCGTGGTGTTGTTCTGAGCGTTGCCACCAGACCAGTTCTGCGATGCGCAGATACCGTCGTCCGAGGTGCCCCAGCCGTCAGCTGAGTCAGCACCCAGGTTGATGACCGTCCAGTCGCCTGGAATACCAGCTTCAAACTCTTCCGGCACCGTGCAGGCTTCGTTCAACTCGAAGCACTGGCTTGGCGTACCGGCGAAAGGAACGCCCGTGCCCAAACGAATGTCGTCAACGAAGAAGTTTGAGTTGCCGCCATTAGTAGCAACGGTGTTGCCTTCAATGCGAACCGTGTGCGTGCCACCGTCGGCGAATGCCGAGATGTCAGCCGACTGCGGCGTGTAAACCGGGAAGTCGTCTACGCAGGCCAGGGTGTAGACAGCGGTGCCGTCAACCTGAACTTCAAGCGTGTCGTTAATGCTGTCGCAGATGCCAACGAGCAGTTCGAAGTCGATCGTGCTTGCCGTTGCTGGAATGGTGACTTCCTGTTCGATGAACTGGAAGTTAGGCAGCGAAGAGCCACCGAACCAACCGAACCAGGCACTGCCGTCGTTACCCAAAGCCGCGCCGCAGAAAACCTGCGAGCAGATAGGCTCAAACTGAGTGACCACGTCGTCTTCTTCAGACACCGTCCAGAAGTTGTTGGGCAGACCGTCTTCAAGACCACCGTCAGCAATGGCGTTGCCTTCGGCAGCCGGTGCTTCAGGATCGTCGCAGACGAAGTTTGGCTGTTCGACTTCGCAAGCTGCGGAGCAGCCGTCGCCGTCGGTCAGGTTGCCATCATCACAATCTTCCGAGCCGGCAGCAGAGAACTGCGGGAACAGGCCATCACCACACACTACGGCCGAGCAGGCGCTAGCGACTGGTGGCAGTGGGTTAGCAGCAGGTACAAGGATACGCACTTGATCAAGGAAGACGTTCGTCAGATCGTCAGCCAAAGGCGTCACCGAAGCGGTGCCTTCAAAGCGGATGACGTGCGAACCGCCGTCAGCAAACGCTGAGATGTCGACGTCAACAACCGTGTACAGATCCACACCAACGCAGTCACCGTCGTCAAGGTTCGACCACACTTCCGTGCCGTCGATCAGCAGACGCAGACCATCGATGGTGCCGGCGCAGGCAGCGCCCGTGCCGCCGACGGTACCGATACCCCAGTTGAACGACAGCGTTGTGCCGTTCGCTGGAATGGTAATCGCAGCGTGTTCAACAACGCCCGTGCTGGCATTGTCAAAGCTGCCGCCCGCCACGAGGAAGAAGAAACCGCTGATGATGTTGCCGTCGAGGTCTGAAGCGAGCGCACCGCCGAAGCAGCCGTCGTCGCAGATCAGAGTGCCAAACAGGCTGTGGTCGATGGTCGTCCAGTCGCCGTTGACGTTGGCATCTTCCAGACTGCCGTCGGTGACGAGGTTTTCGTCATCCGAACCAGCTACGGAAGGTGAGCAGTCAAAGCCTGCTTCAACGAGACACGTTGCCGAACAGCCATCGCCGTTCGCCGTGTTGCCGTCATCGCATTCTTCGCCAGCGTCAGGGCTGCTGTCGCCGCAGACACCGCCGCCGCGGAAAGTGGTGTTGCCACCAAAGAGTGATTTGATGCTTGCACTGCGAAACTGAGTGCCGTATTCGGCAGCAGCCTGATTTTGCAATGCTGAGCTTTCGATGCTGAGGCTTTCCTTGGCACTGGCGCTAAACGCACCCAGTGCAAGAGCGGCCCCTGCAGTCGCTATGAGCAGAGATCGATTTGCGTGAAATTTCACGTGGTTCCCCCTTGAACTTACTTGCAAGACACGTGCACTTTTCCTCTGCCTTATAAAGGGCAGCGGAATAACGCACGCTGATTATTGCGTCTAACTGACTCGCCCCACCGCCGCGTCCTTGATTGGACGGAGCGATCTGCCTGCGCTCGAGGGTATATCGTTATGACTGGGGTACGTGTGTTGTGAACTTTGAACCGCCAGTTTGTGAACCCTTGATGCGCCGGTCTGTCAGACCAATGACGGAAATATATCACCGCGAGATAAAATGTCTGCTCCTCAGGGTTTCTTATGACAAGTTAGGGCGATAACTTTATGTCGCATAGCAGCAATGGAGAAAAATAATTAAGGCGAATTCGCGAGTTACGCACGGATGGGTGGTTATGTTGAGTTCTGTGAACAGCTCGACTTCTCAGGGCGTTTTTTGGGGCGTCAACAGAAATTAAACAAAATTGCGCGGCTTTGGCGATTTTTTCGGTGGGATCGTGATGCAGTTCCGAGCATAAGCGGACGTTGACGTTTATGTTAATGCTCAAGCTTTGCACTGACCCGCAGGAGAGACCAATGCCAGAAATGAACAAGCCAATGATGCCGCTCAAAGGGCGCCCCGGACTTCGCGCCAAAAGCGCTAACGTCAATTTTTTCTTTACTCAGGATTCGTCCAATCTAAAACGCAAATGGGCGGAACGCTCTAATTTCTGGACGTCGACTCGTCCGGAACAGAGCAACGAAGCCCCGCGCTGGGAAGCGTTTGAATCATGGCGCGGCCAGGATAAACCCGGCTCTTAAGGTAAGACGGTGCGAGCATAAAGCTCGCAGCCATCGCGCTAGAAAAGTTGCGGCTCCTTTTGGAGCCGTTTTTTTTGCCTAGTCGGACGACGCGTCCGGTGCCGGGCGCTCAATCAACGTGGCGTCCAGCGCGCCGCGAATCTGGGCTGCCCAGAATGGCGCACGGCGGGCGGCGACATCCCGTCGTTTCATGCCTTCAGTATCCAGCGTTTGCGACGGTTGTTTACGCAAGTCAAACACCAGCTCGCTGCGCTCGTTGAAGATCAGTACGCCGGGTGTTCCCCGAACCCCGTAGATCGCGGCGACTTTCTCGCCGTCCGGTAACAACGTGAAGTCGTAGCCCTTTTTCTTTAAAAACGACGCGGGATCGCCGTCCTCGCCGATCGTAATGGCCACGATTTCGAAGTCGTCCGGGCTGTGCTCAAGTACCAGCGATTCAAGATGCGGCATGAGGGCTTTGCAGTACGGGCACCACGTGGCCCAAAACAAGACGAGGGTGGTTTTCTCCCCGCGATTGTCTTTGAGCGAAAATTCGCTGCCGTCGGCACGAGCGAGGGTCCAGTCTGCGCTCTGCTGCGCGTGAATAGCGGGCGTTGCGAGCAGGGCGGTAGCAAACAGAGCCAGTATGGCGGGCCAGCGTTGGTGACGTTTGAGCATCGGGGTTGTCCTTGATCTAAAGGTGCAGCGGCATGTCGTGGTAGGGGACCCGACGACCGCCGGGATTATTTCAAGCGTGGCAAAAAAAAACCGGGCCAATGGCCCGGTCTTCTGCTCTGCGCTGGCGCAGGCTTATCCGATAATGCCGTTCACAATAGGGTTGAACGCGGTCAGTCGGTCGCGCAGCGACACCGGGCCCAAGCCGTGACCGGGGAACACCGTTGGGAAATTACCCTGTTCACCGTGGAGCGCCATGTAGTTGTAGATGACCGTCTCGACCAGCAAATTGACGTTGTTGGCCGCCGGCGTCGAGCTGGTTTCAACCCCGCCGTCGGCACGGAACGCACCGATTTGTTGATGCAGTGCGGCCTCCAGACCGTCGCCGGTAAACAACTGCGGACGTCCGCCGGGGTTGTAAACCAGGAAAAACGATGACGCGCCGGAAGAGTTGTCACCCGTCCACACACCCTTGCCACGACCGTCTTCAGAATCGTCGAGGCTGCCATTGCTAAACACCGAGCCGTCACTGAACACGTACATCATCAGCGGTACGCCCACCCGGGCGGCGTATTCCAGGCAGGCCCCCATGCAGCGGCCGGCGCGCAAATCGCGTCGTTCGCCCGTGGCACGTGAGCCGTCGTGATAATCATAACCGCCCATCTGAATGGTGCCTGCGCCAGCAAAGCCGTTCATGACCAGCTTCATGACGGATGCGGTTTTGCGGAACTCGCGATCGTCGTCAAATTCTTGCTGTGTGAAGATGCCCGTTGGGCCCACGATGTCGGCGTCAAGCACCGGATCGAGCGTGGACGGATCGCCAAAGCGATCGCTGAGGTCGGCGGCTTTTACATAGCCGCAACGCACGAGATCCTTAAGAATTTCGTCGTTGGTGACTTGGGTGTTCACGGCGCCGAGTTTGCTGTCACTGATGCGCTGGATGGATTCCATCACGGCCACGGCGTCCGATTGATCGAGCAGTCCCACCAGTTTGCCCGTATCGACCAGACCGGTGACATCGCTGGGGCGATCAATCTTGGTGGGGCGCACCGTGGGGTCAATCATCATTTCGGGTGCCAGCGAGTTACCGCCGGAATCCGAGCTGCGGCTGCCGATAAGCGTGAGCAGTTCGCCGTCGGCGCCGGCACGATTGATGCCATACATCGGGTTGTGCGGGTTGTTGCCGGTGTCGTTTTCAGAACGCGCCGGAATCACCGCGCCGTTGATGGCCGCCATGGTGCCGGCCGTCACTTTGTCCTGAATACCGCGTAGGAAGGCGCTGTCGCTGTGAAACGCCAGACCAAAGTCGGTGTTAATAAAGTCGCTGGCGCCGGTTTGCTGGTTCACAACCGAGGGCACCATGTCGCCGGGCAGACCCAGACGGCTGTAGCCCTGCGTGCTCAGGAAATCGAGCTGACCGCCATCCTGTCCAACGAGAACATTGGAGGCGGCGATGTTGACGCCACCGGACAGGTCAAACGAAATGAAGGGAATCTTGCCGGCGCCCTGAACCGCGAGTCCGCATTCACCACGCAGTGTTTGCAGATCCGGCGACAGCGCCGCGCGGGCGGCACGTGGATTGGCAAAGAGGCTGAAGACGGTGGGTCCGGCCAGCAGGCCGGCACCGGAAATAAAGCCCTGCGACAGAAAGTCACGCCGCGTTACCGGGCGCGCATGATCGGCATGAAGCAGTGGTGCATCGACATGCAGGGGCTTGGATGGTCGTCTGAATCGTCGGGCCATGATCGCTCTCGTATGAAGGGTTGGGGTTACTGCAGCAACGTCGCGGCGCTGCCAAGCGCGCCGGCGCAAACTGCTTTGGCGATGACCTGTGTGCGATCGGCCGCGCAGCTTGTGCCGCAAGCGTTCAGTCGATCAACCAGGCTGCTCAATTCTGTGCGCACGAAGGTGGTGTCGGGCTGCGAGGCCACGTTGGCACCGACCACGCCATCCACCAGCGGATCAATTAAGGCGTCATAGCCGCTTTGATTCGCAAACACCGTGCTGGAGGCCGCATTGAAATCGAGCCCGGGGAAGTACGCCGTGCGGGCGTTCGAGTCTTCAATCAATGTGTTGCAGTACTCGATGGCGAGCTGCGCAATGGCGACCTGATGCGAGGCCAGGAAGCTGTCGACGGTTTCCACGGTTGGCAGCTGTTGTTTGATGGTTTCAAACGTTAGCTGGACGTCGCTTTGATAGCGACTGACACCGGTGATTTTTGACATCGTCGCCGTCAGATCATCGAAGTTGCGCAAGCCCACAACGGGTGCGGCGTCGAGATCGGCCGGCTCGGGCGGCGGCGGCACGCTGGCCGGTACCTTCACATTGGTGTTTGCACCGAGAATCTCAAAGGTCAGGAAAAACTCGTCGTTTTCAGGGCCTTTTTCCAGCGGCACAATCGTGCCGACGTTTGAAAGGCGCTGACCGTTTGGCGTGTACTCAACGCTCGAGATCATCGTGTCGACGTTCACGTAGGCCTGGCCAACTGCGGCTTCTTCGCCGTTGACGCCGATACGAATGCCCATGACGGGAATATTGTCTGGCTGTGCGCTGCCGTCCAGTGAGATGAAGGTGGGCTTCTGGAACAGGTAGCTGTAGGTGTCGAACTGGGCGACCTCGAACATAAGATAGCTTTGCGGTACGTCAACCAGATCTTCGAGGCTAAACAGCAGGAAGAACTTCTGGCCCACACCGGCTTCAAGGTTCTGGGCAATTTGCTCGTCAGTCAGAGCACGGTTGTGAATGGCAACGAGGCGAATCACACCTTCCCACGGACGGTTGCCGGACACTTCATTGCCAAGCACGAACGCGAAGGTGTCGTCCCAATCGTTCAGGGTGCCGCCACCTTCCATGTCTTCATCGCCGGTAAACTCGCCGTTGACGTAGATGCGACGTCCACGCACCGGGTCGAAGGTCACCGCGACATGCTGCAGCGTGGCCTGCAAATCTTCATCCGCATCGGCCGTAGACAGCGCCGGCATGCCGTTGCCGTCGGTGACGTCGCTGCGGTTGGCCTGTACGTAGTTGTACAGGGTCTGCTGCAAAGAAAAGTTGCGGGCATCCACACCGGCCGAATAGCTGATGATGCGTGCATCTTCCTGCGTCACGTTGGCCGGTACGACCCACGCCTCAACGGTGTATTCACCGGTTGCCGTGAGTTGTTCGTGCAGTTTGGCACTGGCTGCGGTGGAGCCCTGAGCCTTGCCGCCGCGAATGTCGATACCGTAGCCGCCGAACCAGCTCACATCGCCTGAGAAATTCAGATTCAGCGCAGGCTCAATACCGCTGGTATCGAAGGCCGTGAGGCCAGTGCCGGTTTTAAATTCATACAGTGCAACCACATTGTTGTCGTAGCGGTTGCCGCCGCTCGCAATCGTACCGTCAAACAGACCGAGTGCCTTACTGGTCAACAGAGATGGGTCGACTTCGGTGAGCGGGATTTGATCGGCCATCGCGTTGATGGCGGCCAGCATCTCAGCCGAGTCGCTGGAGCAATCCGACCAGCAGTTATGAAACTGGTCACGCAGGCGAACCACCATCCGCGAGTCCTCTGTAATGTCGAGGTTCAACTTTGATTTGGCCGCGTCGTACGCCAGATCCACATCGCTGTCCGCAAAATAGGGTTGCACAGGGAAGGCGGCATCCGAGGCATGGCACTGCGAGCAGTAGGTGGTGGTCAAAGGGTGAATCGTGCTGGCGAACAGGCCGCTGTCTTCTGGAAAGCCCTTGCTTTGGCCCACGTCTTTAATCGGCGGGGCCTCAAGTTCGATTTGGTTGCCGCCACCGGCAACCGCGTCGCCGGCCCAGCCGGAGACCCAAGTCGTGAGAATGTCTTCGCAGACGGCGTCACTGCTTTCCCAGCAGTTATGCCCGCCGCCCACTTTGGTCACGATCAAAGAGCCGCCGGGATCCGTCAGATTAACCAGCGGATTGGTATCCGCGTAGGCCAGATTGATGTCGTCGTTGCGGGCAAAAGTCGGCGTCTGTCCGCCCGTGCCGTGACAGGCACCACAGCGGTTTTGCGCGCTGACGTTGTCCCACACGTTGAGTTTGAATGACTGCACGTCTGCTGTGCTCGGCGCCGGGCCGTTGTAATCGGCGACCGGTGGTGGATTGGTGACCGGGAGCGTGACGACTTCTGCACCGTTGCCGTCACCACTACAGGCGGACAAAACCAGAGCAGCGGAACCCATTGCGATCAGACGAGAGAGCAGAGTGTGTTTAGTTAGTGTCAACATCCTCATTCTCCCATGCAGTAAACGGCGGCGTCTGCGAACACGTGGCGCAGTGAATAGCCGTTGTTAGCGAAATCGTCAGCACGGTTGTTGACCCAGGTGCGATCTACGCTGTCGACGGGATCGCGCAGGCATACGTTACGAAATACTTTCGTTACCTGACAGGAAGCAAATTCTTCGGTATTGGCGAGTTCTTCGCCGAGGCTTTTGGCACCGTTGCCAAAGCCCGGTCGCGCGGGGTCCCAACCGATGCGTTCATTGCGTCCCGTGCGCCAGTAGTTGTCCCACCGGTCGTCTGGTGTAACGAAGCCAAACTCAAACGTATTTTCGTTGATGCCGTATTTGGGCTGAACCTGACCGTCGGTGTAGACCAACTGGCCGATCGTTTCATCAAAGTCGTAATAGGCGAACGCTTGGGCCAGCGGGTCCATGCCCGAGTGACAGCCAATGCAGTTGTTCAAAAATAGACGACTGTCGCCGCCCGGGCTGCGCGATACGTCCTGACGAATACGATCGGGCGCCTTGGTGGTATCGGCGACCTGTTCGAGGTCGTCGCACAAATGATTGAGTAGCGTGAAGCGAAACATGGCGCGGTTCGTACCGTCGATGAAAAACGCTTCTGCGCCACCGCGGGTCGTCATGATGCCGGCCGTCGCACTGGCGGGCAGATTCGTGAGTGACGACTGCGTGCGACTTTCCAGCACGTCGCGCAAACTCAAGCCGCGCTCTTCCAGGGCCACATAGTGATCGTTGTTGGCCGCGGAGTAGTTCGGTAGATTTTGCGCCGCGTTGCCAACGTAAACGAGATCCGCGGACAGCAGTGTGTTCATCGGCACGTCGTCGCGCACCATCCCAATAAAGGTTGCGGTGTAATCATTCAATGGCACAAACACACTTTGATCACGGTTGGTCGCCGGCGCGATGAAGTTTTTCAACGTCACGTCATAAAACGAGGCGTTCAGTGTCGCGTCCAGTGCGGCGGCCGTGGGATCGCCGTCGGTGATTTGCTGCGCCATCGAATCGAGTTGTGCGGCATTTGGTGGCGTGCCGGTCAAACGATCGAAAAGGGTCTTGGCTTGCTCGCGTGGTCCGGCGTGAGCCACGGTCGCGCTCAGCAGCACGGTCGCGCTGAGAATCAGCGGCAAATGTGCGCGTGCGCGGCGGGAAACTGGCGCGGATCGAGGCATGGAGAAGGATCTTGGCATGTCAGATGTGCTCAGGGTTGTCTCGTTGTGGCAGCAGTATTGCGCATGTCGTTCGAGTCGTACAGATGTCGCGATTGTGCGACATCTTGAGCCTCACTCTCGCTGCGGTATTCTCTGCTCGTGCACTTGGTTAAGCTGTCCCCAAAATGCCTCGTTGACGTCAGTCCAAATACAAGAAACGGGGCCGGGGAGCACAACGTCACAGAGAATGACTAGATGGTGGCTCAACCATCAATGAGTTCTGTGATTAGCTTCACAGACTGCCAAAGCAGTCGCGTCATGATAACTAAGTTAAGTTATTCACTGGCGCTTAGTTGCACATAAGTTGTCGGGTCATGCGTCAGTGAACCGGCACGTCGAAAGTCGTCAGTTATGCGGGCACACAAACAGCCCGGGAGATCATGTCGAATGATTCAGATTGCGCTTGAAGCACGTCGCGGCGTGCGTGCCGGGTTGGCAACAGTTTTTGTCAGCACGGCTGCGTTACTTTTATCTGCCTGCGGTGGTTCCGACGGTGATCGTATTGGTGTGGCCACGGGCCAAACGCCAGATCCGGTCGTGCTCGACATTCCCATTGGCTACGTCAAGCGCGCACTTCCGGTGGACGACAATGGCGCACTGATTGAAGACGACGCGCGCGATGCGATCAAGTTTGCACCGGGTGCCGATTTGTTCGTGCGTGATCGGGCATCGCCCAGCGCACCGGAACGCAATGTGACCGGTGACATCACACTGGGCATGGGCGACGTACGTGGACTGGCCGCATCCTATGACGGAACGCGCCTCGTGTTTTCGTTGCGTGAGCCGCTGCTTGAAAACGTGGACGATGAAGACCAGCCCAAATGGAACATTTGGGAGTACAACCTGGAAACGGATGTACTGCGGCGCGTGATTACCTCGAACATCGTCGCAGAAGCTGGACACGACGTTAACCCGGTCTATCTGGCGGACGATCGCATTGTGTTTTCGTCGACCCGTCAACGCACCATGAAAGCGATTTTGTTGGACGAGGGAAAGCCGCAGTACGATGCGCTCACCGCTGCCCGCAATGAGCCGGCCTTCTTGCTCCATGTCATGGACAATGACGGCAGTGACGTAGAGCAGATTTCGTATAATCAAAGCCATGATCTTGCCCCTACCGTTCTTAGTAACGGCCGTATTGCATTTCAACGCTGGGATGACGATGGCGGCAACAATGCTATGCATTTTTATACGATCAATCCGGACGGGACGTCGCTCAAGTTGTTGTACGGCGCGCTGAGCCACGACACTGGCACCAACGGCGCGCGGATCCAGTTTCTGCAGCCGCAGGAGCTGCCCGACGGTCGCATACTGTCGCTGGCACGCGATTTTGTAGCGCCGACGCTCGGTGGCGATCTGATTGCCATCGACACCAACGGATTTGTTGAGAACAACCAGCCTGTAACGGCGAACGCCGGTATGGCCGGCCCGGCCCAGGAAGCTGCCACCAGCAACGCCGTGTCGACCGATGAATCATTTTCGCGCGGTGGTCGTTACGCCGACGCCTTCCCGCTGTTCGATGGCACCGGGCGTTTATTCATTAGTTGGACGGATTGCCGCCTGTCGGTGGACGACATCATCCGTCCGTGCACGGACACGTTTCTCGACGACCCGGCGGCCATTGAAGCGCCGCCGCTGTACGGGTTGTGGATTTACGTGCCCGAAGACGGCACGCAGCTGCCGGTCGTGAATCCCGAAGAAGGCATCATGTTTACCGATGTGGTGGCACTGCAGCCGCGGCCATTTCCGCCCGTGCTGACCACCGGCTTGCAGGGTGTGGACATTGACCCGAATGCGTTGATCGACGACGTGGGCATTTTGCACATCCGCAGCGTGTATGACATTGCGGGTGAAGATACCGCACCGGGTGGCATCGCGGCAGTGTCCGATCCGGCGCGCACCACGATTGATGAGCGGCCTGCAGCTTTCGTGCGCATATTGAAAGTGGTGTCTGAAGCGGATCAGGACGTGGTGGAGGTGCCGCGCAGTGCGTTTGGCCCGTTACGCGCGCTGGGGATGCGCGAAGTGGTGGGGTATGCGCCGGTCGCGCCCGACGGTTCGGTCGTAACACGCGTGCCGGCAAACGTCGCATTTCAAATTGAAGTTCTCAATGCCAAAGGTGAGCGTCGAAGCGGCCGGCATGAAAACTGGATGCAGGTTCGTCCGGGTGAATTGCTTGAATGTAATGGTTGTCACGTCAGGAGTGCGGGTGTGTCACACGGGCGTGATGAGGTGTTTGCGTCCGCCAATCCAGGTGCAGCAACCACCGGCCAACCGTTTCCAAACAGCAATCCAGCCTTCTTTGCTGACTTCGGTGAAACGATGGCGCTGGCGCGCGCACGCATTAGCTGTGCGACCGATTGTCGCGCACTGATCCCGGATTTGGATTTGGTCTACGAAGATGTGTGGACGGACCCGGTCGCAGCCGGCCGGCCGGCCGACGAGCCATTTGCGGCGCGCTACGCCGATCTGGAAACGACGCCTCCGGTGACGCAGGATTGTCTGCAACAGTGGTCGGCACGCTGTCGCGCGGTGATCAATTACGAAGAACACATCCACCCGCTGTGGGGCTTGCCGCGTGTAACGCTTGCCGATGACGGTGTGACCGTGCTCTCGGATTACACCTGCACCGGGTGCCACAATATCGTCGATGAAGCGGCCATGGCTCAGGTGCCGGCGTCACAGCTGGACCTGTCTGACGGTGCTTCAGTGGAGAGCCCGGACAATTTCAAATCCTATCGTGAGCTCTTTTTCAACGATAACGAGCAGGAGGTTGTCGACGGCGCGTTGATCGACCGGTTGATCGAAGTTGGCATCGATGAAGAGACGATGTTGCCTATTTTCGAGACGGTGCGTGTACAGTCGCCGATTCGCAGGCTCTCTGCCCTTGAGGCGACGCCCTTTTTCGATCTGTTCGAGCCAGGTGCCTCCCATGCAGGGTATATTTCGGCCGCTGAGAAGAAACTGCTGACCGAGTGGGTCGATATCGGCGCACAGTATTACAACAACCAATTCGCGATTGCGCAGGACTGACTATGCTCCGGGCATTGGGCCTCATCATCTACTGCTGGTTTTCGGTGACCGCATTGGCGGCGCCGGTGCCGGTGACCGTGGATGATCCGTATCTCGAAATGCACACCGGCCCGGGTCGAGGTTACCCCATCTATCACGTGGTGGACCGCGGGGAATCAGTGGAGGTGCTGCGCCAGCGTACGGACTGGTTTCAGGTTCGTTCGCGACGTGGCAAAAAAGGCTGGGTTCATCGTGATCAGATGATCCGCACGTTGAATGAAGACGGCTCCAAAATCCAGATCGAGGATGTGGATTTCGGCAGCTTCTCAAACCGGCGCTGGGAGCTGGGTGTGCTCGGCGGCGATTTTGGTGGGGCCAACGTTGTTTCTGTTTACGGTGCTTTTGCGTTGAGCCCGAATCTGTCCGCCGAGGTATCGGTGTCACAGGGGCTGGGCCAGTTTTCCGATAGTGCGTTCGCCAATCTCAACCTGGTGCATCAACTCTATCCGCGAAAACGAATCTCACCTTTATTTACACTGGGCACCGGGGTCATCCGCACGCAGCCAAGTGCGACGCTTGTGGCCACCGAAGATCGCACCGACCAGACCGCACATGTTGGTGTGGGCATGCGGGCCTACGTCACTCGTCAGTTCGTGTTTCGAGTCGAATATAAAAGCTACGTCGCGTTTACGAGTCGCGACGACAATGAGGAAATAGACGAATGGAAAGCCGGTTTCTCCTTCTTCTTATAGCGCTGGTTGTCACCACGCTGCCCGGCTGCTCGCTGTTCTCGCAGCAAAACGCTGACGCGAACGCCGATGACGACGGGGCGACACCCGTGGTCATCGATCCGGATATTGATCGGCGCGAAATCAAGCGCGCCAGGATCGATAAAGAGAACTTTGAGGTGAGCGTCTATGCCGGCCTGATGAGCATTGAGGACTTTGGCACCAGCACCGTGTTTGGTGGCCGCGTGGCGTTTCACGTGACGGAGGATTTCTTCCTCGAGGGCGCCTATGGCGTTACGCAAGGCGAAGAGACCAGTTTCGAGTTGCTCAGCGGTGATGCTCAGCTGCTGACGGACGAAGAGCGTGACTTTACCTATTACAACGCGTCGCTCGGCTACAACATTTTTCCAGGTGAAGCGTTCTTGTGGCGCAATCGGGCCTTTAACACCAGCCTGTATGTGATCGCCGGCGTGGGCAGCACTGAATTTGCCGGCGACGATCGTTTCACCATTAATGTTGGCGCCGGTTTTCGGCTGCTAATGAACGATGCGTTCGCGGTGCGACTCGATGTGCGCGACCACCTGTTTGATATTGATTTGCTGGGTACGGACAAGACGGCACATAACATCGAATACCATCTTGGCCTGTCCTTCTTTTTCTGATGAGAGGTAACACTACTATGCGTCAACCCCTGCGCATTGCATTTGCAACGATTGCCATTATGGCGCTGGCTTCGGTCAGCGGTGCGTCCACCGAACGTACCCCAGCACCGGACTTCACGCTCAAGAGCGCGTCCGGCGAGAACATCAAGCTCAGCGAACTGCGCGGGCAGGTGGTCATGATCAACTTCTGGGCCTCGTGGTGCGGACCCTGTCGGCAGGAAATGCCGCTGCTCGATGAAATCCACGCGCGTTACAGCCCGATGGGTTTTACGATGCTGGGCGTCAACGTGGAAAAGGATTCTGCCAAGGCCAAAGCACTGCTAAAAGACCTGCCGGTCGATTTCCCAATCTTGTTTGATAAGACCAATCAAGTGAGTAAAGACTACGACGTGGTGGCGATGCCAAGCACGGTCATTGTCGATCGCGATGGCAACATTCGCTACATCCATCGTGGCTACAAGCCTGGTGATGAAAATGCGTATCAGGACATGATTCGCGCGGTGATCGTCGAATGAACCCGCGTCTGTGCGTCGCGGCGCTCACGTTGGTTTTTTTGAGCGGCTGCGCAAGCGTGGAGCCGTGGGTGAAACCCTACGAGCGCGCGAACCTTGCTGATCCCATCATGGCATTTGATCGTGATCCCATTTCCAGCTCTTACATGCACCACGTTTATGAGTCGCGCGAAGGCGCGCGCGGTGCGGCTGGCAGCGCGGGTGGCGGCTGCGGCTGTAACTAGGGAGATAACGGACGTGCGCTCAACGCTTCAACGAACCTTGCCAGGCTATGCGCTGGCGCTGCTTGCTCTGGTCAGTGCGGCGGTGGCTGGCGCAGCCGATTTGGCGCCGGATCGTGCGGACGTGCTCTATCATCGCTATGAGGGCGACGGTGCGACCATCGATGGTCCTGCCGTGCTTGTGCGCAAGCGTTTGGGCAAACAGTTTGCCGTCTCGGGTAAGTACTACGTGGACAGCGTGACCAGTGCATCGGTTGATGTGGTGGCAACGGCAAGCCCGTACACCGAAGAGCGCCGGGAATCGGGCTTTGGTCTTGAGTACGTCAACGGTAAAACACGTGTGACGGCAGGGGCCAGCAAGAGTGACGAGAATGATTTCGTCGGCCGCTCGGCGTACGTAAGCATCAGTCAGGATATTTTTGGCGATCTGACCACCGTTTCGATGTCTTACGGTCGTGGTGATGATGAGGTAGGTCGCGTCAACGACGACAACTTCAGCGAAGATGTTGATCGTCAAATTTACGGTCTCAGTGTCTCCCAAATTGTGACGAAGAATTTCATCATGGGGATGACGTTTGAGGGCATCACGGACGAGGGTTTTTTGAATAACCCGTATCGTCAGGTGCGCTATCTCGACGGTTCGGGCGGATTTTCTTATCAGGCCGAGCGTTACCCAAACACCAGAACCAGCGCGGCGGTTGCCGTACGCGGTCGCTACTTCCTTGATTACCGCGCCGCCGTGCACGCGGAGTATCGCTATTTTAGTGATACCTGGGACATTGAGGCTCACACGGCGGAGATTGGTTATACCCAGCCGTGGCGCGACCGCTTTATTTTTGAGGCCAAGGTGCGTGGCTATCGCCAAACCGAGGCGAGTTTCTATCGCGACCTTTTCTCGCGCATCGATGAGCAGAATTTTCTGGCCCGCGACAAAGAGCTCAGCCGCTTTTCAAACACCACGCTGCGTCTTGGTGCGACCTACGAATTTGCCAAAGACGGGTGGGGTATTCTCGATCGCGGTTCGGTCAACGTGACCTACGATTTTATCCGCTTCGATTACGACAATTTCCGCAACGTCCCGGCCGGTGGGCCGGCAGGCGAAGAGCCGCTGTTCGCGTTTGACGCGGATGTGATCCAGGTTTTCTTCTCCTTCTGGTACTGACGGCAGTCGTATGTTTCGTCACGTATCTCAAATGGTCGCTTTCGCATTTTGGCTGACGCTTGCTGTGCAGGCGTCGCCGGGCGCACGGGCTGAATGGGTGGCCGGTGAAGCGGCCATTATGGGTACGGCGATTCGCGTTGAACTGTGGGAGCCTGCGCCGGGTACTGGTGCGGATCTTATTGAGCTGGTGATGGAAGAGATGCGGCGTATTGATCGGCGCATGAGCACGTACCGCGATGACAGTTTGCTCTCACGGGTGAACCGTGAAGCGGCCCAGACGCCTGTGCAGCTCGATGACGAACTCTACGAGCTGATCACCCACGCGCTGTCGTTCTCCGATTTGACCCACGGCGCGTTTGATATCACCTACGGCAGCGTGGGTCGACTGTACGATTTTCGCGCTGGCGTGCAGCCGGATGACGCGGCGCGCGAGCAGGCGCTGCAGGCCGTGGGCTACGGCAACGTCCAGTTGGATCAAAAAACGCGAACCATTCGCTTTGATCGCGAGGGCGTAAACATCAATCTGGGCGGTGTGGCAAAAGGCTACGCCGTGGAAAAGGGTGTGAAAATTTTGCGTCGACGCGGCGTAACCAGCGCCATCGTGACCGCCGGCGGCGACAGCCGCATTCTGGGCGATCGCCGTGGCCGGCCCTGGACCGTGGGCATTCGCGACCCGCGCGACCGTCGTGGTTTGGTCACGCGAATCCCGTTGCAGGACGAGGCGATTTCCACCTCCGGCGACTACGAACGATTTTTTGAAAGCGACGGTGAACGAGTTCACCACATTATTAAGCCCGATACGGGTAAGTCGGCCTCCGAGGTGCGCAGCGTCACGATTATCGGCGGTGACGCCACCGTGACCGATGCGTTGTCGACGGGCGTCTTTGTGTTAGGTCGCGAACGCGGTTTGGCGTTAATCGAAACGCTAAACGATTTTGAAGCCGTGGTGATAGATCAAAGCGGCAGGATGCATTATTCAAGCGGGCTGACCCCCGGTGGATAACTGCTGTCGGAAACAGGTTGAAGGTAAGTCATGAGCAAATTTAAAACCCTGATGGGCGCACTCACACTCCTGGCGCTGAGTATCCCGGCGGCACAGGCCGAGACGCCGGAGTTGAAGAACCTCGACAGCGAGGCGCAGGATCTTAAGAAAGAGCTGCTCGCGCTAAATCGCGATTTGTTCATTCTTGAAGAAGAACTATTGTTCCCGGCGAACACCCAGGTGGCGGTGTTTGTATCGCTTGATGTGGGCGAGTTTTTCGGTCTCGACGCCATGCAGCTCAAGATCGACGGCAAAAATGTCAGCAACTATCTGTATACGGAAAAAGAAGTGGATGCTCTGCATCGCGGCGGTGTGCAGCGTTTGTACGTCGGCAATCTGAAGGCCGGTGAGCATGAGCTGGTGGCGATTCTGACGGGCAAGGGACCGCGCGAGCGCGATTACCGCCGCGGCACAACCTTGAAGTTTGAAAAAGAACTGGGCGCGAAGTATCTGGAGCTGCAGATTCGCGACAGTGAAAAACGTCTTCAGCCCGAGTTTTTTGTGAAGGAATGGGATTAACCTGACGTGCGCAGAACCTGGTCAGGTCTGGTGTCTGTGATGCGCTGTGCGCTTGCGATCTGCGCGAGCGTGGCGCTATGTTCAGTCGCGTCGGCGAAAGACAAGAACGCGCGTACGGTAAAGGATCTGGAGTACGGCCACGCGTTGTTCCATTTTTATCAGGAAGACTACTTTGAGTCGGCGGCGCGTTTGCTGGCGGCCCAGACGCAAAACCGCGTGAGTCACCACACCGATGACGCGGATCTCCTGCTCGGCGGCATCTACCTTTCCTACGGCCAGCAGCAGCAGGCCAACGATATTTTCGCGCGCTTGCTTGATGACAACGTGAAGCCTGAGGTGCGCGATCGCGCCTGGCTGTACGCGGCCCAGATTGCGTATCAGCGTGGGCGTCCGGACAATGCGATGGCGGCGCTCAATCGTATTGGCCGCAAGCTTGAGCCAGAATTTGAAGCGCGCAAGCGCCTGCTCAACGCCCAAATTCTAATTGAGAGCGATCAGTTTGAGCTGGCCGCGGAGCAGCTGACGCGCTGGCGTCCACCGGCCGGTTGGCGTTCGTATGTGCGCTATAACCTGGGCGTTGCGATGATTCGCAATGGCGACACGCGCCGCGGTACGAAGCTGCTCTCGCAGGCAGCGTCTGGCGCGCCCACTGAACAAACGGGGCGCACTTGGTTACGACCCTGGCGCTGGTTTCGACGCAGCAAAGCCGAAGAATATGACGAAGGCAGCGCGCTGCGCGATAAAGTGTTTTTGGCGCTGGGTTTCGCTCATCTAAAAGAAGGCGAGTCTGAAGAGGCGCTCAAGCTGCTCGATAAAGTGGGTGGCGGCATGTGGGCCACCAAAGCGAGCCTGGGTCAGGGCTGGGCCGCTGTGGAAATGGGCGAGTACCAGCGCGCATTGGCCTCATGGGAGACGCTCACCGGCGGCGACCCGCTCGATCCCGCTGTGCAGGAGTCGCGTCTTGGTATTCCCTTCGCGTACGCGAAGCTTGGCGATGAGAATCGTGCGCTGCAGGGCTACCGCGATGCCATCGCCGTGTTTGGCGACGAAGTTCAGCGTCTTGAGTCTTTGAGCGAACGCTTGGTGGGTGAGAAATTTCTCGATGGCCTGCTGCAGCTAGAATCAGGCGCTGAGGTCGGTTGGTTCTGGTCGCTGGACGAGGTGCCCAACGATGAGCGCGGGCGCTATCTATTTGCACTGATGGCCGACCACGAATTTCAGGAAGGGCTAAAAAATTATCGCGATCTGACGGCGCTGCGACAAAACTTGTTGCGCTGGGAACGCGGTATTGAGGCCTTCGACGTGATGCTCGAGACGCGTCGGGCGCGTTATGCCGCGCAGGAACGCAGTCTGGCCGACAACGACAGTACGTCGCGTCTGGCCGGGGTAAGTCAACGCGTCAATCGCATGGCCAAAGAGCTCACGCGAGTGGCGCGCGAGCGCGACACGCTGGCTCTGGCGACGCCTGAGGAGGCACGTTCGCTGGAGCGCGTTGCAAGCGTTGAGCGCACGCTTGGCAAGGTCGCGGGCGATCCCAAATACGCACTTCAGCGCGACAAGCTGGCGTTACTCAAAGGCACGCTGTTGTGGCGTCTGAATGACGAGTATGCGGCGCGACTCTGGGAGTCGAAAAAAACGCTCAAGGTTCTCAATGCACAGCTCACCCGCGCACGCGATCGCAGTCTGGATGTCGGCATTGCGCAGCTCGATGCGCCCAAAGATTTCGATGAGTTTGAAGCCCGCGTTGAGCGAGCGCGGCCACGGGTTGCCGCGCTGCAGGCGCGTGTGGAAGGCTCGATGCTTGCGCACGAAAACTATTTGAAAGGCATCGCACTGGACCGCTTTGATCAACACGCTAATCGATTGCGCGCGTATTTGACCGAGGCTCAGTTTGCGTTGGCGAGCACCTACGATCGGCTGAGTTACGTCGAGGTGGAAGAATAATGCGCGCGGTGATTACAGGCGTCGCGCTGCTGGCGTTGCTCGTCACAGCACCGTGCGCCATGGCGCAGGAAGACATGGCGCGCCGTGAGAAGGCGCGCGAAAGCTATGCCGAGTTTCTGCGGTTGGCACCGGTCGATGATCCGCGTCGCGCCAGTGCGATGCGGCGGCTGGCCGATATTGAGATTGAGCGCGCCGAGCGCGTACAACTTGAAAGTGACGATCTGTCGTCAGCCACCCCCATCTACGATCGCGCCATTGCGCTTTATCAGGAGCTGCTGGCGACCTACCCGGATCATGCCGACAACGATGCGGTGAATTACCAGCTCGCTCGCGCCTACGAGCAGCGTGGCGACATCGAGGCGGCCACGGAGCGTTTGGCTGACTTGGTAACGCGTTACCCCGAATCGGATTTTGTTATCGAAGGGCATTTTCGACGCGGTGAGGCGCAGTTCTCCGCCGGCGACTACGACCTCGCGGCGGAGTCCTATTTGCAGATTCTGGCGCGTGACGATGCGAGCGCCTCTACATTCTATGAGCAGACGCTGTACAAACAGGCCTGGTCGCAGTTTCGTCTCGGCGAGTACGATTTGGCGCTGGACGGTTTTCTGGTGCTGCTCAATCACGACATGGCTCCGGACGGCACCTATGACAAAGCACGTCATGAGGGTTTAGCACCGGGCAAGCTGGCTCTCATTAATGATGCTTTGCGGGCAATGAGCATCAGCTACTCATACCTTGATGGTGTTGAGGCGCTAAATGCGTTGCTGGCGCGCGCCGACGCACCGGGTTTCGAGTTTTTGCTGTATCAGGATTTGGGCGAGCACTTTCTTGAGCAAGAGCGGTTTAGCGATGCAGCTGAAGCCTTTAGCGCGTTTGTGAGCGGTTTCCCAAGTGACACACATGCGCCGCATCTGCAGCTCAAAGTGATAGAGACCTATCGGGCCGCAGGCTTTGCAGAGCAGGAGCTGGCAGCCAAAGAGACCTTCGTGGATGGTTACGATCTAACCTCCAGTGTGGGCTATTGGGCGAGCCATACGCGCGCTGAATCGCCCGTCATTGTGGAGGCCATGAAGCTGCATCTCACGGAGCTTGCGACGCACTATCACGCGCTGTCGGCGACCGATGCAAGCGCTGTGGATCGCGCACAGCGGTTTTACGAATCGTGGTTGGCGTCCTTCCCGCAAGATGAACAAGCGCCCAGCCAGCATTTCCTTTTGGCCGAGTTGTTGTTTACGCACGATCGATTTGCGCAGGCAACTGCCGCATACGAAGCGACCGCCTACGATTATGGTGATCATGAGCGGGCGGCCGAAGCCGGTTACGCCAGCTTACTGGCTTACGCGGCGCACGAGCCGGCATTGGCGCCGATTGAGCGCGAGCAGTGGCAGCGTCAATCGATCAACGGCGCCCTGCGCTTTGCTGCCAGCTTCCCGGCCCACGAACAGGCCAACAGCGTTTTGGTCAATGCCGCGGAGCGTTTGTTTGATCTGCAGGATTACGAGCGGGCGCAAGGTGCCGCCCGTGCGTTGCTGCAAATTGAAACGCCGCCACCGAGCGTGGCCCAGCGCACCACCGCGCTGACCGTGCTCGGACACAGTAGCTTCGAGCAAGCGCAATTTGCCGAAGCGGAAAGTGCGTACGCACGTGTTTTGCGTCTCGATGCGTTGGAGGAGTCGCGTTACGAAGCGCTGTACGAGCGTCTCGCGGCATCGGTCTATAAGCAGGCAGAAGTGCAGCGCGATGCCGGAGATCTGACCGGCGCGGTCGACAATTTTTTGCGCGTAGCGAGCGTGACGCCGGCGAGTCCGATTGTCGCGACGGCCGAGTACGATGCGGCGGCCGCTCTGGTGCAGTTGAAAGACTGGACCCGTGCAGCGTCGGTGCTCGAGGCGTTTCGCTCCAATCATAGTGCGCATCCGTTGGCCGCCAACGTGACGCGCGAGCTTGCCGGTATCTATCTAAACGCCGGGCGCGATGCCGATGCGGCGACCGAACTGGATCGAATTGCCAGTGATCCCGCGTACGATTTGTCCACCCGTGTTGATGCCTCCAGCCAGTCGGCGTCACTCTATGCGAAGGCGGGTGATGTGGCGGGTGAGCGTGCGGCGCTCGAATATCGAATTGCCACGCTGGGCGCGTCGCTGGATGTGACCATCGATGCGCGCGAGCGTTTGGCCGAGCTGGCCATGTCGCAAGACGATGTGTTCGCACGCAACGATCAATTGCGCCAGATTATCAACGCCCACGCACGTGCAGGCACGCCGTCCGACCGCTCCCGAACGGCAGCGGCGTCTGCGTCGATGACCCTTGCCGATGATGAGCTGCCGGCGTACATGGCGATTAAACTGGTCGTACCGCTGAAAGAATCTTTGCGCAGTAAAAAATCATCGATGGAAGGCCTGCTCACGGCTTACGGCGAGGCAGCCGATTACGGTGTTGGCGCCGTGACCACGGCTGCCACGTTCCGTATTGGCGAGTTGTATCGCGAGATGGCCACGTCTTTGATGGAGTCGCAACGCCCGCCGGAACTCACGGAACTCGAGCTGGAAGAATACGATTTCCTGCTTGAAGATCAGGCGTTCCCGTTTGAGGAAAAGGCGATCGAGGTGTACGAGGCCAACGCGCGACGCAGTGCTCAGGGCATCTACGATATTTGGGTTCAAAAGAGCTTTGCGGAGCTCGCCAAGCTGATGCCGGCACGCTATGCGAAGTTTGAAAAAGGAGAGGCTTTTGCCACACTCAATCCTTAAGGTCGGTGCGCTGCTATTGGCGCTTGTACTGCTTGCGGCCTGCTCGAGTGGCCCATCGACGCGTCCTGCGGCAAGCGGTGAGACGGTGGACAAACAGATGGCGCCGGTGTTTGCCCTCATGGCCGAGGGCAACTACGTGGCCGCTGAACAGACGCTTTTGAAATTGCAGCGCAGTCGCGGTGACGATGCGGCCTATCATTTGAATCTGGGCATTATTTACGCGCGTACCGAGCGTCTTGACGATGCTCTGGCTGCGCTGCAACGCGCACGCTCGATTACGCCGCGCTCAGCCGTGGTGAACAACGAGCTTGGTATTGTGCTGCGCCAATCCGGCGACTTCCCGGGTGCTGCGACGGCCTATCGCGCCGCCATTGCAGCCGACGCCGGCTATGCCAATGCCCACTACAACCTAGGTGTATTGCTCGATTTGTACCTGCGCCAGCACTCCGAGGCGCTGGTGCATTACGAGGCCTATTTGTCGATGTCACCGCAAGACGATAAAACCGTGCGCGCGTGGGTGAAGGACCTGCAGCGGCGGACCGCGCAGGGGCCCTCAACAGCGTCGCAGGATCAGCAGGTAGAACGACGATGAAGAAAATCCTGTTTGCCTATATTATGTTCACGGCTGCTGCCTCCTGGGCGCAGGACAATGCGGACGAAACGGTAACGACCGACACAGAAACAGAACAAAGTGCCGACACCGTCACGGCGAGTACCACGCGATTAGAGTTGGATACAACATCTGTAACCGGCAATCGCGAGTTGCCCAAAGTACTCGTGATCGTGCCGTGGAAAAACCCGGATTTGGTGGAGTTGACGGGGCGCCCTCTGGCCAGTTTGGTGGAAGAGGTTTTAAGCCCTATTGACCCCGATGTATTTCGACGCCAGGTGGATTACTACAACACCTTGCAAGAAGACGCTGATAACGCTGGCGATGCCGCCGGTAAAGACAAGTAGATCCCAGCTTTAGGAGACAACTGTGGAAACTTACAACACGATCGTGCGATTTTTTCAGGAAGGGGGGCTGTTCATGTACCCCATCGTGGTGGTGTTTGCCATCGGCCTGACCATCGCCGTAGAACGCTGGGTTTATCTGAGCATGACCGGCACGCGTAACCGCATGCTGTGGAAAAAACTCGTGCCCGTGATTCAGCGTGGTGGCTATCAGGAAGCTGCAGCCATGACGTCTAAATCGAAAACGGCCATCGGCAGTATTTTGTCTTACGGTCTGGCGCGCATCGATTCTGCGCGACGCCGCGACGACATCGAAAAAGCGATGGAAGAAAGCCTCATGGAAGTTCTGCCGCGACTGGAAAAACGCACCCACTACCTGGCGACGTTCGCCAATATTGCGACGCTGCTTGGTCTGCTGGGTACCATTATTGGTTTGATCAAGGCCTTTACCGCGGTGGCGGCGGCCAACCCGGCTGAAAAGGCTGATCTGCTCAGCGCCAGTATTTCAGTGGCGATGAACACCACGGCCTTTGGTCTGATGGTGGCAATTCCGTTGCTGCTGATTCACACGCTGCTGCAAACGAAAACCACCGAACTGATCGATTCGCTCGAAATGGTGTCGGTGAAGTTTCTCAACTCGGTGGCTGAACGCCGCGCACCGGCTGCAGCCTAATGCGACAACGTCGGCGGCATCGCCGCGAGACCGAGCAGGCCGAACTGAACATCACTGCGTTCATGAACCTGATGGTCATTTTGGTCCCGTTCCTGCTCATCACAGCGGTGTTTTCGCGCACTGCCGTGCTGGAGCTGAATTTGCCCGGGCCGTCGACCGAATCGTCTGACGTTGAAGAAGAAACCTTTAATCTGGAAGTGACCGTGCGCACCGCGCGTATTGATGTCTCCGATCGCAACACCGGTTTGCTGAAGTCACTGCCAAACACAGACGATGGCTATGATCTTGAAGGACTGCAGTCGTATCTGCGTCAGGTCAAGGTGCGCTATCCCGACAAAAACAGCGCCACACTCTTGCTGGAAGCTGACACCGTGTACGACACGGTGGTGCAGGTGATGGATACGGTGCGTGTTGCACCGGTCGAAACCGGTGAGGGCGGTTATGGCGAGTTGTTTCCAGAAATCTCCATAGGCGATGCGCCGGTCGAAACACTGACCAGCGCACTGAACGAGGACTGATCTGATGTCGATGTCCCGTCGTGCCCGTCGTATGGAGCGCCATCACAAGAAGAACACGAAGAGTTCGTTGAACCTTGTGTCGCTGATGGATATTTTTACGATTCTCGTGTTCTTTTTGCTGGTGAACAGCTCTGAGAGCGAAGTGCTCGAGCGCAGTAAAGCGGTGGATATCCCTGAGTCTATTGCACAGCAGAAGCCGCGCGAAACCGTGGTGGTGATGGTGACCAAAGACCAAGTACTGGTGCAGGGCCAACTGGTGGCCACCATTGCGCAAATCGGTGCGCAGGACACGCGCACCGTGCAGGCGCTTGGTGATGCACTTCAGGCGCAGGTCGATCGTCTCATTATCAAAGCCGGCGAAGACGACCTGGATACGCGTGAAGTCACTATCATGGGTGACAAAGACATTCCCTACAGCGTACTCAAGAAGGTCATGACGACCTGCTCTGAAGCCAATTACGGTCAGATTTCGCTGGCCGTGATTCAAAAGGGCGCGGACTTGGAGGGCGGTGCATCGTGAGTAACGGAGTCGCCCTGAGCCTGCCGGCCAATTACCGTCTGTATGATTTGCCCTGGTCGCGCGTTGGTGAAGAGACGCAGCGACTGAAGAAAACGTTCTTAGTGATTGCAGGCACCGCGCTGTTTTTGAGCGCGGCCGTGCCGCTGTTGCCGAGTTCGGATATCGTGCACAACAACGGCGCCGACGTGCCGCCGCGGCTCGCCAAGTTGCTCATTGAGCGCAAAGCGCCGCCACCGCCACCGCCGCCTGTGGTGGAGCCGGAACCAGAGCCCGAACCAGAAGAAGTGGCAGAGCTGCCAAAAGAACCTGAGAAAGTACCCGAGCCAGAGCCGATTCCCGAGCCGGAACCGCCCAAGCCCGAACCCAAAGTGGCGTTTGTGCCCGAGCCCGAAATTGCGCCACCGCCGCCCGTGAACGAAGCACGGGAGAAGGCCGCTAAGGCCGGTCTGATGGCGATGGCCGATGAACTCGCGGAACTGCGTGACACCTCGTCGATCGACAGCGCGCTGTCCAATCGCTCGTTATCCAATGCGGTGGATGCAGCCGAACGCACCGAACGATCACTCGTCACCAGTGCCAGCGGCCGTGCCAGTGGCGGCATTAATACCGCTGAATTCAGTCGCAACACCGGCGGCGGCGGTCTGGCCGGACGCGAAGTTACTCAAGTGACCAGTCCTGTAGCAGGTGCCGGAGGACGTGGTGGCAGCGGTGGTCGTGCCGATGGTTCCAATGATACGGGCATCGGTGCCGGCGGTGCTGGCCAACGCAGTCGCGATCAGATTGAAATGATCTTCGATCGCAACAAAGCATCCATCTACGCGCTGTATCGTCGGGCGCTGCGCTCTGATCCTTCGCTCCAGGGTAAGCTGGTGCTTGAGCTGACGATTTCCGGTAGTGGTGAGGTTCTCAATTGCCGCGTCGTCTCCAGCGAGCTCAACGCACCGGAATTTGAAGCCAAGCTCGTGCAGCGAGTTCGGCTATTCAAATTCGGATCGCAGGATGTGGGCACGATCACCACCACCAAGCCGATCGATTTTTTCCCCGTCTAAGCGGATATGTGGGTCAAACGCCCATGCGCGTGCGACCCATGAAATCACGTTTGCCGATGTTGACGCCCATGGCACGCAAGATGTCGTAGGTCGTCGTCGCATGGAAATAGACGTTCGGGTGTGAGAACGACAGCACGAAATTCTCATTCGTAAACGGCATCTCGATGTCGCCAAACTTGAATACCGTGGCGCCACCGGCCAGTTTGTTGACGGTGTCTTTATCCATAGCCGCGAGCTCGTCGTAGGCGGATTGCAGCATGGCGCGCAGTCCGGCGTAATCGGTATCGGGGTAACCAGAGGGCGGTCCAAATTCGCCTTTAGTCATGCCGCGTATGGCGCCGAGCGAGTGATGCACAACACTCACAACCTGAAAATGAAACGGCAGCATGTCGTCGCACATGCGTTTGCTTACGATGTCGTTCGCATCGATGCCGTTCTCGACGCAATACTCGGCGCCCTTGTCCATGACATTTAATGCGCCGCTGATAATTTGCAGATATGAGGCAACGCTCATGTCGTAAATGGATGTGGTCATAGTTGATGTTCCTGAGTGTGCTGATTAGAGATTGGATTGCGTCGGGTCGTTTTGATTTTGCAGCAGCTGCAGTGCCTCAAACCACTTGACGCTTTCTTCTGCCGACGCGCCGGGCCAAGCGTCGCTATCGTGCAGTTCGATAAGATTGGGAATGGCGTCGACGACGCCGGCTTCGGCGGCCATGGTTAACGTGCGCGCTGCCTCGGCGTAGTCCTGATGCTCGATCTGACGGCTGCCATAAATTGAACAAGCATAGGCATGACCGCGCTCGCAAGACACGCGCCACAGACGTTCGGCGATGTCCTGATCTTTCTCGACGCCGTCGCCGGTGGCGTATTGGTTGCCCACAACGTAGAGCGTGCGCGGATCGTATTTCGTCGCCAGATTTTCCACCAAGCCGTCGGCAATCTGCGCGCTTGTGAGCTGTGTAGAAGGGGCGTCTTTTGATGCGTTGGCGCTGGTTTGCGCCGACTCATCGCCGGGCGCGCAGCCGAGCAGAAAAAAGATGGCCAGAGCGCACAGCGATCGTGCGCTAGAGTAAGAGGCTCGAATAGTCACGACGTTTTAGTCTCCGAAAAAAAGCTAGCCGAAAAAAAGTGCGCGCGCTGGGTTGTCGCTTTCATCCACAAACGGATAACCCAATTTTTCAAGATGGCGAGCAAAGGCTTCGTTGTCGCCTTGCGGTACCTCGATGCCGCACAGCACGCGACCATAATCGGAACCGTGGTTTCGATAGTGAAACAAACTAATGTTCCATTGCTCGCCTACCGCGTTTAGAAATTGGGCCAGCGCGCCCGCGCGCTCCGGAAATTCAAAGCGCAGAATTCGTTCGTCGGGTATGTCTGCGCGAAAACCGCCAACGGTGTGTCGAACGTGGTTTTTGGCCAGATCGTTGTCGGTCAGATCGAGACTGCGGTAGCCGGCAATGGCGAGTGCATCGAGAATTTCCTGTTTCTCGCTGATGCCGCGCGATAGCCGCACGCCGACAAAAATTTGGGCGCGCTGGGTGCCTGCATAGCGGTAATTAAATTCGGTGACGGCGCGGTCGCCTAGTGCACGGCAAAAACGCAGAAAGCTGCCGCGCTGCTCGTCGATCTGAACGGCCAGGAGCGCTTCTCGTTGCTCGCCTATGTCGGCGCGTTCCGAGACATGCGTCAGCCGATCAAAATTCATGTTTGCGCCACTGACAATCGCCACCGCATGCAGCTGGGCATCAGAGGTGGTCGCCAGATATTTTTTCATTCCGGCCACGGCGATGGCGCCGGCGGCCTCGGTAATGGTGCGCGTTTCATTAAAAATATCTTTGATGGCTGCGCACATTTGATCGGTGCTCACGTGGATCATGCCGTCGAGGTATTGTGCGCACAGCTGATAGGTGCGTCCGCCAACCGTGCGCACGGCAACACCGTCAGCAAAGCTGCCCACACGATCCAGCGTCACCGGCGCGCCGGCATCAAGTGCGGCTTGCATGCTCGGTGAGTCGGCGGGTTCGACACCGTAGACCCGTGTGTCCGGGTTCACGTGCTTGATGTACGCCGCGACGCCCGCCGCGAGTCCACCGCCGCCGACCGGGATGAACACAACGTCGGGCGCGGGCTCACATTGCTCCATGATTTCCCGCCCGACCGTGCCTTGGCCTGCAATGACTAAATCATCATCAAACGGATGGACGAACAATAGTCCGCGCTCTTCGGTGATGCGCTGTGCGTGTTCGCTGGCTTCATCAAATCCATCACCTGCCAATTCAATCTGCGCACCCAGCGCGCGCACGGCGTCGATTTTAATTTGCGGCGTGGTCACCGGCATCACAATGGTGGCCGGACAGCCCAGCGTGCGAGCCGCCAGCGCCACGCCCTGAGCATGATTGCCGGCCGACGCACAGATGACGCCGTTGATCAGCGCCTCACGCGGTGCGTGCGCCAGTCGGTTGTACGCGCCGCGTAACTTGAATGAAAACACCGACTGCTGATCTTCGCGTTTAAGCCAGACGTGGTGGCCGAGGCGCTTTGAAAGGGTCGGGGCGGCCTGCAGCGCAGAACGTTCGGCCACGTCGTACACTTTGGACAATCGAATCTTGTTTATCAGCACAGGATCCAGCACGGTTTTGGATGATGCGCTCATAATGTTTGCTAGCCGACCAGCGGCTCGCCGCGACTCAATGCCATGATGCCGCTGCGTACGACCGTCACGATTTGGCCGTAGCGTTTTAATTCGCTCATGAACGTATCAATGACCGGGCCCGATGCCGTGAGCTCAATCGTGTAGGACGCGGGACGGTCATCGAGAACGCGCACGCCGTTGTCGCGCAACAGAGCCTCAAGCGCCTCATCGGGTACCGCGTCGAGCGTCATTTTTAGCAACAGCAACTCGCGTTCGATGTGCCCGTTTTGGGTCATATCCACGAGTCCAACCACGTCGACCAGCTTGAGCAGCTGATGGCAAATCTCCTGAATGACTTCTTGCGAACCACTGGTGACCAGCGTCAGGCGCGAAATGGTCTGATCGTCCGTGGGGGCGACGTGCAGCGATTCGATGTTGTAACCGCGATTCGAAAAAAGCCCGGCGACGCGTGTCAGTGCGCCAGCCTCGTTTTGCAGTTCAATTGAAATAATGTGTCGCATTGGAAAATCCGCTGGGCCAACTGTGGTATTTGCTGCGCCTCGTTGGTAGGCTCTTGTGCATTGCATCGTGCCATTGCAGAGTAATCGAGGGCCTGTCCGGGCGCAACCGACCCGGCGGCTCACAATCGCATTGGCACACGGGGGACTGCGCATGTTTGAACACCACCAGCCGAGTACAGTTTCGGCCCATCCACTTGCCGGTGCCGCGATGTCCGGTGCCGAGATGATCGTACAGATATTGGCCGACGAAGGCGTCGACATGCTGTTTGGTTACAGTGGCGGCGCTATCCTGCCCACGTTCGATGCTGTCTTTCGTTTTAATCGTGAAAATGGCGGTGACGATGCCAGTGTTGGCGGTTCGCCCATGCCGCTGGTGGTGCCGGCAAACGAACAAGGCGCGGCGTTTATGGCTGCCGGCTACGCACGCTCTACGGGCAAAGTAGGGGTGGCCATCGTAACCTCCGGCCCTGGCGCCACCAATACCGTAACGCCTATTCGTGACTGCATGGCGGATTCGGTGCCGATTGTGGTGATTTGTGGCCAGGTGCCGACGGCCGCGATTGGTACGGACGCGTTTCAGGAAGCGCCGGTATCGAGCATTATGGGCGCGGCTTGCAAGCACGTCTTTCTGGTCACCGACCCAACCCGTCTTGAAGCCACCATGCGCACGGCGTTCGAAATTGCGCGCACGGGTCGTCCCGGACCGGTGGTCATTGATATTCCCAAAGACGTACAGAATTGGCAGGGTAGCTTTGACGGCTCTGCTCGTCTGCCGGTGCCGGGTTACCGTCAACGCATGGCGCGTCTGAATACCAACAAGCTTACCGACGATGACGCTCGTGAGTTCTATAAGTTGTTTGGTCAGTCGAAGCGGCCGCTTATTTATGCCGGCGGCGGCGTCATCAACGGTGAGGCGGCGAAGGCACTGCGGCGATTTGCTGCGGCATTCGAAATTCCTGTCGTGACCACGCTTATGGGGATCGGTGCGGTGGACACCACGCAGCCTCTGTCGCTGCACATGCTGGGTATGCACGGCATGGCCTATGCAAACTACGCCGTCGATGACTGCGATTTCCTAATTTGCGTTGCCGCTCGTTTTGATGACCGCGTAGCCGGCGTGCCGGATAAGTTTGCCCCCCGCGCCAAAGCGATCGCCCATTTTGATATCGACGCCAGTGAAATTGGGAAAGTGAAATCCGCCCACTGGCATCACGTGGGTGCGCTTGGCGACGCACTTAACGACATCACCGATTTTGGTGAGCAGCGTAATTTCAAACCGCACATTCGTGAATGGCATCAGCACGTCGTAAAATTGCAGCAGGACTTTCCGCTGGATTACGACCGCGAGAGCCAGCTGATCCAGCCCTACCATGTGATCGAACGGCTCAATGAACTGACGCAGGGTGAGGCAATTGTGTCCACCGGCGTGGGGCAGCATCAAATGTGGGCGGCGCAGTATTTCGATTACAAACATCCGCGTCACTGGCTCACCTCGGGCAGCATGGGCACGATGGGTTTTGGTCTGCCGGCTGCGATCGGTGCGCAGTTTGCGCATCCCGATAAGCTCGTGATTGATATCGATGGCGACTCGAGCATGCGCATGAATCTTGGCGAGCTCGAAACGGTGACGACGTACAACTTGCCGATCAAGATTGTGGTGTTGAACAATTTTGGTGACGGCATGGTCAAACAGTGGCAGAAGCTGTTTTTCCGTGGACGTCTGGCCGCCAGTGATCGTTCGCTGTGCAAAAAGAATTTTATATTGGCGGCGCAGGCCGACGGTTTTGAATTTGCCCAGCGACTCGATAGCAAGGCAGACATCAATGCCGTAACTGACGCGTTTATCAGTTTTGACGGCCCAGCGTTTTTAGAAGTCATGATCGATCCGGATGCGTGCGTGTATCCGATGGTGGGTCCCGGTCAGAGTTATCAGCAGATGGTAACCGGGCCCTACATTAACAGTCGCTATGATGGCGACGATAAAGACGTGCCCACACCAACCGGTATGTTTTAGCGGCGTCCTGACGGATACCTTTTCCACACAATTTTTTCTTAAAGTTTGATCAAGGCCGACCAGGCCGGGAGACGTTCATGGGCGGTACAGAACTCATCGCATTTTTGGTTGTACTGACACTCGTCGTAGTGTTCTCGGGCGCCAAAGTAGTGCCACAGGGTCACGAGTGGCTGGTGCAGCGCTTTGGTAAATACCGTACGACATTGCGGCCGGGACTCGGGATCATTATTCCGTTCGTCGATCAGGTTGGTTTTAAAGTCAACATGAAGGAACAGGTGCTCGATGTACCTTCGCAGGATGTGATCACGCGCGACAACGCCGTGGTGCAGGTTAACGGCGTCGTATTTTTTCAAGTTATGGATGCGGTTAAGGCCTCGTATGAGGTGAACAACCTGACCCTCGCGATTTTGAATCTAACGATGACGAACATTCGTACTGTGCTCGGTTCGCTGGATCTCGATGAGTCGCTGAGCAAGCGCGATGCGATTAACGCCAAGCTTCTCGTGGTGGTCGATGAAGCCACCACGCCTTGGGGCGTGAAAGTGACACGCATCGAAATTAAAGACATCTCGCCGCCACGCGATATTGTCGAGGCTATGGCACGGCAGATGAAAGCCGAGCGTGACAAACGCGCCAACGTATTGGAAGCCGAAGGCCTGAAACAGGCCGAAGTGCTGCGTGCCAACGGTGAGAAGCAGGCGGCGATTCTTGAGGCTGAGGGTCGTAGAGAATCTGCGTTTCGTGACGCTGAGGCCCGCGAGCGACTTGCGGAGGCTGAGGCCAAAGCGACCATGCTTGTGTCCAAAGCGATCAGCGAAGGAGACGTGCAGGCGGTTAACTATTTCGTTGCTACGAAATACACCGAGGCTCTGCAGGCGATTGGCTCCAGCCCTAATCAGAAAGTCGTGTTCCTGCCGCTGGAGGCCACCAACCTTATGGGCAGTATTGCCGGGATTGGCGAGCTCGCCAAACAGGCCAAGTTTAACGACAACGACAGCGGGGCCTGATCGATGGAGTGGTTTCAAACGATGACGCCGGTACATTGGATTATAGCGGGCGTAGTGCTGTTCATCTTTGAGGTGTTTGCGCCGGGTGCCTTTTTTCTCTGGCTTGGCGTGGCGGCTGCGGTCGTCGGCGCTTTGCTGGCTCTGGTGCCGGTACCTTGGGAGATGCAGTGGCTTCTTTTTTGTGTGCTCAGCGTCGGCAGTATCTTTGGTTGGCGTGCGTACAAGCGCCGCAATCCTGATGTGGAGGCGTACCCTAATTTGAATCAGCGTGGCCGCTCGCTGGTGGGGCGACGTTTCACCCTCGCCGATCCGATTAGTGACGAGCGCGGCAAAGTTAACGTGGACGATTCAATCTGGAAAGTGCGCGGCCCCGATCTGCCGGCCGGTACGGTGGTGGTTGTGCGCGAGGTGGAAGGTACGCTGCTTGTGGTCGAGGCTGCCAACTAGGCAGACGCTTGAAAAGCCAACATGAACAACGGGCGCAGGATGCGCCTGAAGTCGACTGGAATACGTTCAAGGTTATCTTGTGCTTCGCCCCGGCGGTCTTTCTGATCGTTGCGATTCTTGCGGACTCCTGGAGCACCGTAATCGGGTTGATGATTTTTGCGCCCGTGGTCAGCGGGCTTGTCGTATTTCGCGGCGGTCTGCGTCGTGACGTAACGCTGCACGTGACGGTCGCGATGCTGGTGACCTACCAGGTGGTGCTGTTGCGCAATACGGTTGATGAGCCAAACATTGGCCTCATCTGGTTTCTGGCGATACCCGCGCTCGTTGCGCTGCTTGGTAATCGACTGCACGTCTTAATTTGGACGCCGGTGTCGCTGGGCTGTATCGCCTACTGCTGGACGTTGTATGCCACGCATCCAATCATGGCGCATCCGTTAACGCTGCCGAATCTACTGGGCGTTGCCATGATCATTGGCATTGCGGCCTTTGGGATGATCACCCAACGCAATCGTCGCGAACGCGCGTTGAAAGATGCGCTTCTGGCCGCACGCCAGGAGGCGCGCGAACGAGAAATTGCCGAGCTTGAGACCAGTGAATCACGTGCAGCGATCACGCGTTTTCTGGGCTCTGTTAGCCACGAGCTGCGAACGCCACTGACCAGCATTGTGCTGTCTGTCGATGTGTTGGAGCGCACGATTGAGGACTCGGAGCACGTGACGTGGCTGGGCAATATTCGCAGCAGCGCCAAGTCGCTGGTGGTGCTGCTCAATGATGTGCTCGATCTGGCGCATAGCGATGCCGGCCGCGCAGCATTACAAGATGAAGCGTTTTCGACGCAAGAAATGCTCGATGGCGTGCGCGCGATTGTTGCGCCGATGGCCACCGAGCACGCCATGTCATTTCTTATTGCGCCTTTGCCGGATGTGCCGGTGGAATGCGTGGGTGACGCCGCGCGTTTGCGCCAGGTGTTGGTCAATCTCGTGAGCAACGCGTTGCGTCATTCTGGCGGCACGCGCATTTGGCTTGACGTATCGAGGGTGAGCGACGGACTTCATTTTACTGTGGGCGATGACGGCGGCGGCATCGATCCGCAGGCGCATCGTGAGATTTTTCAGCCGTTTCGCCAACTCGGTTCGCACACAGGCGATCACGAACGCAAAGGCACGGGCCTTGGCTTGACCATTTCGGCCGGTTACGTCGAGGCAATGGGAGGTCAACTGACTGTGCGCTCTGCGCTTGGCAAGGGCGCCGCATTTGAATTCACGCTTCCCGTTGGGGGCGGCGACGCTGCGCCACTTGTCAGTGCGCATCCGCCTGCGCCGGGGTGGCCGGGTAGCGTCGAGCTGCGCGGTGGCTGCGCGCAGGAACTTGAGTGGGTAATGGCTTGGCTGAACGCGTGGAATATCGATGTGGCCCAAAATGCCACGCCATTAATTCTACTGAGCGAGTCGCCGCCCATCGTGTCGATCAGCGAGCTGCGGTCGCGTTTAGATGCCACTGGCAACACCTTGGCCGGATCCGACGCGTTAAGCGTACCGGCCCAACACCAAGTGGCTCGGGGCGATGATGTGCTGCGGTGTATCGTGTGTGATGACGAACCGGCTATTCTTAAAGTGGTGGCCGCCATGCTCACGCAGTTTGGCTACCGCGCCGCGTGTTTCGACTCACCTCAGGATATGGAGGTGTATCTTGAGACGGCGCCGGCCGACGTGCTGATTCTTGATGTTAATCTGGGCGTCGAATCTGGATTGGATGTACTACGTCGATTGCGCTCATTACCACGTACAGCGTCGCTACCGGTGTGCATGCTGAGCGGCACGGTTGACCACCGCGATGCTTGTCTCGCGGCCGGTGCCGATGACTACCTGCTCAAGCCCTCCAGCGGCTCAGAGATCCTGGCTATGTTGGCGCGACTTGCGCCGCCCCGATCAAAGGACGATGCATTACCAGCGTCACGATGAGACTTCCGTTTCCACGTAGGTTTTGAGTCGCGAGATGCCGTCTTCATAGGCAGGCCCAAGGAACACGTCCATCAGCAGCGACATGTAATGCATGTAAGGATTGCTGCCAAGATCTGTCTCAAACCCCCAAATAACTTCAGTGGATGTGCCGCTTGCTTTGAGTTTGAAAAAACTCTCCGCTGGCGTCTCGCCGTCAAAGTCCAGACGCATTACCACCGAATGCGGCCGTTCGAGGGCCGTAATCGTTTGGCTGCCGCTGCCAATCTCCGGTTTCTCACTGCGCCATTCGTAACGACTGCCAACGGTGCCCGCGGTCCCGGTAATGATGTGCTCGGCATCCGGGTCCAGCGTGTACCACGGGGACCACCGATTGAAATGATCGAAATCGGACACCACCGCGTAAACCACATCCACGGGCGCTGCGATAGTTGTGCTGCGTTCCACCTGCGCGGTCGATGGCAAAAATACGCCAACCACACCCATCAACAAGATCAGGACAATTAGCCCAAAAAACAATTTGCGTACGACATTCACGCCTTACTCTCCCGATTTTTTTCAATAAAGTTGGTCTGCTGCATCGATTCGATCATCGCCGCGCCCGCTCGGCGCCAGTGGTCGGCATCCTTTTGTTGCGTCACCTCATACAAAACCCACTCCCAGCTGCCCGGCCAAAGCGCCTCGTCGCGGCGTATCTTGTCTTGATTGCAATACACATAGTCCGGGTTTAACGCGCCAAGTGTGGCCCGCGATGCGTCGTTCCAATCGCGTATGACCCAGCCGGTGAGCTCGGCTCCCTGGCGCCGCGCCTCGGGAATGACCTCATCGACAAATGACAAAATAACGTAAGGCCGCTTTAGTTCAGTTAGGGCTTCTAGCACGGCGGCCACGGTCTCGCGCACGCCAAACTGCGCAGTGCTGTGCTCTTTGATCTCAACAAAGCTGGTTGTGCTGGGCCACAGATTGAGGTGCTCCGCGACCTCCGCCAACGAAGAGATCGTGACACCTGCAAATTTATTGCCGAATCTCGCGGCTTCGCCCACGGGTGTGCCGCGCAATTGGGCCCAGTCGACATCGAGCACACTCCGTGAATCGTTCCCGCAACGTTCCAGTGTTTCGTCATGACAGACCACGGGGACGCCGTCGCGCGTCAGTTGAATATCAAATTCGAGGAAGCGCGCACCGTAGGCGACCGCCGCGGCGAGCGCCAACACGGTGTTCTCCGGATAACGTCCGGCAAAGCCCCGATGCGCAACCACCGCTGGATGCCCTTGAAATGTCCAATCGCTCATGAGCGTCGAGCGGATCCCATGCCGCCAAGTGGCGCACCGCCAATTAAATGCAGGTGAATGTGATAAACCTCTTGGCCGCCGTCACTGTTGCAATTGAAGATCAGACGGTAGCCCGAGGCATCGATGCCCTCCTTATGTGCCAGCTTTCGCGCCACCGTAAACATGTGGCCCACTAGCGGCTCATCGTCAGCGGTCAGATCGTTCACAGTGGGAATAGGTTTGCGTGGGATCACGAGGATATGCACGGGGGCGACTGGATTGATGTCGCGAATCGCGACGACGTCATCGTCGCTGTGTACAAAGTCGCCCGGCAGTTCGCCCGCGATAATTTTCTCGAACAGTGTGGTCATAATATTCTTACCATAACTGGATGCAACGCAAGTGTAGACCAGCTTCTTGCGAATTTGTGAATTGCGACATCGAAGTGGGGCAATGTTGTGTGATCAAATGCTTCTCACGGATAGCGCGACCACAAGTCGTGCCGTGTCTCTGAAAAGAGCAAACTCGTCGTAAGGTGAGGACGCAAAGCCACCGGTCCTTTTAATTAAAGGACAGCGGAGCTGCCAGGGTCAGTTATGGAAAACAGCGAAAATTCGACATTTTTTTGTGCGGTGGGCATACCCGCAAAGCTGTCAAACTTCTGACATTGCCTGACGTCACGTGATGAAAGCATCGCACTGACGTTGTCCAGATCCTCTCGACATTTTTAACCGTTCCGAATTGGAACAATCGAAAAATGTTAGAGGGATAGTCATGAATATTTCGAAAAGCCTGCTTTTGGCCACTGCCATCGCCGGTCTCACAGGATGCGGCAGCGGTTCTGATACCGCCTCAAGCGTCGCCCCTGATCCGGTCGCCACGCAGGCTGATCCGACTCCAACCAGTTCCAAGCTCACGATTCGCGGCGCCGTCACTGACGACCCGATCGACAGTGCGTCCGTCATGTTTAATGTCGGTGAGCGCCAGTTTGAAGCCACTCGCATCAGCGATGTGAACGGTACGTTTGAGGTCGAGATCGAATACGACAGCCTCGATGACATTGTTTACGGTGAAGCGCTGCGCGGTGCAACCAACATCCATTTTCTGGGCGACGTGACCACCGTCGGTGATCTGCTTGCGCAGGCGCATGATGGTGCCGTCAACGGCGGTCGTATCACCAATATCACAACGGCCAAGTTCGCACTCGCCCGCAATTCGACGGACGACGGCATCATCGACTCCTATGCGGAATTCAGACAGGCGTCTTTGGGCGTTGATCCGGAACAACTCCTGAACGTCGGGGCCGCGATTAAAGCTGTGGTCGAGGCGATCGACGGCACCACGCTGCCCAGCGATGTTAGCGATACGCTGGCGCTGGCCGATGGGCTGGCAGATGGCAGCAGCACGTTTATTGCCGATCTCAACGAAGTGTCGCCGGGCACCATGGTCGCGTCGATTGACAAGCTGCTGAGCGACGGTTTCGCGACGATGGATTTCTATTCCGATGATGTGCCCGGTGTCTACCTGAGCACAACATCACTAAAAACCTTCGCACTGTTTGTTGACGGTAGCGGGTTGGTCAACACGTTTGATGACAGCCCGATTAGCCGCGTGAGTCAGTGGGGCGTTAACGCCGACGGTGACCTGTCGTTGGTCTACGCCGCTGACGCCAACAAGACTGACGTTCTGCGGCTCCTGTCTGCGACGGCCGGTCGCCTGCAGATTAATAGCAAATCTTTGGTGAGCAACGACGAAGAAGAGAAGTTCTACGATGTTGCGAGTTTCAAGTTTTACGAATTTGACGGGCGCTTTGACGCGGCTTCAGCCGCAGGCGCCTATAACGTCCAAGATGGCAGTGATTTTGTACTGAGCACTGACGGCAGCGGCTACTTCGCTGACGCGAATGGTACTGTCAGCGGCAATCTGTCGTGGCGCGTCGCCGGCGACGGTCGTCTGGTTTTGACTCTCGGGGGCGGTCTTGAACAGACGCTCACCCGGCTGACCGGCGAAGACGGTGAGCTGCGAGTACTATCGCTGACGACGCGTACGGGTGGCGCGGTTGAATCACTGGTGGTCGAGAGTATTGAAAAGAGTTAGTAGGCGTCGCTGTCCGTAACGGGGCAGCGTCGACTCTGGCACAGGGGATTTCAAGTCGTCCCCTCCCTCCTTGAAGAGTTTTGGGCCGCATTGCGGCCCATTTTTTTGCATGTTTTGGGGGCGCTACTCGCCCCCAAGCGTCGCAAGTTTGCGCGCCTCGGATGTTGCTACCGAAAGCGTGGCAAAGTCAGTGCTGCCAATGTCCTGAATGTCGTCCAGTACGCGACGTGCGCGCGCGACGCCGACCGCGTTGTCAGATAACCAGCGCTGCACGATGCGCTCCGGGTTTTTGTCGCGTGCGTCGCGGAGTACCACACGCGATACGTTGCGCTGTATATCGTCAACGCTGTCGCGTAGCGAGCCGCGTGCCAGAGCGTGCCAGCGCCCGGTGACTTTGAGTCGTTCTGCCTGATCGCGAATCCAGCCAAGTTGGAGTTCGTCACCAAGCGAGTAGTACACCGCGGCGGCTTGCAGCACGTCGCGATCAAGTTCGGCGGCAACATCCACAATGTCCAGAGCGGCGTACAAGCTGCGCAAACCGGCAAGGCGTCGGGCCAGTCGTTTGGGTACGCCCATTTCCACATACAGCTGGACGGATTCTTCGAAGCGACTGCTTTCTTTTTCGCCGAGGAGTTGTGGCAGCTTGCCGGCGATGTTCTCAATGCCAGGCTCAAAGCGGGCAACGGTGTTGGCGATATCAAACTTGCTTTGCGCCCGCACCAACACCCAGACCGTCGCGCGTCGCATCAGGCGCGTGGTTTGCGCGAGCATGCTGTACTGCGCGGCGGCTGGTACCAGATTGTCCAGGCGCTCAATGCCCTTCCAAATGCCGCGCATGTCGAAAGCTTCGCGTGCCACCGTGAACGCACGTGCGATGTCGGCCGCAGCGGCGCCGGTTTCTTCCTGAGCCCGACGCACGAAGGTGGGCCCCATGCGATTGATCAGGCTGTTCGTAATTTGTGTGGCAACAATCTCTCCGGCCAGCGGGTGATTGTCCATGTGTTCGCGGAACGTTTTTCGCAGCGGCGCTGGAAAATAATTCGCCAGTTCGCTGACCAGATGTGCATCGGTGGCCACGTCCGAGGCGGCGAGCTGGTCGAACAGTACGATCTTGCTGTAGGACAACAGCACGGCGAGTTCGGGGCGCGTAAGCCCGCGACCACGCGCATGACGTTCCTTAATGTCCTCGTCGCTCGGTAAAAATTCGATTTCACGATCCAGATCGCCACTCTTCTCAAGCTCACGAATCAGGTGGGCGTGTTCGTTGGCCCGTTCCGCAGCGTCGGTTTGCGCGATGCTCAGTGCCAGGGTCTGCAGATAGTTGTCACGCAATACCAGCTGTTCCACTTCGTCGGTCATCTGCGCGAGCCGGCGATTACGCCGTGCCATGGTTAGCTCACCAGTGCGCGTCGCAAGCCCCAGCAGAATCTTGATGTTGACCTCGCGGTCGGAGCAGTTCACACCACCGGCGTTGTCGATAAAGTCGGTGTTGATACGTCCATCGTTGAGCGCAAACTCAACGCGGCCGCGCTGCGTGAGCCCGAGGTTGCCGCCTTCGCCCACGATCTTGCAGCGTAGTTCGCCGCCATTAATGCGTACCGCATCGTTGGCGCGGTCGCCGGCGTCGTCGCTGGTTTCTGTCGAGCTTTTGACGTACGTGCCAATGCCGCCATTCCACAATAGATCCACCGGCGCTTTCAAAATCGCCTGAATCAGATTGGTCGGTGAGAGCGATTTTATCCGTGACTCAAGACCGAGCGCCTCGCGTACCGGTTCGCTGATCGGAATGCTCTTGTCCTGACGTGAGTAGATTCCGCCGCCTTTGGAAATGAGCGTGGTGTCGTAATCGGCCCAGGACGATCGACCCAGATCAAACAATCGCTGACGTTCATTAAAGGTAGCCAGCTCATCCGGATTAGGATCAAGGAAAATGTGCATGTGATTGAAGGCCGCGATCAGGCGCGTGGTTTTCGAGCGCAGCAGACCGTTGCCAAACACGTCGCCGGACATATCGCCAATACCTGCCACGGAGAACGACTCTGACTGACAGTCGATGCCAATTTCTCGGAAGTGTCGCTTGACTGCCTCCCAGCCGCCCTTGGCGGTGATGCCCATGCCCTTGTGGTCGTAGCCTACCGAGCCGCCTGATGCGAACGCATCGTCCAGCCAAAACTGATAGTCCTGCGACAATGCGTTGGCGGTGTCCGAGAACGTGGCGGTGCCTTTGTCGGCGGCCACCACCAAATACGTATCGTCGCCATCGTGACGTACCACCTGTTCCGGCGGGGCGACCTCGCCTTCGATAAGATTGTCGGTGATGTCCAGAAGCCCACTGATGAACTGTTGGTAACAGCGCACAACCTCAGCGCCGACCGCTTCGCGATCGCCGTCAGGCAGCTGTTTGCACACGAAGCCACCTTTGGCGCCCGTGGGAACGATGAGGGTGTTTTTCACTTTCTGCGCCTTCATCAGACCCAGCACCTCGGTGCGAAAATCTTCGCGCCGATCAGACCAGCGCAAGCCACCGCGGGCCACCGCGCCGCCGCGTAAATGGACGCCTTCCATTTTCGGCGAATAGACAAACACCTCGTAGGCCGGCAGCGGCTTGGGCAAATCCAGAATGCGCTCGGGATTAAATTTGAACGACACGTAGGGCTTGTGATTACCGTCATCGTCAAGCTGGTAGTAGTTCGTGCGCAGCGTCGCCCGCATGGCCGCGAGGAAGCTGCGCAAAATGCGATCTTCATCCGCACTGGCAACGCGATCGAGGGCGATGTCGCTGGCGTCTGCGATGTCGTTCTGACGCCGCTTGCGTCGGCGTGATGAAACGGCCGGGTCGAAGCGCATGCTAAATTCGTCGATCATCGCCCGCGTGGCATCGGGATTTCCGACCACCACTTCCTGCATGTAGGCCTGTGAGTAGGGCAGGCCGGTTTGCAGCAGGTAGCGACAGTAGGCACGGATCAGCATGGTGTGACGCCAGTCCAATTGGGCCACCAACGCCAGGCGATTGAATTCGTCGCTTTCGGTGTTGCCGCGCCAGGCGTTTGCAAAGGTGCGCTGGAACAACTCATTAACGGCCGCCGGGTCGCGCTGACCTTCAAGCGCAAAATTCATCTCGAAATCCTGTACCCAAACCGCCTCGTCTTCTGTGAGCGGCACACAGTAGGGGCGCTCACTGATGACCGTGAGGCCCAAATGCTCGAGCATCGGCAGCGCTTCGGATAGGGGAATAGGTTCGGCGCGACGAAACACTTTAAAGCGCACGCTGTCGGTGCCAAATTCGGGTGGACGATACAGGCTCATCTTCAAACTGCCGGCGTCGTATTCAAGTTGATCGATGCGTTCGACATCGAAGGTCGCCTCGTAGGCGCTCATATCTTCTTCGTAGGCGGCGGGGAAACAGTGTCCGTATTGATTGAACAAGCGCAAGCCTTCTTCTTCGCCAAGACGACGAATCAATGCATCCTGCAAATCGTCTTGCCAGGTCCGCACGGCCTCGATAATGCGCTGCTCAACTTTCTTCACGTGGACGCGTGAGGAGGCCTCGGGCGACGTGCGCACAATAGAATGGAGTCGCGCGAGTTTTGAATCGGAGAGTTTGACTTCCGACTCTACGCTTGTGCCATCGAGGCCCTCAAGCAAGATGTGTTCGATGCGCTGGCGCACCTGCGTGTTGTACTTCTCGCGTGGCGCAAACACCATGCAGGAAAAGAAGCGTCGGAAGGCATCGCGACGCACGAACAGCTTCACCCGCTGACGTTCCTGCAGGCTCAAAATGCCGTCCGAGATGCGTGACAGATCCGAAATCGTGCTCTGGAATAATTCGTCCCGTGGGTATTCCTCGAGAATGTGCATGAGTGCCTTGCCGCCGTGGCTGGTAGCGGACAGGCCGGAGGCATCCATTACCTGCTGCACCTTGCGGCGCAAAATTGGAATTTCACGCGGACTGCGGCTGTAGGCGATGGACGTGAACAGGCCCAGAAAGCGTTTTTCACCCACCACCTTGCCGCTCTTGTCGAACACTTTAATGCCGATGTAATCGAGGTGAGCAGGGCGATGTACCGTCGAGCGACTGTTGGCTTTGGTGATGACCAGAATGTCGCTGGTGCGCAGTTCGCGACGGATCGCGCGCTCCAGACCGGCGTGTTCTGAAGAATGTACGGACTGTCCGGTACCGCGCAGAATTCCAAGGCCCGATTTATCGACCGGCACCAGCACCGTTTTGTTCGACTTGCGGCGCAGTGCGTACTCACGGTAGCCAAGGAACGTAAAATGCTCGTCTACCATCCAATCGAGCATCGCGCAGGCTTCGTTCACATCCGCCTTGAGTGTGCCTTTCGGGCGGTCTGCGGCCATGTCTTCGCGGATGGTGACGGCTTTTTCGCGCATTGCGCGCCAGTCATCGGTCGCGTGGCACACGTCCTTGAGCACGCGCTCGGCATGATCTCGTAGCGTGCGCAGCGTGTCTTTGTCCGTGACGCGATCGAATTCGATTTGAACATGTGATTCAACCAGCATCTCGGCGCCGGTTTCATCGTCGGCAAGAAGCCGCTTCAGCGCGCCGCGTTTTTCGCGCTGCATGCGCAAAATCGGATGCACCGTAAGATGCACGCTGTGCCCGAGGCTGTTGATCGCGGCACCGAGCGAGTCGACCAGAAAAGGCCGATCGTCGGTAACGACTTGCAGCACGCTGTGCTGGCTGGTCCAACCGTCTTTGGCCTCGGTCGGATTGTAAACTTTTATCTTAATCTGGCCCGTGCGTCTCGTTTGCGTCAGGGCCAGATGACTAAGCGCAGCACCGGCCAAATCAGCGCTGCGACGCTGGCGCAAATCTTCAGCGGAGATGCCGGAGTAGTACTGGCGAATAAACTCGGCCACGGACAAACGCCCGTCTGTCCCTTGCATGGACTTGGCTTCATTGATGATTTTTTGCAGCAGACGGGTCTTGGCGTCGCTGCCGCGGCGCTGCATTAGTTGGGTTTTCTTCGCTGGGGTAGCCATATTCGATCAGCCTTCAGGCAATTAAAATTGATGAAAACGGAGACGGATTGCCGCACACAGGGCATAGGGTTACGCGAGAATTCTGACGCCGTTTCGGTATTATGTCGGCCAACGTGCAAATCCCTTTAACTGCTTGCTGTGCGGCGAAGTTAAGCGGACCGAATTATACATGAGCGCACTAAGTTGGGGCGTTTATTGGGTGCATATGTCGCAATGCATCATGGCGCAGCTGAATAAGCGACCGGAGAAAGACATCGTGAGTGAAAAAGCCCGGGATCTGGAAAAATTTTATTGGTTTCTGATACGCATCGGAGCCCAGGTTTTCGGCTGGCTTATGCTGGCGGGCGGTGGATTGTTTGCGCTGACGTTTGTGTCAGAGAAGCTGCGCACCGGCGCGGTGGCTTATGGTGGCGCCGAGCACGTGGGCGCGCTCGCAGCTCTGAAGGCGATTGGTTATCCCGCACTGGTGGCGGTACTCGGCATTTTCCTGGTGCGCTACGTGCGCGGCCGGCAAGCGCAGATCGACTCACAATAGATAATGCCTAGAGCGTGCGCGCATGGTGCATGAGTCGCTCGAGCAGATTGGTCAGCGCATCCCGCTCGCTAGGCTGCAGCACTTCCAATAGCCGCGTTTCATAGTCGACGGCGATGGGGGCGATCTGATCGTAGATCGTGCGCCCCTCACGGGTCAGTCGCAGCACGCTGCGCCGCCGGTCTTCGGTGCTCATTCTGCGATGCAGATAGCCGGCGGTCTCCAGACGCTTGAGTGCGCGGCTGACGGCGACTTTGTCCATGGCCGTGCGTTCGGCAACGTCACGGGCGGACAAACCATCGAAGCGACCGATGACGGCCATGGCGCGCCACTGCGGTATCGAGAGTTTGAAACGCTTTTCATACAGATCGGCAATACCGGCCGAAATTGTGTTCGACGCCAAAGACAGCTGATAGGGCAGAAAGGACTCGAGTTTGAGCACGACGTCGTCGTGTTCTGCGGCTTGCGGGGTGCTAGAGTTGTCCGATGAATTCATTACTCATTTTTCTTTTGTTTGCGACGGTGCTCCGACGCCACGGTGGGCGTGCATCCATGCCGACCGTCATGGACGGCTCTAACAGTACCGGATTCTTGCACCGCTGCGCCATCGGGCAGGCACCGACATGAGCGGTGATAACGCCGGCAAGCCGTTGCTGTACACCTACTGGCGTAGCACAGCGGCTTATCGGGTGCGCATTGCGCTGAATCTCAAAGGGATCGACTACGCGTTGGCGCCCGTGCATTTGGTGCGCGACGGGGGCGAGCAACATCAGGCGGCCTTTCGTGACATTAATCCGCAGGGGCTGGTGCCGGCGCTCGCCATCGACGATGTGGTGATTACGCAGTCCATGGCAATCATGGAATACCTCGAGGAGACGCAGCCGTGGCCACCTCTGCTGCCATCGAGAGCGGCTGATCGTGCGCGGGTGCGGGCGCTCGCGACGACCATCGCCGCGGACATTCATCCGCTCAATAATTTGCGCGTGCTTAAATTTTTGAAAGGCGACATGGGTGTGTCGGACGAAGCAAAAAACCAGTGGTATGCGCACTGGATCGCGCTTGGCTTTGAGGCGCTGGAGCGCCAGCTCAGCGCACATCCCCATACCGGCACGTTTTGCCACGGCGACGAGGCGGGACTTGCGGATATTTTTCTGGTGGCGCAAATGTACAACGCGCATCGGTTTAAGTGCGATGTCAGCGGCTACCCCACGCTCAACCGAATCTGCAGCGCTGCGCTTGAACTTGAGGCGTTTGCTGATGCGGTGCCCGAACGCCAGCCGGACGCGGACTGATCCAGTACCCGCAATCGGGTATCATTAGAGGCCATACGCTCAACGCTGTCGGAGAACACGCCATGAAGAAAATACACCGAGGCACGGTTGTGCTCGCCACGATGGTCTTTGCTGTGTCCGCCGTGAGCGCGATTGCCCATGAGCACGCTTCGCATGCGCGTCCGCAAAAAGAGGACGCTGCACCGGAGCATCACGGCCACCACGAACATGAGGCGTCGCCAACTGCGGGACTGCCGATTAGCGCCGCGCCCGCCGCCGCCGAGCTCTATATTATTTCCCCGGCCAACGGCGATGCGGTCAGCTCACCGGTGCGGGTGCAGTTTGGCCTTAAGGGCATGGGCGTGGCGCCAGCCGGAACGGATGCGCCGAATACGGGTCATCATCATTTGCTGATTGATGTGGAAGAGATGCCCTCGTTTGCGGCACCGCTACCGGCCACTGACAGCATCCGCCACTTCGGCGGTGGTCAAACAGAAGTCACGATTGATTTGACGCCGGGCATACATTCTTTGCAGCTCGTTCTGGGCAACTTCTTGCACATTCCCCACAACCCACCGGTTATGTCGGAGCAAATTCAAATTAAAGTGGTGGAATAAAACCCCGTTACTGCAAACGGGGCAAGGCGAGGTATTCTTCGCTTTGCATTTCCTGCAGTCGACTCCGCGTGCGACGAAACTCGAAGGTTAGTTTTTTGCCCGTGTAGAGCTCGTCCAGCGCCACGGCTGCCGACAGTATGACGTTGATCCGTCGATCGTAAAATTCGTCGATGAGCGCAATAAACCGTCGCGCTTCATTCTCAAGCGTTTCATCCAGCTGTGGAATGTCGGACACCATGACGGTGCCGAAACAGCGCGCCAGATCAATGTAGTCAGCCGTGCCGCGTGGGCCGCGGCACAGCGCATCGAACGAAAACCATGCGATTCCGACGGCGCGGCGCACAAAGGCGATGGAGCGAAAGTTGATGCTCATGTGTCCGGGACCCGTCACGCCCACAGGCGCCAGGCTGGCAAAATCGTTGCTCATGGCCGCCTCGGTAGTCGCGTCAAGCCCCACTCGATAGGCATCCGTCGCTTTGAGTAGGCGCAATCGATAGTCGGAGGCACCGGTGGTTTCGATCACCTCGCAGTGCGTTTTGATCTGATCGATGGCAGGCAAAAAGCGTGCGCGTTGAAGGCCGTTCTTGTACAGATCGTCGGGGGCCACGTTTGACGTTGCTACCAGCGTGACGCCGTGGGTAAACAGTTCCTGGAAAAGCGTGCCGAGCAGCATCGCGTCTGCGATGTCCGAGACGAAAAACTCGTCGAAGCAAATCAGGCGGTAGCGCTCGGCGATGTCTTTGGCCACGTACTTGAGCGGGTCGGCACGATCGCGCAGTTCGCCCAGACGGTGATGGATGTCCTGCATAAAACGATGAAAGTGCTGGCGCAGTTTGCGTCGCTCTACGAGTCGTTCGTAGAACATATCCATTAGATAGGTTTTACCGCGGCCAACGTCGCCGTAGATGTAGAGACCGCGTACGGCAGACGTCTGGCGGCGCCTAGAAAATGGCCAGTGACCGGACGTGCTTTGGGTTTTCGCCAGGGCTACGCGCAGTGCGTCGAGGGCTTTTGCAATGCGCCGCTGATCTGGATCGTCGTCATAACGGCGTTCGCGAATGTCGTCGAGATAGCCGGCGAGAACACCTGGTCCTGAGAGCGGCATCGGATCAGAACCAGGCGCAGGCTGAGATTACTTGCCCAGAGCCTCACCGATCTGGGGCGCGAGATCAAACAGATCGCCCACCAGACCAATGTCCGCGATTTCAAAAATGGGTGCTTCAGCGTCTTTGTTGATCGCAACAATGGTACCGGCGTCCTTGATGCCGGTAATGTGCTGAATAGCGCCGGAAATGCCGAACGCAAAGTAGACATCGGGCGCAATAATTTTGCCGGTTTGTCCGACCTGCATGTCGTTGGGAACAAAGCCCGCGTCGACGGCTGCTCGCGACGCACCAACGCCCGCACCGAGTTTATCGGCCAGGTCGTAAATGACCTTGAAATTCTCTTCGCTGCCGACACCGCGTCCGCCAGAGACGACCCAATTGGCACTTTGCAGATCGGGGCGTTCGGAGACCGAAGCGGCCACCGACACAAAACGCGTGTGATCGGGCAGCGCTGCATCGGTGCTCACGGCTTCAATCGGGGCTGCCGACGCGCTGTCGGCACTGGCTTTGTACGAGGCCGTGCGCGCGGTGAGTACAACCTTGTCGTCGTCACCAATGCTCTCGGTGATGATGACATTGCCGGCGTAAATGGGCCGCTGGAACGAACTTGGTGAGATCACGGCCATCACGTCGCTCACCTGATGCGCGTTGAGCAGCGCCGCAACGCGTGGGGCAAGATCTTTGCCAAACGTGGTGGAGGGCAGCACGACGTGGCGATAGTTTGCGGCAAGCTTGGCGATCTGTGGCGCGAGTACGGCCGCCAACGCATGCTCGTTGCGCTCGTGTGTAACGTCCAGCACTTTGCCAACGCCGTCCAGAGCGGCCGCGGCGGCACATACCGCCTCGTTCGCATGGCCCAGCACGGCGACGTGTACGTCGCCCAGTTCGCGGGCGCAGGTCAGTGCTTTGGCGGTGGCGGCGTTCAATGCGCCGTTGTCGTGTTCTGCAATCAGAAGTGCGTTGCTCATTACGCCAGACCTCGTTCTTTCAATGCTTCGATTAGTTCGGCAACGTCTTCGACTTTCTTGCCTGCTTCACGCTTGGGCGGTGCGACAAAGTCGGTGACCGTCACGGCCGGGGCAGGGGGCAAACCCATGTCAGCCAGCGGCAGGACGTCCAGCGGCTTGCGCTTGGCTTTCATGATGTCTGGCAGCTTCACGTAGCGTGGCTCGTTCAGGCGCAGATCCGTGGTGATAACGGCCGGCAGGTCCACTTCAATCGTTTCAAGGCCAGCGTCAACCTCGCGCGTCACGGTCGCTTTGCCATCGGCAATGACCACCTCGGAAGCAAACGTCGCTTGCGGGCGGTCCCAAAGTGCCGCCAACATTTGACCGGTTTGATTGCGGTCGTCATCGATAGCCTGCTTGCCAAGAATGACCAGCTCGGGGCTTTCTTTTTCAAGTACATTGAGAATGGCCCGAGCGGCGGTCAACGGCGCGGGGGCGCTGTCGGTATCCACACGGATGGCGCGGTCCGCGCCCATCGCCAGAGCGGTGCGCAGTTGCTGATCGGCTGACGCATCACCCACGGTAAGCGCGATAATCTCGCTGCCCACGCCGGCCTCTTTGAGTCGTAGCGCTTCTTCGACGGCAATTTCGTCGAACGGGTTCATGCTCATTTTAACGCCGTCGGTCACGACGCCGTCGCCATCGCGATTGATCTGCACGCGGACGTTGTAATCGATCACGCGCTTAACGCACACCACTATTTTCATTATCTACTCCATCATGGCCGGGTCGCAGCGCCGTTGCCGCGTCCCGCAGTATAAATGTCAGGTCAAAACCAGTCCAAGACTGATTGCTCAGTCCGCTTATCCTTTACGCAGGGTCTATTGCGCAGGCGCCAATCGATCAATCGCATCCAGCTGCTCGGGCACGATGGCCGGATCGCCAACCACCACCAGCGTCATGTCATCGAGGTTAAGATAGCGCTCGGCCATGGCCTGCACATCCGCGGGTGACACCGCATTGATTCGCTGTACCGCCGATTCAAGATGCGCCTTGTCCAGACCGTGCGTATCTAAAAATTGCAGCTGACCGATCAGGCCGCCACGGGTGGCGTTGCCAAGGATAAACGTACCTGTGCGGTAATTCTTGATGCGATCAAGCTCTTCCGCAGCCGGCGGCTCAGCCCGCAGGCGCTCAATTTCGTTGATGATCTCATCGATGGCCGGGCCGGTGACATTGGTTGTGACGTCGGCGGTTTGGACCCAGTATCCGCTGCTCTTGTTCACACTAACGCGACTGCGCGGCGAGTACGTGTAGCCTTTGTCCTCACGAATATTCGACGTCACGCGACTGCTGAACGAACCGCCCAGCAGCGTGTTCATAACGCTGACTTTGGTGTGATCCGGGTGCGTGGGGTCCACCACCGGCAGCCCAAGATAGAGCGTGGACTGTGGCGCGTCGGGGCGGGCGATAAAGTGGCGTCCCGGAGCAGCCGCTGTGGGCGGCGGCACGAGAGCCGGGCGCTCGACGGTTTTCCATCCGCCAAACATATGTTCAATGGCCGCGACGACGGCGGCGCGATCAAACTGACCGGCCACGTAGATGCGGGTTCCGTTGGCGGCGTAGTTCTGCTCGATGAAGCGGCGGACGTCTGCGATGGTGATGCTCTCAAACGCGGCCGGGTCGGGCAGCCCGACGCTGTAGGGATGATCTCGAAACAGCTGCTTGCGAAACACCCCGTCGGCCTGGGTTTGCGGCTGCTGGCGCGCAATCGCCAGATTCTTAAGCAGATTACCGCGCACGCGGTCGAACTGTTGGGCGGGAAGCGTGGGGCGCTGCAACACGTCGGCCAAAAGCGCGATCGCGTCTGGCGCAAATTCACTCAATACGTCGAGTCCCGCGGACGTGGTGTCGACCGTGACACCCACACCAATTTCGCCACCCATGTCGGCGGAGGCGGCGGCCAGCTGATCGGCATCGCGCGCACCCGCACCTTCGGTTAGCATTTGACCGGCCAGATCGGCGAGCCAGGCCTGATCGCCTTCATAGCGATTGCCGGCGGGCACCGTGATCGAAATGGTGGTCTTGGGGATCGTGCCGAACGGCACCAGCGTTACTTTGACACCGTTGCGCAGTGACAGCGTGGTGGACGCAGGCACTTTAAAGGCTTTGGGCTCACTGCCAACCGGTGGCAATTCGCGTGCGCTGACAACGTTTAGCAGCGCAATGGTCATGAGCAACGTTGCGGCTTTCATAATAATGCGTAATGTCATGATTAATCTCCCTGAGCCGCAGCGGCCGCGCCGGGCAGAACCGTCAGCACAGTGCGGTTGGTGGGGCGCAGGTATTCGCGCACGGTGCGCTGAATCAGCGCAGGGGTGACAGCATCGAACTCGCGCTCAAGACGGTTGATGCGTGCCGGGTTGTCGTCAAACAACGCAAACGAGGCGAGAAGATCGGCCGTGCCGAAGCGCGTGGCGCCACCTACCGCGTTATAGAAACCCGAGCGCAGTTTCACCATGGCGCGTTTGAGCTGCGCATCGGTAAGCGGCGTAGTGCGCAGTTGCTCCAACGTTTCTTCAATGGCGGCGATGATCTGATCGGCCGTGACATCCGGATTGTGGATGGTGGCGGCGGTCAGCGTCATCGGGCCGTTATAGTTGTACATGTTGCCGAGCATGTTGATGCCGCCGAACACGCGATCGGTATACCCTTTGTCGTTCACGATGTTCTGATGCAGCAGCGAATCGCTGCCCTGCATGAGCACTTCATTAATAACGCCCATCGCAAAATATTCCGGAGTGCCGCGTTCGGGCATATGCCAGGCCAGCGCAATGGCCGGTTTCGGGGCCAGTGCGTCGGTTTTGCTAAAACGTTTGGCTTCAGTTTGCCGCGGCTCGGAGATATCGGCGGCCGGCGGCTGGGTCACCGCTGGAATGGTGCTGAAATACTGTTCGATCATGGCGAACGTTTTATCTACGTCTACATCGCCAACCACCACCAGCGCCGCGTTGTTCGGCGCGTAGTAGGTGTCAAAGAAAGACTGCACATCGGACAGTGTGGCGGCGTCGAGATCTTCCAGATCGCCATAGAAGTTGTGCGCGTTGTACCAGTTTTCATTGGCGTACTGCGGCATATCGAGCCACGGGAAACCGCCATAAGGCCGATTCAATACATTCACTTTAACTTCATTTTTTACCACGCCTTGCTGGTTTTCCAGATTCTCCTGCGTGATGTCGAGACCGCGCATACGATCGGCTTCGGCCCACAAAATGGTTTCGAGCTTGTGCGCTGGCACCGCCTGGAAGTAGTTGGTGAAGTCGAAACGCGTGGAACCGTTTAGAACGCCACCGTTGCCCTGCACCAGCTTGATAAATTCCATCTTGCCGAGGTTTTCAGAGCCTTGAAACATCAGGTGCTCAAACAAATGAGCGAAGCCGGTGCGGTCGCGTGGTTCGATCCGAAAACCAATGTTGTAATACACCGCAACGGTCGCCGTGGGTACCGAGGTGTCCTCTGACACCACGACCCGCAGCCCGTTGTCGAGCGTGCGATAGTGCACCGGAATTTGAAAACTGCTGGTGCTGGCGGCTGGCGTTGGCGTGGATGTCGAGGTGGTGTCCGTCGTGGGCGCACACGCACCCAGAGACAGCGCAAAGACCGCGCCAAAAATAAGTGAGCGAAGATGAGTCACTGATCTCTCCTGTTGTGGGAGGTTTTTATTTGGGTTGCATCCGGATGGCGCCGTCGAGTCGAATCGTCGTGCCGTTGAGCATAGGGTTGCCGTAAATACTGGCGACGAGATGCGCATACTCATCCGGCTTGCCAAGTCTTGAGGGAAACGGAATTTGTGCGCCGAGAGATTCTTGCACTGACTCGGGCAGTCCGGCCACCATCGGTGTGCGGAAGATGCCCGGTGCGATGGCCAGGACGCGCACGCCGTAGCGCGCAAATTCGCGCGCCAGTGGCAGGGTCATACCCACCACGCCGCCTTTGGATGCCGAGTAGGCGGCCTGGCCAATCTGACCTTCGTAGGCGGCCACCGAAGCGGTGTTGATAATCACGCCACGCTCACCGTTGGGCGACTCGGGGTTTTCGCGCATGGCATCCGCCGCACAGCGCGACAGCAAAAATGAACCGAGTAGATTCACCTGCAAAACTTGCGCAAATTTTGCGCCAGGCATGGGGCCTTTTTTGCCCAGCGCCATGGCCGCGCCGATGATGCCGGCACAGCTAACTGCAAGCGTGACGCCGCCCATGGTTGAGACGGCAGTAGCCACGGCGTTTTCTACCGCGCTTTCATCGCTGACGTCGGCACGCACGAAGCTTGCGTTTTTGCCCATCGCGGCGGCCGCAGCCTGCCCCTGCTCTTCATTGATGTCAGCAATGACGACCTGACCGCCCGCGTCAATAACGAACTGGGCCACGGCCTGTCCGAGTCCGGATGCGCCACCGGTCACAATTGCTTTTGCGCTTTCGAGAATCATGCCATCTCTCCTTTATAAATCTTCGATTTCAACCAGCGGTACTTCGGCCTCAACCTGGTCGCCTTGCGCGCAGTGCAGGTCCGCAACCCGGCCGCTGCGCGTGGCACTGATGGTGAGTTCCATTTTCATGCCTTCCATTACGAGCAAGCCCTGGCCTTTTTCCACCTCGTCGCCCACGGTAACCAATAGCTTCACGATACGGCCTGGCATGGGCGCGCCCGGACGCCGATCGTCGGCCGCATCGGCGCGAACGACGGGGTACAGATCGGCGCGATTCAGCTCCCATGCGGCCTGATCGGTCTGCACGCGCCAGGCGTCATCAAGTTGCACGACCAGCACGTCATGCTGGACGCCGGCGATGCGCAGTACCACCTGCATCACCTGGGCTCCCGGCGTTGCGTGGCTGAGGACCTCAGCTGTGTGCTCGCCGCTGATCACGCTCCAGTGACCGTCATGGCCGTGCAACGTGGCGTCACAGCGCTCGCCAGCAACGGTGCCAAATGCGCAACGTCGACCGCCAAAGTGGGTGCTTTGCCAACCATCAGGTGCCCACGGGGAGGTGTTGTCCAGAGCCGGCAACGCGCAGGCGACGGTCGCGGCAGCGATGGCTTCAAACGGCACTCCCGTGTGCGTCGCCAAAACGGTGTCGAGCTGACGATCGAGGTAGGAGGTATCGATGCGCGCGTCCAAATAATCGGTGTGACGCATCAGCAATCGCAGCAGGCCCAAGTTGGTCGACGGCCCGACGATGCTGGTGCCGTCCAGCGCCTCGCGCATGGCATCGATCGCTTCACCGCGGTCGGCCTCGTGCACGGTGAGCTTGGCGATCATCGGATCGTAAAACGGGGTGATGTGCTGGCCGGCGCTTAGGTCCATGTCCACGCGCACGGGCGCACCGGGCACATCGAGGCTGCGGACCTGCCCGGACGAGGGCACGAAATTGTTGAACGGATCTTCGGCGTACACCCGACATTCAATCGCATGACCCTGCGGCTCGATGTCGTCCTGCGCGACGCCCAGCGGTTCGCCCGCGGCGGCGCGCAGCTGCCACTCCACCAGATCGATGCCGGTGATCGCTTCGGTGACCGGATGCTCCACCTGTAAACGAGTGTTCATTTCCATGAAGTAGAAATCGTCGTTGGGGGTCACGATAAATTCGATGGTGCCGGCGCCGCGATAATGGACCGCCTGCGCGGCACGCACCGCGGTATCGGTCATGCGGGTGCGCAAATCGTCATCGATAGTGGGGCAGGGCGCTTCTTCAATAATTTTTTGATAGCGTCGTTGTACGGAGCATTCGCGTTCGAAAAGATGCACCACGTTGCCGTGATGATCGCCAAACACCTGCACCTCAACGTGGCGCGGACGCTCGATGAATTTCTCCAGCAGCAGCTGGTCGTCACCAAACGCATTGGCGGCTTCGCGCCGCGCCGCATCGCAGGCATCCGCAAAGTCGGCTTTGGTGGGCGCAACGCGCATGCCTTTGCCGCCGCCGCCAGCGCTGGCTTTAATCAGCACGGGAAAACCGATGGCATCGGCTTCACGCGCGAGCGTGGCATCGTCTTGCGCGTCGCCGTGGTAACCGGGGACACCGGCGACGCCGGCGGTCTCCATGGCGCGTTTGGCGTCGGTCTTCGAGCCCATTAACGCGATGGTGTCGGGAGCTGGTCCAATGAACACCAGACCCGCGTCCGCCACAGCGCGTGCAAACGGCGCGTTCTCCGACACAAAACCGTAGCCGGGGTGAATCGCTTCGGCGCCCTGATCCAGCGCGGCCTGAATGATCGCGTCGCCGCGCAAATAAGACTCGGTGACGGCGGCCGGTCCAATACGCACCGCGCGATTGGCGTGGCGTACGAATCCGGCGCTGGCATCCGCATCGGAAAAGACCGCGACGGTCTCGATGCCAAGACGCTCGGCCGTGTGTTGAATGCGGCGAGCAATTTCGCCGCGGTTGGCAATAAGTATGCGTTTAAACATGTTTACATCCGGAACACGCCGTAGGAGGGCGTGTCGTCACTGCGTGCTGCGATGGCAAGGCTTAACCCCAAGACGCGACGGGTGTCGCGCGGATCAATAATGCCGTCATCCCACAGCCGCGCTGTGGCGTAATAAGGATTGCCCTGCGATTCGTACTGGTCGCGAATCGCGGCGGTGAAGTTTTCTTCGTCTTGTGCAGGCCAGGTTTCGTTGCGCGCCTCCAGCCCGTCGCGTTTCACCGTGGCAAGCACCGACGCGGCCTGTTCGCCGCCCATGACGGAAATGCGCGAGTTGGGCCAGCTGAACAAAAACCGTCCGCCATAGGCACGGCCGCACATAGCGTAGTTGCCGGCGCCAAAGCTGCCGCCAATCAGCACGGTCACTTTGGGTACGTGTGAGCAGGCCACCGCGTTGACCATTTTGGCCCCGTCTTTGGCGATGCCCGCGTTCTCGTATTTTTTACCCACCATGAAGCCGGTGATGTTCTGCAAAAACACCAGCGGTATGTTGCGCTGGTTGCACAGCTGTACGAAGTGCGCGCCCTTGAGCGCTGCTTCGGAAAACAAAATGCCGTTATTGGCAATGATGCCGACCGGCATGCCGTAGAGATGGGCAAAGCCACAAATTAGCGTCTTGCCATAGAGCGCTTTGAATTCCTGTAGCTCTGAGCCGTCCACGACACGGGCAATCACTTCGCGCACGTCGTAGGGGTAGCGCGTGTCGCGCGGCACAACGCCGTACAAGTCGTCGGGGTTCACGACGGGCTCCACCGTCTCGCGCACCACGGGTGCAAAGCGACGCGGAGCGTTTACGTTGGCGAGAATGTCGCGGGCGATGGCCAGAGCGTGTGCGTCGTTGTCGGCCAGATGATCGGTGACGCCAGACGTGCGACTGTGCACATCGCCACCACCCAGGGATTCGGCATCCACGACCTCGCCGGTGGCGGCTTTCACCAGCGGCGGGCCGCCGAGAAAAATCGTGCCCTGATTGCGCACGATAATGGCCTCGTCGCACATTGCTGGCACGTAAGCACCGCCAGCTGTGCACGAACCCATGACGACGGCGATTTGCGCGATACCCGCGGCGGACAGTCGCGCCTGATTGTAGAAGATGCGACCAAAGTGATCACGATCGGGAAACACTTCATCCTGCAGCGGTAAAAACGCGCCGCCCGAGTCCACCAGATAAACGCACGGCAGACTGTTCTCAAGGGCGATGTCCTGTGCGCGCAGATGCTTTTTCACCGTCAGTGGGAAATAGGTGCCGCCTTTGACCGTGGCGTCGTTGGCCACGACCATCACCTCGATGCCGTGCACCCGTCCGATGCCCGCCACGACGCCGGCGCCGGGGGCCTGATCGTCATATAAGCCAGCGGCGGCCAGCGGCGAAATTTCCAAAAACGGACTACCCGGATCGAGCAGTGCCTCGATGCGATCGCGGGGCAATAGCTTGCCCCGATCCACGTGTTTCTTGCGGGCACGTTCGCTGCCGCCCAGACGCGCTTTGTTCAAACGTGCGTTGAGTTCATCAACGCACGTCTGCATGTGAGCGGCGTTGTCAGCAAACGCCTCGGATTGCGGATCGATTGCCGTGCCGAGTACTGGCATAGCGCTAGAGTACTTCGAGACCGATCGCGGTTGCTTCGCCGCCACCGATGCACAGCGACGCCATGCCGCGTTTTAGTCCGCGTGCGCGCAGCGCGTGAATCAGAGTGACCATGATGCGCGCACCCGTGGCGCCGACTGGATGGCCCAGCGCACACGCGCCGCCGTTCACATTAATTTTTTCGTGATCGATTTTCAGATCGTGCATCGCGGCCATCGAGACCACGGCAAACGCTTCGTTTACCTCGTACAGATCGACACTGTCGACGCTCCAGTCGAGTTGCTTCAGCAGATTCTGCATGGCGGAAACCGGTGCGGTGGTGAACCACTCGGGCTCCTGCGCGTAGCTGGCGTGACCGCAGATGCGTGCCAGCGGCGTGAGCTTGTGCTGATTGGCGACGCTTTCGCGCATCATAAGAAGTGACGCTGCGCCGTCGGAGATCGACGAGGAACTGGCTGCCGTCACAGTACCGCCATCGCGTCGAAACGCCGGACGCATGGTCGGGATCTTGCTGATGTCGCAGTTGTACGGATCTTCGTCTTTACTCACGGTGGTGGTTTTGCGTCGCGCGGTGACGTCAACGGGCACGACCTCGGCATCAAACGCGCCGCTTTCGATGGCGTGAATGGCGCGCTCAACCGAGGCGGTTGAAAACGCGTCCTGTGCTTCGCGCGTGAACGCATATTTGTCCGCCGTCTTCTCAGCAAAATGGCCCATCAAATTGCCATCAAACGGGCTTTGCAGACCGTCGTAGAACATGTGGTCCTGCACTTCCTGATGGCCCATGCGATAGCCCGCGCGAGCTTTCGGTAAAAGGTACGGTGCATTGGTCATGGACTCGAGCCCACCGGCGAGTGCAATGTTGGACGAGCCCGCAATGAGCGCGTCGTGCGCCATCATGGCGGCTTTCATGCCCGAGCCGCACATTTTGTTGATGGTGGTTGCGCCAACGCCCTTAGGCACGCCGGCGGCAATCGCGGCCTGCCGGGCTGGCGCCTGGCCAAGACCTGCGGGCAACACGCAACCCATGATGGTCTCGTCGATCAGAGCCGGATCAATACCGGCATCGGCCACCACAGCTTTGTTTGAGGCCGCGCCAAGGTCGATGGCGGTGGCGCCGGCGAAAGCGCCTTGAAATGCGCCAATGGGAGTGCGTCGCGCGGCGACGATGACAACCGGATCAATGCTCATGTTCGTTTCCTCAAAAAATAAAACTTGGTGTGTAACAAATCAGGTGGCGGTCTGGCGAAAGAGTTCGCGCCCAATCAACATGCGGCGGATTTCGTTGGTGCCGGCGCCAATGTCGTAAAGCTTGGCGTCGCGCAGCAGGCGGCCGACCGGGTATTCATTAATGTAGCCATTGCCGCCCAGACACTGGATTGCCTCCAGTGCGACTTTCACGGCGGACTCCGACGAGAGCAGCAATGACGCGGCGGCGTCCTGACGTGTGGCGGCGCCGCGATCAAACTGTTCTGCCACGCGATAGCTCAGCGCGCGCGATGCCTGAACGGCCGTGAACATGTCGGCAATCTTGGCCTGCATGATGCCAAACGTGCCAATGGCCGCGCCGAACTGATGGCGCTCGTGGACGTATGGCAGCACGTGATCCATGGCCGACTGCATGATGCCGATCGGCCCGCCGCTGAGCACCAAACGCTCGGAGTCGAGGCCCTTCATTAATATGTAGACGCCGTGGTTTTCCTCGCCGAGAATATTCTCGGCGGGAATGCGGCAGTCGTTGAACACCAGTTCGCAGGTGTTGGAACCGCGCATGCCGAGCTTGTCGAGTTTTTGCGCGGTGGAAAAACCGGGCATGCCTTTTTCTACGATAAACGCGGTCATGCATTTGCTGCCGGCGCTTTGATCGGCGGTGCGCATGTATACCAGTAGCACGTCCGCATCGGGACCGTTGGTGATCCACATTTTCGAGCCGTTGGCGATGTAGTGATCGCCGTCGCGCACGGCGCGGCAGCTCATCGAGCCGACCACATCCGAGCCGGCACCCGGCTCCGACATGGCAAGCGCGCCCACCCATTCGCCGCTGCACAGTTTGGGTAAATATTTCTGACGCTGCTGCGCCGTGGCGTTGAGCGCCAGATTGTTCAAGCACAAATTTGAGTGCGCGCCGTAAGACAAACCGACGCTTGCCGATGCTCTGGAAATTTCTTCCATGGCCACAAGATGGGCGAGATAGCCAAGACCCGTGCCGCCGTCGTCGGGATCTACGGTCATGCCGAGCAGCCCCAGTTCGCCAAATTTGGTCCACAGGTCGGTGGGGAATTCGTTGGCCTCATCGATGTCCGCGGCTCGAGGCGCGATCTCGTCCTTGGCAAAACGGCGTACCGTATCGCGCAGCAGGTCGATGTCTTCATTAATGTGCGTGTTCAATGCATCCATGGCGCCATCCTAAACCGAGTACTTCGGCGTGCGGCTGGACAGACGATCTTTCAACTGCTTGGAGTAGGGTGCTTTGACTTTGCCGATAGCGGCGATGCGCTCTTCTGCCAGGCGGTCTGCCGCTTCAAATGAAGCGATGCCGTCGCGTTCAGCGATGTTAAAAATATTGGTGATGTTGTCGTAGATTTTGCCGACGTGTGCATAGGCTCGATCCGCGTTGTAGCCCTGCAGCTCGATCGCAACATTAATCAGGCCGCCGGCGTTAATCGCGTAATCGGGCGCGTACACGATGCCGCGTTTTTCGAGCTCGGTGCCCCAGCGGTCGGATTCGAGTTGGTTGTTCGCGCTGCCGGCCACCACGTCGCATTTCAGTCGCTCAACCGTCTCGGCGTTAATCACCCCACCGAGCGCGCAGGGCACAAACACTTTGGCGTCTACGTCATAGATATCGTTCAGGCCTACGGCCTCGGCGCCGTAGGCGTCAACAACGTGCTTTACGCGATTATCATTAATGTCGCTGACAAACACTTTCGCACCGGCCTCGCGCAGCATGCGTACGAGGTGTTCGCCGACATGGCCCGTGCCCTGCACAGCGTAGGAAAGTTTGCCGACGTCGGTGTGACCGTATTTGCGATTGAGACTGGCACGGATGCCCTGCATCGTGCCGAACGCGGTAAACGGGGAGGGATCACCGCTGCCGCCATGGACCGGATGCACGCCCACAACCCGATCGGTTTCCTGGAACACATATTCCATGTCGTCCACGTTGGTGCCGACGTCTTCGGCCGTGATGTAACGCCCACCCAATGAGCCGATGAAGCGGCCCAACGCGCGGAACAGCGCTTCAGATTTGTCTTTCTCAGGATCACCGATGACGACGGCTTTGCCACCGCCGAGATTGAGCCCGGATACAGCGGCCTTGTAGGTCATGCCGCGCGACAGGCGCAACACATCGCGCAGTGCGTCGTCGTCATTGGCGTAAGGCCACATGCGCAGACCGCCCAGTGCCGGGCCCATCACGGTGCTGTGAATGGCCACGATGGCGCGCAGGCCTTCGTACTGGAAGAAGACCACCTGTTCGTGTCCGTAGTCGGCCAGGGTGTCAAAGATTTGCATGCGTCCTCCGCGGCGGCGAGCTATGCATCGACCTTTATTATGGTCGCGCAAGATGCTCGTTCTGACTGTGGCAATAAGGCTGTGAACATCGACGCTGGCAGCCTGATCAGGCCGTTACGGCGCTCCCAGCGGGCACGGGATTATAGAGGTTTTCCAAGCCAGAAGCCTGCAATTTTACGCTGCACTGCAGCAGTACACAACCCGTTCCGGCGCGAACGGCATTCCATAATGTGAGGCGGTTGGTAGAAATTTTTTCGCGATGTATGATGACGCGAAGTCGGTCTATAAATATGTGAACAGAACGACTGAACGACTGCCGAGGGGGATTGGCAGTCACCGCGCGCTTTTCCGCGTGCAAGCAAACATAAGAGACACTCGTCAGCGAGAGCTCGCACGAACCGCACTGCCCGGCGGTACGTCTGCATTTGCAGACGTAATCCAGGTATTGCATGCGTTTGATGCGGCGATGCTGTGGAGTGTTTAAATTTTTTTTGGTATTGGCTTAGTAAAAGGTAATCGTATGCGTTCATCACTTCGTTCTCGTTGGGCCGCCGTTTTTGCGGCAGCAGCGATCGTCGCGACCGCTGGCGTGGCTCACGCGCAGGAAGGCACGTTGCGCCAGGCGTTATCGGTCTCAACGGGTGGCGCCAAAGACGGCGCGAAAGTGCAGGCCCAGATCGACAACATGGCTGACGAAACCACCGAGTTGCTCGCTGAGTTTCGTCTTAAGGCTCAGGAACTGGATCGGCTCGAGTCCTACAATCGTCACCTGCAGAATCTGGTCAATGACCAGAATCAGAAGCTGGCCGCGATGGACGGTGAGTTGGAAGGCGCTTTGATCGTGCAGCAGGAAATTATCCCGCTCATGAACAGCATGATCGACAATCTCGATGCTTTTGTTAAAGCCGACATGCCGATTCGCATTGAAGATCGCAAAGCGACGGTCACCAAGCTGCGCAACATCATGCCGAACTCGGACGTAACCACGGCGGAGAAGTATCGCCAGATCATGGAAGCGTACAAAACGGAAATGGATATCGGTCGTAAGATTGAATCGTATTCGGGTGAAGTGACGATTGATGGGCAGCCGCAGGCGGTTAATTTCCTCGCCGTCGGCCGTATCGTCTTTGCGTACCAGTCGGAAGATCGCACGGTCACCGCCTACTGGAACAAATCAGCCAGTCCAGCGGGATGGGAAGCACTGCCCACGGAATACCGTGGTGCCATTGATTCGGCCATGCGCATTGCCAACAAGCAGTCGGCCCCGAACCTCATGATGCTGCCGGTTGCAGCACCGGAGAATGCACAATGATCTTCGCTAATAAAAAACGCACCGGCTTCGCCCGCGTAGCGTGCACCCTCGCTCTGGCCGTCTCCATGGCCGGTGCATCGTTTGTCGTCTCGGCACCCGCGCAAGCGCAGTCGCTGAACGAACTGCTGCAGCAGGCCAAGTCGGAGCGCGCCCGCGCGGCGGCTCGCGATCGTGAGCGCCTCAATGCAATGCGTGGTGATCGTAACCAGCAGCGCGCTCTGGTCGAAGACATGAGTGCCAAAGTGGCTGCAGCGCAGGCGCGCAGCGTGTCGCTGAACACCTCGTTTGAAGACAATGAAAAAGCGTTGACCGAAGCACAGGAAAGTTTGGACATCCAGTTGGGTGATCTGAAAGAGCTTTTCGGTGTGGTACGTCAGGAAGCCAGTGAAGTTCGCAGTGTGGTGGCCAACTCGCTGATCACCGGTCAACTTGGTGATCGCACGGAGCTTCTTGATCGCCTCGACGCGGCCGAAAAACTACCGTCCATCGATGATCTGGACGCGCTGCGTCTTTTGATTCAGGAAGAGATGACCGAACAGTCGAATGTGGTGCGCTTTAACACGCGTATTTTTGATTCCGCTGGTGTGCCTTACGACGGTGAAGCCGTGCGTGTCGGTGCCTTCAACCTGATCTCCGGCGACAAGTTCTTAAGCTACGACCCTGCCAGTAAGAGCATTAAAGAGCTGGGCCGTCAGCCCAAGTCTCGCTTCCGTTCAAATGCGGCAGCCCTGTTTAACTCAAATTCCGGCACGGTCAAGATGACGGTCGATCCGTCGCAAGGCCAGCTGTTGCAGGCTCTGGTGCGTTCACCGAATCAGCTTGAGCGCGTAGCTCAAGGTGGCCCGGTGGGTTACATCATTCTGGGTTTGGGCGCGATTGGTCTGCTGCTCGCACTGTGGCGCGGTCTGGCGCTGTCGAGTTCGGGCGCCAAGATTTCGAGCCAGCTGCGCAACAGCACGCCGAAAACCAACAACGCTTTGGGTCGAATTTTGCAGACCTACACCGACAGCCGCGATGCGGACACCGAGACGCTGGAACTGAAGATGGACGAAGCCATCCTCAAGGAAACGCCGAAGCTTGAGCAGTGGCAGGGCGCGATCAAAATCATCGCCGCCGTGGCACCGCTTTTGGGTCTGCTCGGTACGGTGATCGGCATGATCGACACCTTCCAGGCGATCACGCTGTACGGTACCGGCGATCCACGCCTGATGGCCGACGGTATTTCCAAAGCACTCGTGACCACGATGCTGGGTCTGATCGTTGCAATCCCGATGGTGCTCCTGCACTCCATGATTGCGTCGATGAGCAAGAGCCAGATCGAGATTCTCGAGGAGCAAAGCGCCGGTATTATCGCGCGCCAGTCCGAGGGCGAATAAGTGCTCGCGATTATCGATGCGTTCACTTCCGTTCGGGACTTCTTCGAGACCGGCGGGTGGGTACTGTGGGTGATCTTTTTCACCACGGTATTCATGTGGACGCTGATCATCGAGCGCGTTTGGTTTTTCAAAGGCGAACTGCCGGGTACGGTGCAGGATATCCATAAGATTTGGGATAACCGTGATGACCAGACCTCGTGGCACGCACGTCGCATCCGGGAGCAGCTGGTGTCGCAGGTCTCGATTGATTCCAACCGCTGGTTGATGATCATCAAGGCCTTCATGGCGATGCTGCCGCTGATGGGTTTGATGGGTACCGTGTGGGGCATGATCACCGTGTTTGAGGTGATGTCCTACACCGGTACCGGCAACGCCCGTGCTATGGCGGGCGGTGTGTATAAAGCCACGCTGCCCACGATGGCCGGTCTGGTTGCGGCCCTGTCGGGTCTGTACCCCAGTAATTTCCTGGAACGTAAAGCCGCTGTGGAAGTGGAGAAGGTCGAAGACCTTCTGCAGCACCACTAGGCCGGTAAGGAGCACACTATGCGCAGATCGCGTACAAGGCACGACGAAGAGGCGGAGATTAATATCACGCCGATGCTCGATATCGTGTTCATCATGTTGATCTTTTTTATCGTGACCACGTCGTTCGTGCGGGAGTTTGGGGTGGACATCAGTCGCCCCGATAACACCCCACCTAAAGATAAGAAAATCTCTGAGGTTATTGCCGTGCGGATTAGTGAGCTCGGTGACGTCAGCGTCGATAATCGGGACACCGATATCGGTCGCGTGCGGGCTCTGATTGAATCCGGATTGGCCTCCAAGCCGGAAGCTTCAGTGGTCGTGATTGCAAATCGCGCAGCGGATGCGGGCATTCTCGTCACCGTCATCGACGGCGCAAGATCCGCAGGCGCGAGCAAGGTCTCGCTGGCTGAAGACGCGACGTAGCGTTTTTGAAAATCTATATATAAGAGATAGTTATGGCTAGAAAGCACGCACAACCGGATGATGACGGCGAGATTAACATCACGCCGATGCTCGACATCGTGTTCATTATGCTAATCTTTTTCATCGTTACGACGTCGTTCGTAAAAGAGACTGGCATCGACCCTGAGCGACCTGTGGCGGATACCGCCACGCACAAGTCGCGCGGTAACATTCTGGTTGCGGTGTCCGACAATGGCCGGATCTGGATGCAAAAGAAGCAGGTTGAGCTGAGTCAGGTGAGAGCGCTTGCTGAAGGCGTGGTGTCCGAATCACCCGAAAGTTCGGCGGTGGTCATTGCAGATCGAGGCGCGCCAACCGGCGTTGTGATCGACGTAATGGATCAGATACGACTGGCCAAGGTGAGCAAAATCTCCATTGGCGCCGAAGAGACCAACTAAGGAATCGATAGTATGCGTTTAGCGTTGTCACTAATCGGTGGGGTAATCGCGGCTTTTGGGCTGTTCCTGCTGATGAATAGCCTGATCGATTCGGGTGATGCGAAGATTGCGAACTCGGACGATACTTCCATCATCGACTTTGTTCGGCTGACCGAAGACACTCGGGTCCAGACCAAAGATCGTAAGAAGCCGAAGAAGCCACCACCGCCTAAAAAGCGTCCGCCACCGCCCAAAATGACGGTAAATAAAACCGACAAACCACCACCACAGCGTCTGAACATTGTGACGCCGAACATCAAGGTGCCGGTGTCAGCGGGCGGCGGTCCGTACCTGGGTGGGTTTAGCGCCGGCCAGGCCAACGCCGAAGGCGATGTGATTCCGATCGTACGTATTGCTCCGCAGTACCCGCGCGAGGCGCGTTTGAAGGGCACCGAAGGCTGGGTGAAAGTGCGCTTTACGATTATGGAAGACGGCACTGTGTCCGCCCCGTCGGTGATCGACGCGCAGCCACGACGCACGTTTAACCGTGAGGCCATCCGCGCGATCCTGCGCTGGAAGTTCAAGCCGCGCATCATTGATGGCGTGGCGACCAAGCGTGAGGCCGAACAAACCATCGAATTCACAATGGACGGATCATAATGACGACACGAAGCAATCGTCTCGTTGGCTGGTTCAGCGCACTGGTTATGGCCCTGTCGGCCGGCAGTGCCATTGCCCAGGACGAGGAAGAAGAAACCAAAAATACCGTGATGTCGGAGCGAGCGTACAAGCGCTTGTCTCAGGCCCACGAGGCGATGGGCGAGGAAAACTACGCCGACGCCATAGCCAAGCTGCAGGTCATGGAGGGCATGAAGCTCTCGGACTACGAGCGCGCGCTCGTGCTGCAGACCTACGGTTTCATCTACGCCCAACAAGAACGCTATAGCGAAGCGCTGCGTTATTTTGAAGACTGCATCGCGCTGGACGCGCTGCCACTCAAAGCACAGCAGGGCATGCTGTATTCGCTGGCTGGACTCTACGCCAACCAGGAACAGTGGCTCAAAGCGGTTGAGACTATCGAGCGCTGGCTCGTGGCCGAGCCTGATCCGCCGCCAGATGCCTACATTCTGATTGCGTCGTCTTATGCCGAACTCAATCGTTATCGCGATGCCTTGCCGTGGATTGAAAAGGCCATTGCCGCCACCAACGAGCCTAAAGAAAGTTGGTATCAGCTTTTGGTCGCCATTTACTTTGAGCTCAAAGAGTTTCGTAACGCGGCCGGTGCGGCACGCACGATGGTGGCGCTGTGGCCTGAGAAAAAATCTTACTGGGAGATGCTGCAAGGCGCCTATCAGGAAGTGGGCGATGACTTTGCGGCCATGTCAGCGCTGGAGCTGGGCTACACCCAAGGCGTTCTGTCCGACGAAAATAACATCGTCAACCTGGCCCGCATGAAGATGTATTTGGAAGTGCCCTACGACGCCGCCGAACTCATGAACAAGGAACTCGGAGCCGGTCGCGTAGAACGCAGCAAGAAAAATCTGGAGCTGCTGTTGGCCGGTTGGGAAGCAGCACGTGAGTTTGAAAAAGCCATCACCATTATTGATGAGCTGGCCTCAAGCGCACCCACAGGCAAGCTTTACGCTCGCAAAGCGCAGCTGTTTTCCGAGCGCAATCGTTGGGACGACGTGGTGAGTGCAGCCGACCAGGCTTTAGGGCGTGGCGGACTAACTGGCAAGGAAGAGGGCACGGTGCTGTTGCTTAAAGGTGTGGCACTGCTTGAGCTGGATCGCAATAATGACGCAGAGAGCACGTTTGTGAAGGCTTCAGCCCTCGGCGGTCGCGCTGCGGAGCAGGCTCGCTCGTGGATACAGTATTTGAAAGATCAGGCGGGCACGCTCAGCGCCGGCTAGTTTCTGTATAGCACTGATTAAGACGCACGGCGTCTGACGGCAACGTCAGGCGCCGTTTTTAAATCCGGCTCGCTTAAATGCTCCAGAATGGCGTGGCGCGAGACGTCGGCCAGTCGCCGCATTTCCTCACGGCCTTCGCCATCGCAGCGAATTGTCGGCAAATACGTGACCCGCAGTGGGCCACGCCGCGGTAGCCATTGTCCGGCCGGTAAAATGGCACGGGCACCGTCAATGGCGACCGGCACCACCGGATGCCCGCCACTCACCGCCGCGGCAAACGCGCCGGCTTTAAACGGCCGAATACCTCGTTCCTTGCGGAAGGTGCCCTCAGGAAACACGGCAAGTGAACGGCCATCGGCCGCCGCGCGCACCAACGCCCGTGCATCGCGCGTGCTGCCCCCCCGGTCGTGGCGTTCCACAAAATACGCCCCAATGCGGCGCAGCAAATAGTGGGCCAGTGGCGCTTGGGTCACCTCGCGTTTAATGACAAAGCCAAAGCGGGCTGGCAGCAGGGCGCACATCAACACGCCATCCAGATAGCTTGCGTGATTGGCGACCACCACGCATGGCTCGGTTGGCAAAGCCGCGTGCTTGATTTGGGTGATCGGTATGCCGCACAGGGCGAAAATTAGGCGCGCGCCACGGCTTGCGACCTTGCGACGTCGCTCAAGTCCGGGCGTTGGAATTAACATAATCAAAACGCCAAGTGCCACAACCGCGAACACCATCACGGCATAGATGCCATAAGTCGTTGACACTAGCTTTCTCAGGAGTTGAGCCAAGCAACATGCTCCTATTGGTGGGAAAAGTGGGCTGGAGGCCTATTGGGAACACCGCCGTCGTGACCTGCGTCACGATTATGTCAGAACGGATGTCGTATCTGTGACTAAGCTCACGGCGCCCACGGGGGCAAGGGTGCATAGTGACCGGGCAATATACGTTAAAAGTTGAATCTGATCAGCCGCTTGTCACTTAATATGCGGCATCGCAACGGATCGCAACACGCCGCGTTATTAGCGATTTGAAGAGGTAAAGTATTTGTGAGTGCTGTAATGTCAGAAGGCCCAATCGGGAACATTCCATCCAACGGTACGCCATTTCCGGCGCCGAAAGAGATGATCGACCTGTTCCTCGACACCATCTGGATGGAACGAGGCCTGTCGAAAAACACCCTGGCGGCCTATCGCGCCGACCTCACCGCGCTCGCGCGCTGGCTGCAGGCGCGTGACGATACCCATCTTGCTGAAGCCATGCGCGCCGATATTCTCGGCTTCATTGCTGAGCGTGCTGAGAAGGGCGCCAGACCGCGCTCCACCGCGCGTCAGTTATCGAGCTTCCGCCGTTTCTTCCGCTATCTGGTGCGTGAGGGCAATCTTACCGATGACCCCACCTCTAATATCCAGATGCCAAAAATCGGGCGCACCCTGCCCAAAACCCTGAGCGAATCCCAGGTTGAGGATCTGCTTAAGGCGCCCAATACAGACGAGCCGCTGGGCTTCCGTGACCGCACAATGCTTGAGGTGCTTTACGCCACCGGCCTGCGTGTGTCCGAGCTGATTAATCTCAAGCTCAGCCAGATCAATGTTCAGCAGGGCGTGGTACGCATTCTGGGCAAGGGCGATCGTGAGCGTCTGATTCCTCTGAACGAGGACTCGACGGACTGGATCAATCGCTTTGTTGCCGGCGCACGTCTCGAGATTCTGCTCGAGCGTCAGACCGACTACCTGTTTCCCACGCGTCGTGGCGACCGTATGACGCGCCAGGCTTTCTGGCACATCATCAAGCGCTACGCTCGTAAGGCCAAAATTGGTAAAGAACTGTCACCGCATTCGCTGCGCCATGCCTTTGCCACGCACATGCTTAATCACGGCGCCGATCTGCGTGTCGTGCAGATGCTGCTGGGCCACAGCGACCTGTCGACCACGCAAATCTACACCCATGTAGCGCGCGAACGCCTGAAAAACATGCATTCCAAGCATCATCCACGGGCCTGAAGCCCGCGCCGTGTCGGGCTCCTGGCTTGACATAAGCGACTAAATCCCCTGCGGACTGCTCACTTCGGTGGCAGTCCGTTTTAGTTTTGATAGACTTAAGGGCTCGGTCGAACCTTCATGGTCGGCCGCGGTCAGAACACAGCGAAACTAACCTTGCCTGGAATTAGCACCATGTTTAAAAAATCCCTCTTTGTACTTTTGGGCGTAGCGATCGCCTGGGCAGCGACGGCATTTTCCGCCGACTCGAAGCCGGGTATCGATACGGTCAAAGCGGCCTTTCCAGGCCTCGGCGATAGCGACATCCATGAAACGCCTGTCGAGGGCTGGTATGAAATTATGCTCGGCACGCAGGTGGCGTACGTTAGCGCCGATGCCAAGTACGTGCTGCGCGGCGAGCTCATCGAGCTGGCCACGAACTACAACTACACTGAGAGCCGTCTGAACGACGCTCGCGTGAAAACGCTGGCCGCCGTCAACAACGACGAAGCCATCATGTTTTCACCCAACAAGGTGAAGCATTCGCTCACCGTGTTCACCGACATCGATTGCGGTTACTGCCGCAAGCTGCACTCCGAAATGGAAGATCTGGAGTCGCTGGGTGTTGAGGTGAAGTACCTGTTTTTCCCACGCGCTGGACCGGGTTCGGCCTCGTGGGACAAAGCCGAATCAGTGTGGTGTGCGGATGATCGCAACGTCGCGCTGACGGCGGCGAAAGCTGGCAAGCCTGTGGCACCAAAAGCCTGCGGCGATGCAGCTATCAAGGCTCAGTACGACCTTGGTCGTCAGGTGGGCCTGACCGGTACGCCAACGATCGTCACCTCGTCGGGCGAACTGATCTCCGGTTATCTGCCGGCACAGCGTTTGGTTGCGCGTCTGGAAGATGCAGCGAAAAAAGCCAGCGCCGCGAAAGAATAACGCGACAGCGTGAATGAAAAACGCCGGCCCTGTGTTCAGGGCCGGCGTTTTTTTATGCGCTGCGAAAGGGCAAAGCGCGCCTAGCGTTCGAGATGCTCCAGCTTGCCTTCAACCCCTTCCCACTCGGCGGCATCGTCTGGCGCGTCTTTTTTCTCGGCGATCACCGGCCACTCCAGACTCAACTCGGCGTTGAGCTCTAAAAAGCCCTCCTGACCTGCCGGTATCTCATCTTCGGCGTAGATTGCCTCGACGGGGCATTCGGGTTCGCACAGCGTGCAGTCGATGCATTCTTCGGGATCGATGACCAGAAAGTTAGGTCCTTCATGGAAGCAATCAACGGGGCACACTTCCACGCAGTCGGTGTATTTGCATTTGATACAGGCGTCGGTCACGACAAACGTCATGGGCAGAATCTCGAGCTAATAAATGAAGCGCGAAGTATACCGTGCCGTGCGCAGGACGGCAGCCTTCGCAACGGAGGTTCCGTTTAGAGCGGCCGGCGTTCCAGTTCGATTCTGTGCACCTGACGCTCGCCACGCTTGCGATCAGCGAAAAACGTCTTCAAAGCGAAGGTGGTACTGGGAAAGGCGATGTCGTCCCAGGGGATATCTTTTTCATGAAATAACTGTGTGACCAGCGACTCGATACCGGGCGCAAATTTCTTTTCGCGCAGCGTAGCGTGGTAAAAAATATGCACCTGATGAGCGTGCACAACGTCCACCACGGCGTGCAGGTCGCCGATCTCAACGTCGGCCAGGGCTTCTTCCTGAGTTTCGCGCGCAGCGGCCTGCGCCAGCGATTCGCCATTTTCCATAAAGCCGGCCGGGACGGTCCAAAATCCATGGCGCGGCTCGATGGCGCGGCGGCAAAGCAGGATCTGATCTTCCCAAACCGGAATGCAGCCGAGCACCATGCGCGGATTCTCGTAATGAATCGTGGCGCAGGCGGTGCACACCGCGCGTTCGCGATTGTCGCCGTCAGGAATTTTCATTTCGACCGGTTGGCCGCAGGTGCTGCAGAATTTCATAGATGTGTGATCCGTGGCGGGTCGCAGCAGGGTTGGTACCGGGAGAGGGACTCGAACCCTCACTCTGTCACCAGAACCGGATTTTGAATCCGGCGCGTCTACCAGTTCCGCCACCCCGGCCCTGCACTGCGACCGCCGGAATAGTAAAGCCCGGGTGTCCGCGCTGCAAGGGGGGCTGCGCGGGGTTCGCATTGTTGCGGTTGGTCCGGCGTCCGGTTCGGTGGGTATACCCCTGGGACCGCCCGAGGACGGGCTAACAACCCAGGCGCATACCCACCGAACCGAACGCCGAACCAAGTGCGTAATTCGAATCCCGCGCGCTTTGTGGGTTTAAGAGCAAGAGATAAGAGGTGCCGCGGATCGTGCAGCGCGCGCCGAAAAGCACGAAGCACTCTCAGGTTACGCCGCTAGAGGCGCCCACCCCCAAAGCTTCGACTCAATTAGGGGAGTGGGAGTGAGGGGTTTTGCTCCGGGTTGTTAGCCCGTCCCCGGGCGGTCCCGGAGTGAAACCCCTCACTCCCGCTCCCCGGGATCGAAGCGCACCAAGCCGACCCGTGGGGGCGATGCGCAATATGTCCATTGGCGCCGCGGAAAAACATCAAAATTCCCGCGACCTTTTCGGCCATTGCTGCATCTAAGTTTTCGATGGCAACAAAAACCACCCATTTTGAAGAGTCTGCGCTCTGTCGCCGCGCCGCCCGCGGCGACACTCAGGCTCGGCATGATCTGTATCTGGCCCATGCCACGGGCATCATGACGCTGGCCACCCGCATGCTCTCACGGCCGAGCTGTGCGGAAGAGGTGGTGCAGGACACGTTTATGAAGGCGTTCGATCAGTTGGGCCGTTTTGAGGGGAAGGCCAAATTCTCCACGTGGCTGCGACGCATTGCGATTAATGAATGCTTGCAGCGATTGCGCTCGCCGTGGCACCAGCGCGGCCAGTCGTTTGTCGAAGCGCAGACGCCCGGTCAGCACACCGACGAGCAGATTGATTTGTTGCGCGCCTTGGCCACGCTCGATCCGATCTCGCGTGCTGTTGTGTGGCTGCACGATGTCGAAGGCTATACCCACGTTGAAATTGGCGAGATGATGGATAAGACGACCAGTTTTTCAAAATCCAGGCTTGCGCGCGGTCACAAGACTCTGCGCGCCGCTTTAAACCAACACGATGAGTTTTCACCATGTGTCCCGATACTCAATACCTCCTGTCAGTAGTTGATGGTTCCGCGGCGCAGGACGTCGTGGATCATCTG
>JBGCEL010000014.1:0-2631 GCA_045106455.1 Gammaproteobacteria bacterium
CAGCCGTGTTTTTACCAATTTCATACAGCCGCAACTGCGCCTCACAAATGCCGGCATAAGCGCGAGCAAAGGTGGGGTCGAGCTTAAGGGCTGCCTCGAACTGCTGCGTTGCCTGCAGCATAACGTCCGCGTCCAGCGAGCTGCGCAATTTTTCACGCCCCTGCAAAAACTGCATGTAAGCATCGATGTTTTGCGTTGGCGCGGCAGCCAGCTTGTTGGCGGTATCCACCGACAGCGCTACTTTCAATTCATTAACCACGGCCGCGGAGATGCTCTGCTGAATAGCGAAGACATCATCCAGTTGACGATCGTAAACCTGACTCCACTGGTTGTAGCCTGCCACGCCGTCCACCAGCCGCGCTGAAACTCGAATCTGGTCGCCATTGCGCCGCACACTGCCTTCCAAAACGTGGCGGACGGACAAGCGGTCGGCCACCTCGCGAATATCAATGTCACTTTTTCGAAAAACAAACGACGACGAACGTGAAGCCACTCTGAGCTCCGGCACACCGTTGAGCAGATTGAGAATCTCTTCAGCCAGACCATCGGCGAAAAAATCGGTGTCTTTGTCGTCGCTGAAATTTTCGAAGGCAAGAACGGCAATGGAGAATTCCGGGGCTTGCGCACGCGTGTCGGTTTGATCGGATTGGGGCAGCTCGTCCAGCAGAACGTTGGTGGCGGTATAGGTGCCGCCGAGTAAAAAACCAGCCAACAGTAGCAGGTAAATCAGATCGGTCTTTTTGGACTCACGCGGCTCATCCTCGTGACCACCCCAAAGCGGCAGATCAAAAATGAGACCGTCCGGGCGAATGTCAATCACCCAGGCCAGAATCAGCGAGACGGGAAACCCCAGCAGCGCACCAATAATGAGCGCGCGCATACACCACTCTGGCAACCCGAGCGGCTCGAATGTCACCTCGCCAATTTGCAGAACGATCCAGGCGCCCACGGCATAGAACGCCACGACGCGAAGCACTTTGCGGCGCTGAATCTCGTCGACAAGCTGCTGGAAGAAATTTCGATTACTAACGGTGGTGCCCTGCTGTATTTTTCGGTAACGGGTCCGTGGGGTGCGTTCCGATCACTGTATTTCTCGCATTCCGTCGGATCGCAGTCTAAGCTTATGTACGTATCAAGGGCAACACGACAAAGGTTGTAATAACAATGACGACTCCAAACTCCCCCGACCAGCCAAGAACCCGTCCCGGACCACCGGACATCGAACAGCGTCGCAACGAAGATTCGTCGGAACCTCGTTCGGACAATCAGCCGGAAGATCAGGATAACGCCGTTCGACCGACCACGCGCCCCGGACCGCCTGACATCGAGGAATAATCGGGGCGACTGAGCGCTCCCGACTCATATTGGGCTTCCTCTCCTTAATCAAGAGAGATGCTGCGGGAACACTTTGGCGGCTGGGCTTTGTGGCCACCGCCAAAGTGCATTGATCAGAGTCTGGCAGCTCGAACCGCCGCTCAAGGCATTTTTTTGCGTCGCGCGAGACCGAACAAAGCGACCAAGCCCGAACCAAACAACCACACCGCTGCAGGAACCGGTACCACAGGCGGACCGGCTGGCAAGGTGCCACCTATGCTTGCCATCCCAAGGCCATCGTTGGTCCAGTCGCCGTCAAATTCGATATCACCGCCGATGGGAAAACCACTGCCCATCAAAATCACACCAAACGTTTCCCCGAAAAGATCACTGGCATCGCCACCGGTGACGTTGAACAGATATTCCAGCGGGTCGCCTCCATTTTCGTTAAAGCCCACGTTTGAGACATAGCCATCGGCATTGGCCTCACTGACACTCATCAGTGTTCCGGTGAGCAATACGCCGCTGTCGAAACCGAGTTCGGAGATAGTGCCGGAAATTGAAAACGAGCCGCCGCGCCCGGTGAACAGGTCACACTGGAAATCGTCCCCACAAATGCCGAGACTAAAATTCAGCTCACCCGCGGAGACGGCAAACTCGCCGCCCGCACCATCGGTGAAAACTAAGGTCGCTACTCATCCCGACCTGCGACGTGGACCCTGTGCCTGCTCCAATAAACTCACTCTCAAACGCGACATTGGTACTTAAGAATTCCGGGCCATCCCACATCAGATGGAGGGGTGCGGCCTGAACGGCGGATGTGGTCAGCAGCAGTGAGAGCACACCGCAGAATCCAACGACCGTAGCGTTAGTGGCCGCGTTGTTCGCTATCGTTCTTGTGGGCACGTTCGTACTCCTTAGAATCTTTAGGACTCGCACAGTGTCCCAGAATGCCGGTGGCGATGTGCCAGATCAAACCGACGCCTTTGGTCGGTCACGCCGCCCCGAGATCACAGCAAATACCAACGCCCATCCTGGCGTTTGAGTCTGGTCTCAGAGCACCGCCCCTTGCACGTCGCCATAACGTAGGCGCGATCATCACTGATACGTTGCTCGGAGTACGTCGTATGCGCCACGCTATCCAGCAGGTTCAACTGTTTCGGTGGCTGCAGGTGGCGCCGCGACCACTGCATCAGATCGCCGATAATTCGCGGCAGATCGGCGCTCGTCATATCCACTTTTTCTTGGCGGCGTAAACCGTGACGGTGGAGAATTTTCGCCAGTGCGGTCGAGGCCGCCGCGTTACCGTCAGTCGCA
>JBGCEL010000015.1:0-5856 GCA_045106455.1 Gammaproteobacteria bacterium
TGGCGCGCCCGACAGGATTCGAACCTGTGACCTTCGGCTTCGGAGGCCGACACTCTATCCAGCTGAGCTACGGGCGCCCAAGACCTTAAGTATACGCGAATACTGGTCTCGGTCGATCCGCAGTCAAGACTCGCTACTCCCTCGTCCTTTCGCCGTACGCCGCCTCGCGGACCATTCCACGCAGCAGCAACCCTGTCACGAAACGGGTCGGCTGAGCGATAAGCACCGAGGGAGTCTCCTGAAGCCAAAAAATGTGGCGCGCTAAACCCGGTACATGGCGCGCTTGGCCGAACGTTCAACCCCTACTGTGCTACGCCGCTTGGTCCTGGCGCCGCGAAAAACAACAGCCTCATAATGCACAGATCGACGACATTGACACTGCCGTCACCATTGAAATTCGCGTCCAAATCAGGACCCACGTCGAACAACCTCAGTCGCAAACGTCTAAAGTCGGGGAAGTTCACGACCTGATCGGCATTGGCCACCAGCGTACAGTTGTACTGCGTACGAACGCGGCTCGCCCTACCACTCCATCGGCCGATCAAGGCACGGCAAAACGCCGGCGAGTGGTCCCGGGCGCGCCAGCAGGTAACCCTGCGCGAAATGGCAACCGTGGGACTGCAACCAGGCGACCTCGTCGCGAGTCTCAACACCCTCGGCGACGACGTCGAGCCCCAGCTCACGGGCCAGCGCGATGATCGCAGCGACGATGCGACGTGCGCCGGGATCGTCGCTTAGCCGACTGACAAACGAGCGATCCACTTTGAGAATGTCGAACGGGAAACGCTGCAGATAGCTCAAACTCGAATACCCGGTACCGAAGTCATCGATCGCAAGCATCGCGCCACTTGCTTTCAGGCGTGCCAGGCTCAGCGCTGCTGTTTCGGGGTCACGGAGCAACGCTTGCTCGGTGATCTCGAGCTTGATTCTCTGGGCAGAAACATCAGCGCTTTCGATTATGGCAGCAAGCCTTTCAACGTGCGCCTGTGACTCGAGCTGGCGGGGCGAGACATTCACGCTGACAAACGGTTTTGCTCCGCGGCGCGACCGGCGACCGACCACACGATCAATGTGATACAGCGCTTCGATACTCTGCTCAAGCACCCACTTGCCGAGTGGAAGAATCTGCCCGTTGCTTTCGGCAAGCGGAATAAAGTCGACCGGCGATATCGCTGCCTTATCCCCTTGCGGCCAGCGTATCAGCGCTTCGAATCCCGCCGTGCGTCCGTCGGTCATCGACGCAATAGGCTGGAAGGCCAGCGCGAACTGATGCTGCTCAATGGCTTCGCGCAGTGCGAGACTCTGACGCATATGACGTGCCGCATCGGCGCGCGACGACTCGTACCCCGTTGACAACAACTCGTCGACGACATCGGGCACATCCTCTTTGGACAGAAATGTCTGCGCCGCCCGCAGACGACTGTTGGCGGACATCAGAACCAGACGAGCTAAAGGCCCGGCCGCGTCGATTTCATCGAGCAATTGCCGCCGGGGTATCAAAATCAAACTGGTATCGTGCAGTGCGGTTGCGGTTGCGCTGCGCGGCAATCCGTCCAGCACGGCAATCTCACCCACAATTTCGCCGGGGCCGAGTACAGCCAGTCCACACCGTTCGCCATTAATCTCGGCCGATACCTCCACATAGCCCCGGTCAATCATATAAGCACAGTCAGCGGCCTCGCCCTGCGCAAAGACTCGCGAGCCGGCAGGGAACGTCAGGGCACCAAGATCCGCCTTGCTGATTTCGCGGTCGTTCAAAAGTGACTGCATGATGCTCAAATTGGACACAGACACCTCAGCTTACCGCCGCGTGCGACGAATCGATGTCGGCCCAGCTGGTCACGCGATTGCGCCCGCCATGTTTTGAGGCGTACAAAGCCTGATCAGACTGATCGAGGATTTGTGCCGCGTCGCTCGCACCGAACACTTTGGACGACACACCGAAACTGGCCGTCACGGTGCGGCCATTCGTGGCACTGGAGGACCGTGCGGTATTGCGCGCAAACGCTTCACGGGCACGGTTGGCCACCTGCACGGCTGCTTTTGCGTCCGCCCCAACCAGCAGCATACAAAACTCCTCGCCACCGAGGCGACCGACACAGTCGTTGGCGCGCGCTGAGCCGCTGAGAGCGCCGGCCATCTGTTTGATGACTTCGTCGCCGGTCGCGTGACCAAATTTGTCGTTAATACTTTTGAAATGATCGATGTCAGCCATCACCACGCACAAATCCAGCTCGTCGCGACGTGCAAGTCGAAACTCGGTTTCCAGCTTGCTCAGGAATGCGCGCCGATTGAGGCAGCCGGTAAGTGCGTCGACCGTCGCCAACGTGTACAACTTGTCGTTGTTCTTCTTGACCTCGGCGTTGGCCTTCTCGAGCTCGCGAAATGCCCGGCGTAACTCGGCATTCGCCGTTTCGACTTCACTGGTATCATCGAGACTGGCAAGTATGCCGCGTCGCTGGCCGTTCTTGTCACTAATTGGTGAAACGTTACAGCTGAACACGCGTGTGCCGCGCTTTGACGTACGCAGCTTGAGTCTCACGTCTTCGCGTCGAGCACCATCGACCATCGATTGCGCCCACGGCAGCGCGGCATCTTCGATGACATCACCGGCATCATCAATCCAGTCGAACGCGCGCGGATTCGCACCCATGAGCTCATCGGACGACAGATTCAGGTTTCTCGCGAATGCATTGTTCACCAATACGATGCGCTGCTTTTCATCCAGAATAAACACGCCCTCGACCAGCTGATTCATGGCCGCCCTCACGCGGTCAGGCACCACAGAGCTCGGATCCAGATAGCGCAGCGTTCGCGACATGTAGAGCAGGTAGGCGAAAAAGCCGCCTGCCGCCATGATGCCGGCCAGTTTGTACAGAGGGGTTCTCAACAACCCAAGAATCCCCGAATTTGGCAAATCATCGAACCGGATTTGCAGCGTGCCCCAGCGTTCACTCGCGCGCAGGACGGGCACCTGAATCTGAGTCGGCGTCGAGTGCTGATCCACGGGGGGCGTCCATAGCTGTGCGTGCCGGGAGGTTGTCGCCACCGGGCTGCCGTCGCTCGTTACCAGGCTCAAAGACAACACATCGGCTCGCTGATTAACCAGCGCTTCCATGGCCGGCTCCAATTGCGGCAGCCGATCGGACGCGACCATCGACGTGTACTGCACGCCGAGCGATTCGGACAGGTCAAGACGCGCCTCGATTGCGGCAGCATTCGGATCGGGGAATATTCCGAAGACGGTATCGGCGAGCAATAAAAGACTCGTCGACAGAGCGACAATGCCCAGACTGATTCGAATGGCTGGTTTCATGTCATATTCCTGTTGTCAGGCGATGGCGAGGCCTGTGTGCTGTTGCTGCCAATATTGTCGAGAACGCGACCGACGGCGTCTTCGCTGTCGCCATCTGCGTGTGCGACGTCGTCTTCGGCATCCTCGATGTCGTCGCGTTTTTTGCGCGTGAGTACCGGCAATGGGTCAAAGCCCTTCCAGGCAGGGATAGAGGTCAAAGCGCTCGCAAACAAACCGGCACCGCGCAGCAACCATGCCAGAGAGCCAGTCGAGAGCACGGCGCCGCCTACGCGTAGCGAGATATCGATGGCGTGCTCGGTTGTGCGCTCCGACTCATTATACGAGCGCGTGTCCTCACGCACGATTGCCATCGCCTCGCGCAGCGCTTCTTGCTGGGCAAGTTGTTCGACAAGCGTCAACGGCGCCGTATCCTCGGTCGCAAGCGGTCCAACGTCGAACTCTGTGAGCATGATTTCGCGCAAGAGGGCTTCAGACGGCGCGACGAAGGCGGCCGGTACGCCAGCGGCGCCGGAGCGACGTGCCAGTGCGTCAAGCGGAACCAGGATCGTGTTATTAGAGGACTGGCTCGCATTATCCAATGCGGGCACTTCGGGCGCTTGTGAAACAAACGCGTCCAACCCATCTTCCGACGCCGGATTCGGCTCGGCGGCGCGCGTGTCCTTGTCAGGCGTTGCGGTCTGTGCCGCCACCACCGATGCGGCATCGTCGCCGGTCGCCGCAACGGTCACGATATCGGTTAGCGATGGGCGGTTGTCCTGAGTGACTCCGGGCGTTTGCGCGGAGGCAAACCCCAACTTTTCAGACGTACCGATAATGGTAACGACGACCTTCGATTTGGTTCCGTCGCTTGCCGTAAACTCAATGGAATCCTCAACCGTTTGACCCGGCTGGAGCAGCTGCAGGGCAGGAGAAAACGTGTCGAGCGTGTAGGTCCAGACACCCGATTGCATCTCGAATCGGCCATAGCCATTATCGCTGATCACCGGCGCCACATCTTCAAACAGCGGATTGTCTGCACGGTCCACGTCAGTAATCGACAGTGAACCCGACGCACTGAACACCTGCTGGACCGCAACGCTGCCAGCATCGTCACCGCTCACCTCGGCCAGGTCTTCCGAACCCCGAATCGTAATTTGCACCTCGGCGGTTGTGCCATCCGCCGTCGTTACGACCAGCGTGTCGAGCAGCGTTTCACCTTCGTCCAGCGACTGAATCATCTCGCTGGCGTTGTCGGCAACGTACACCCAGGCGCCGTCGGTATCGTTCGTCAGGATTCCGTAGGAGCCAATCGCTACATTGCTGCGCATGACGGATTCACCCGGATCAGAGTCGGAAACTGTGGCCACGCCCTGCAGAACGAGCTGGCCGTCGATCACGTTTTCATCTTCAGTAATGGTGCCGCTGATCATGCCACCGAGAATTGGCGCGTCGCCAGCGGCTGCCAGCGTAATTGAAACCACTTGATTCGCGGTACCACCCTGATCGTCTGTGATCGCCACCGTGAATTGATCATCGCCAAACCAGTCCGGATCGTCGGGCACATAGGTCCACGCGCCGCTACCAGGATCGATGATGGCCGTGCCGTTGCTGGCAGGCGCCACGACGGTGAAGATCGAGCCATCGTTGAGGCCGTCCGAATCTCGTGCATCAATGTCGCCGCGAAGGGTGTCGCCTTCGTTTCCGCCGGCGCTGATGTCGCCGGTGATCACGGCAGCATCGTCTACGTTCGTCAACGTGATGCCTACAACCTGTTCGGTTGTGCCGCCCAGGTCGTCGGTTACCGTGACGGTGAAACTGTCGGTGCCGAACCAGTCTGGATCGAACGGGATGAAGGACCAGACGCCCGTTTCGGGGTCAATGGTTGCGGTGCCGCTGGTGGCCGCCGCCGTCACTGTAAAATAGTTACCGTCGGTCAGGCCACCGACGTCGCTCGCATCCATGTCACCGCCGACCACGTCACCCTCATTGCCATTGAAGGCGACATCGCCGGTGATGACCGCCAAATCATCCGCGTTGGACAAAGTGATACTCACCACCTGCTCGGTCGTGCCGCCCAGGTCATCGGTCACCGTGACGGTAAAGCTGTCCGTGCCCTGCCAGTTCGAATCCGAAGGGGTAAACGTCCAGACACCGGTCTCGGGGTCGATGGCCGCGGTGCCATTGGCCGCCGCGGCGGTTACGGTGAAGTACGTACCATCGGTCAGGCCGTCGACGTCCGTAGCGTCCATGTCACCGCCGACCGTGTCGCCCTCGTTACCAATAAAGGTGACGTCGCCGGTGATGACCGCGGCATCGTCCACGTTCGCCAAGGTAACGTTGACAACCTGCTCGGTCGTACCACCCAGATCGTCGGTAATGGTCACTGTGAAACTGTCGCTGCCAAACCAGTTCGCGTCGGACGGGGTAAAGGTCCACACACCCGTCTCGGGGTCGATCGCGGCCGTGCCATTGGTGGCGGCCGCCGTCACTGTGAAATAGGTGCCGTCAGTCAGGCCGTCGACGTCCGTGGCGTCCATGTCGCCGCCGACCGTGTCGCCTTC
>JBGCEL010000016.1:0-56893 GCA_045106455.1 Gammaproteobacteria bacterium
TCAGGCGATGAGCGTGCCCGGCAAAATCACCTGAAATTCGGTGCCACGCTCGTTGGCCAACGGCGAGATTAACGCCACGCGGCCATCGTGGGCGCGGCACAGGCGAGCCACCACGGCCAGTCCGATGCCGCTGCCTTCGCGTTCATCCCGCGACTGCAGTGTCGAGAACATCTCAAACACCCGTTGTTGGTATTTCTCTGCGATGCCCGGGCCGTCATCGCGCACAGCGATAACGACGTCAGCGCCGCGCCGCTGTGCCGATACCTCAATCGTGCCGGATTCACGATCGTGATGCTTGATGGCGTTACTGATCAGGTTGGTGGTGAGCTGCTGGAGTTGGGTACGCGACATTTTAAGCTGCAGCGACGACGGATGGGCGATCACTTCGATTTGACCACGCTGTTCGATCCAGCCGATCACTTCTTCGAAAACGCTGTCGACATCAATCGGCGCCTGGGTTTCCTCGCGTTTGCCAGCGCGTGCAAACATCAGCATGTCAGTCAACATGCGGTCCAGGCGGGCGACGCGTTTGCGCATCATGCTGAGTTTTTTACGGATGCCCTCATCCACATCTTCGCCCAAATCATCCTCGATCCACTCGGCGAGTTGATCGACGCCACGCATAGGCGCGCGTAAATCGTGGGACGCGATATAGGCAAACTGATCCAGGTCGTGATTGCTTTGCTGCAGTTCTTCGGCCTGCTTTTGAAGGCTTTCCTGTGCGCTCATTACCTCAGTGATGTCTTGAGAGACGACCAATAAGCGCGGTTCGTTGGTTTCAAGGTCTTTGAAAGGAATTTTGTCGGTGGAGATCCAGCCGCTTGGGCCGTCCAAAGGCGTAAATTTTTCGACGATACCCATTTCGGCTTTGCCCGAGTTGATCACCCGCAAATCGTCTTCGTGGTATTTGGCCGCCATCTCGGGAAACAGATCGTACGTATTCGCGCCCTCTGCCTCCTCAACCGACATGTTCATGGCACGCGCCGCTTCATTGTTTAGGCGCACGATGCCGTTCTTGTCGTCTTTGTACCAGATGCGCAGCGGCACCCCATTCAAAATACGGTCCAACTCTGCTCTCTGGCGAGCCGCATCCTCCAGCGCATTTTGCTGAAAGAGCTCATAGCTTAAGAGGCGTTCAATGACCGGTACCATCGAAGTTTCAGCGGTCGTGAAAACGCGCTTCGTGGTGGCGTCACTCGCGAACCACAGGATCCCATAACGCTTGCGATCTACTTGCAGTGGCATAGCGATGAAGTGCAGGTCCGCTGTTGCGGTGTCCTCATCAGCCAAATGGTTATGGGTGACGACGCCGTGGCTTTTCATGATGGTGGGCAGGTGGGCAGCTGCGGGCGTGTTGTTGACGTTGATGTCCAGGGGCGCTTGCGCGTCTTGCGCAAACGTCATCTCATAGCCATCCTCGACCGCTGCGTAAACGGCCGCGCGATCTAAATTCAGGTACAGCCTGCTGAGATTGAGAATGTCAGTGATCTTCGCTTCCATGCCCGCGCCCGGAGACGTGAAACTGTTGTAGATATGATCCCGAAACGTCTCTTCGCGCTTGCGTAGCGAGATATCTTCGACCGATCCGGCCATGCGCAATGGTTTGCCGGCATCGTCCCACTCGGCCTGGCCCCGCGCCTGTATCCATAGGTATTGGCCGCTGTTGCAGCGCAATCGGTACTCTACGCTGAATGGCGTGCGACTCTCTAAATGCTGCTCCAGCGCGTCGAGTACAGGCGCTTTGTCGTTGGGATGCAGGCGTTCGCAAAATTCCTCGAACGACGGTGTGAAGTCTTCCGGGCTGACTTCTATCATCTCCATAAATCGGGGCGACCAGTACAGCTCACTGGTTTCGACGTTCCAATACCACAGTCCGGTGCTGGATCCGCGGACCGCAAGATCCAACCGCAGCCGCACCTCACGCAGTTCGTCTTCGGTGCGAATGCGATCGGTGACGTCCTGAAAAACGCCGAAAACATTGGTGACTGCGCCGTCACCATCGGTCGTGACCCGTCCGCGTGCCTGCACATAGCGAACCTCATCGTCCGGGCGAACAATGCGAAATTCAAATTCAAAAGGTTTCTGTTCGGCAATGGCCGCTTCGACCAATCCGGCAACGCGCGCTGCATCTTCAGGGTGATAAAAGTCGAGAGCAGATTTGAGGTCGGGTGTGTAGTCGTTGGGATCTACACCATGGATTCTGTAAATTTCCTCCGACCAAAACAGGCTGTCGTTAACCAAATCCAGTCGCCAGTGACCGACAAGGACCAACGACGCTGCCATCTCCAGCAGCTCCAGCCGTTCGCTTTCCGGTAGTTGCGACTTAGCGTCCTGATTTGGCGCCGATTTGTTGTCTGACTCATCCACGTTGGATGTCCACCCGCTCCATGAGATTTACGTCCTGCGCTCCATGCCTGTTCCCATTGCTTGGGAGTGTAGCGCATCGTGCCACAAAATTACCGCGTTTGGCTTGTGGCCGACGTGTACGTAGCCGCTGCAGGCCAATGACGTAGGTCTCGCTGGAGGGTCACGGTGCGCTTGGTCTGTGGCGGTTTGTGGGCCATGTCATGTCGCAACCAGAGTGAATGTGGCAAGGTTGTTCTTGCTTTAATGCCCACGATCGGGAGATCTCAGCCTCGATGACTCCGCCCGCGCAGTGCTATGCGCAACCACGACGCTGCAGCAAGCTGCGCCGCCGGTTGCCGTGACCGACGAGCACCCAAATCCGTTTGCACGCGCCTGGCGCATCGCGGATGACGTGTCTGGTCTGGATGCGCCTGAGCGGCAGCGAGCTCTGGCCGCTGCCTGCGGTGGCGATGCGTCGCTGCTGTTGCGTGTCGAGTCCATCTTGAATTTCGACGACAAGAATTTCCTGCCCACGGGCGGCGCCCTGCGTGACAACGCGAACGCTCTTTTGGAGGGTGCTGCGGATTTGCCCGACGCAAGCGCGCCGGGGGCAAGCATCGGTGACTACCAGCTGCTGCAGGAGCTCGGCGTGGGCGGCATGAGTCGGGTGTATCTCGCACGTCGCGAACACGTGGATTTCGAACACCACGTGGCCCTAAAAATAATGCGTTCGTTTGGCCGTCATCGCGAAGAATCGACGCGTCGATTTAAGCGCGAGCAACAGCTCCTCGCCAGCCTGTCGCACCCGAATATTGCGAGCATTATCGATGGCGGCGTGACGCCCGCGAACCGTCCCTATCTGGTTATGGAGTACGTCGACGGCACCACCATCACAGACTACTGCCGAGAAGCCCAGATCGATCTTGACGCTCGCTTGTCCTTGTTTAAAGACGTGTGCTCGGCCGTCGAGCATGCCCACCGCGCGCTCGTGGTTCATCGAGATCTCAAGCCCAGCAATATCATGGTGACGCGTAACGGGCAGGTGAAGTTGCTCGACTTTGGTATTGCGAAAATTCTCGACGACCCTGACGTGGAAGCGACGCGCACGGGTCTTTTGATGATGACGCCGCAGTACGCGGCCCCTGAGCAGGTCACCAGCGGTCGCATTACCACGGCCACCGATATTTATGCGCTGGGACTGATTCTCTATGAACTCATTACCGACACGCGGCCATGGGAAAGCGAAGGGGCAAGCATCTCCGAGCAAATCGCTCAGATTTGTGAACAAGCGCCGCCGCGGCCCTCGACGGTTGCGGCAACGCGCAGCGGGCAGGGCAGTCAGCCTGCGCGTTGGTCGCGGCGACTGCGAGGTGATCTTGATTTGATCGTTGGCAAAGCGCTGGCCAAGAACCCGGAAGAGCGCTATGGCGCCTGCGGCGAGCTGGTGCGGGATTTGCACAACTGGTCCACGGGGCTGCCAGTATCTGCGCACGCGCCAGCAATCGGCTATCGCTTGCGCAAATTTGCGCGCCGTCATTGGGTCGGCGTGTCCGCCAGTGGGCTTTTTTTCGGCGTGGTGGCAGCATTTTTGACGGCGCTACTCGTGCAGCAACGCGCGACGCTCGCTGAGCGCGATCGTGCACAAATGGCGGAAGCGGCCAACGGGGCCATTAACCGATTTTTGATCGACGAAATGCTGGGCGCCGCCTCGGCGCAGGACGCCAGCGGGCGCGACGTGTCGGTGAGTCAGGTGCTGGAGCGCGCCGCCGAAACGGCCGGCCGTGCGTTCGATGGTCAGCCTGCCTTGGAAGCGTCGGTACGCAATACGCTGGGGCGGACCTACCTGCGACTCGGTGAGCTCGAAAAATCAGCGTTCAATCTGAATCAGGCGATGGCGATTAATCTCGAGCAGTTCGACCGCGATCATCCGGATCGATTGCGTACGGGCGCATCGATGGCGGAATTGTCGCTCGCCCGTGGCAATCTCGAGGCCGCCGGGGATGCTGTTCGCGATGTACTCGCGCATCAGATGCGCGTGCTGGGTAACGAGCATGTCGACACGCTGATCTCGCAGCTGTTGCTCGCCAAGGTGGAGGCACTGAGCGATCGATGGCCCGACGCTGAGTCGAATTTGGTGGCGACGATCGCCCTACTTGCGACGCATCATCCTCAGGTTTGGCGTCCGCGTTCGCAGGCGCTGATGGAGTTGGCCAAGGTGTACATCGCGCAACGCCGTCCCGACGAGGCCAGTGCAGCGCTCAACGAACGTCTGGCGCTGCAGCGGTCATTTTTAGGTGAGAACCATCCTGACATGCTGGTCACCATGGACGTGCAGTCAAACGTGCTGCGTCAAATGCAGCGCATGGACGACGCGTTGGCTGTGGCCGAACGCGCCTACACGCTGGCGTTGAAGGTCTATGACGAGGGTCATCCTGAAACCGCTCGAATGGCGGCCACACTGGGCCGCAGTTACGTGCGCGCAAGACGTTACGCCGATGCCGAAACCATGTTTCGCCAGGCCGTGCGCGTGACGGCCGCGCGCCTCGGTGAGACGCATCCCGATACTATTTCATTTGTTCAGAACCTGGCGGTGACGCTGTCGTATCAGGGGGGTTATGAAGAAGCGGAGGCGCTCTACAAGACGGCCGCTGAGCACTACGCGCAGCGGCACGGCGAGCGCCACTCCGCCACGATTCGAGTGCTCAAGAATCTCTCCTCGATGTTGAAGGAGCAGAAAAAATTTACCGAAGACCGGGCCATCACCGCGCGCCTGACCGACATCGCGCGCTCATTTTTAGACGATGCGCAGGCAGATCCGATATTGGTCAGTGACATGGCGGAGTACTTGCTTGAGTGCGAGCCGCCCGAGCTGCGCGATCCAAAGACGGCATTGATGATGGCGCAGCAGGCCGTTGAACGTACGCAAGGCCAGCGTGGTGAGCCACTCATGACGCTTGGCATGGCGCAAAGAGCCAACAATGACGTCGCGGCGGCCGTGGCAACCTACGAGCGCGCCGCGACGCTTTCGGAAATGTTGCATATACACGCGCTGCCACGTGAGCTCGCGAAGCTCTATGTACAAGAACAGGCGATTGCAGACGGTGAGGCATTTTTCGAAGCGCATCTCCTGCGTCGGCAGCAAGCGCGCAGCCCTGAAGACTGGCTCATCGGCATGACGTGGCACGAATTCGGTCGCTTCTATGTGAACGCCGGACTCGGGGAGCGCGCTGTTCCAGTGCTTGAAAAGGCGCTAACGCAATATCGCCTCACCCGGTCACCAGATGATGCGGTGGTGCTGCGTTCACGGGCCGCGCTCGGCGCGGCGCAAATGCTCACGGGCAATCTGGACGACGGGCAGCGCAATCTCGATGTGGCCTACGCCGGGCTGCTCGAAGATCGTCAGGTAACCTCCGACGTCAAGCGCGAAATTTTGGTGTGGTTGATTCAGTTGGCGCAGGCGAAAGACGATGATGCGGCCGTGGCGAAGTGGCAGGCAGAGCTTGAATTACGCAAGCGCGAGCCGCTGTTTTCGGCCTGGCGCTAGCGGGTCGTGGCTACTGTTGTTCAAGGATGCGGCGAAGTTCTGCGCGCATGTTTTCATCAATGCGTGCTTGTTCGATTAGTGTTTTGGCCGTAGCTCGATCGTTGTGAATCATTCGGGTCAGCATGGCGGTCACCGTATTGCCCCGAATGGAATTGTCTTCGATTGAATTCGCCAGACGAAAGAGCCTTGGGCTGGGTTGGTCTGCCTGCGATGCAATGCCCTGAACGGCTAAAGCCCGCGAGCGCCCGCTGAGTGATTTGGCCCACTCGATGGCCGGATCGAGACCGTTACGCGCGGCCACGCTCGCGACGGCGCGCACCGCACTCTCGGCCATCTTCGGGTCCTGAATTCGAGACGCCCAGCGACTGGCGCCGGGCAGATCATCAAGCGCCATCTGCATCATGGCCATCGACACGCCGGACTGGGCCCAGGGCTGATCCTTTTTAGTGATGAAGGTGTTCATCGCCGTTTCGGGGTCGGCGCGTGCCCATTGCTGTGCAATGGTGGAAATTGAACCACGATTGGCGAGTTCGGCCGGCAGACTGGTCACCCAGTCAAACGCCTTTTTTGGATCGCGGTTGGCCAGACCGTTGGCGAGACTTGTGGTGAGCGTTTGGCGTTCCTCAAGGCTTAGGGTGTTGGTGAAGGCGGCCGCGGCTTCGAAATCGGTTTTCGACCATTGGCTCATCGCCTGCTTGAGCATTTGCCGCCGCGTATCGCCTTCCAAGCTCTGGATCCAGGACGCGGCAGCGACCGGGTCGGTGCGAATCCATGTTCGAGTTAGCGTGCTGGCAGCGCTTCTGAACTGATGCGTGCCGGCCAACTGCTGTGTCTCAACCACGGCACGGGCCAGATCCTGACGCGCGAGGGCCTGAATTTTATAATCAAACAGTCGCTGGCGATGTTCGTTCGGCAGCGAAAAGGCGACGGCGTCATACGCATCGGGATCTTCTTGCACGACGCTTGCGGCCAGGTTGAACCGCTCGTCACGGGACAGAGCGTCACCCGTGTCTGTCGCCAGCCACGTTGTGGCCGCGTCTGGATCAATATGTACCCACGTTCGAAAGGCGTTGGACATCGCGGCAGCTGCAGCGCCTTTATTGGGCAATGCGCCGGCGTAGGCCATCGCGGCTTCCGGGTCTTGTGCGGCCCACTGTTGATACACCGAGGGCTCACACACCATGTTTGGATCCGACAGCGTTTGGCAGGTTTCCAGAGCCTGAAGCGGATCGTCCACCGTGAGTGCATGCACCGCCGTGCGCATCAATTCGACGCGCAAACTGCCGCGATAATTTTGCGCCAGCTCAAAGGTTGCCAGCGGATCGATTGTGCCAAATTCGTTCATCACGACGTTCATGGCGTCGTGGCGGTCGCCGGGGTTGGTGAGTGCTTCGGCTTGGCGCATCGCATCGAAACCGTCGGCTTGCGCGAGCTCGCGAAACGCGTTGCGTAGTGCGCGTCGTCTTTCACTACGTACTGGCAGCTCTAATGCAGCCTCAACGGTCGCCGCGGTGTCGTCGTTGTTCAGCGTATGGGCCAGGGTACTGGGGCGGGGTGCCCTGTCTTCGGGTTTCGTGCGTGTCGGCCGTGGTGTGCGCTGAGCGGTACTTCTACCAACGGAAGGCGACACGGCGTCGGTGGCCGTACTCGGTGCGGTGGTCCGCAATAGCAAGGATGCCAGGGTCGCGACCAGCGCGCCCGTTACGAAGGCCATGCTCACGGCTGCTTTGTTCGACATCAGGCTGCTCCGTAGCGTGAAAAAATCCGCTCTATATAAAAGCTTCTATTCCCAAAACTTCAGCATTTTTTGCGCTTGTCCACAAGGCAGGCCCGAATGCGCCGCCTGTCATGGCACCGTATCTGGTTTAAAGCTCTGAAAAATTTGGCAAATGTACGTTGGTCGAAGGCGGGGGTTGCACGTAGCTGTAACGCATTAGCGCACTAGGGTTTGCACTAGCTGGCACACGCGTCCGGGTCTGGTTCACTACTTATAAAGGGAGGACCGCATCATGACCGATATATCGAACTCAACCGTTGGGCAGTCGCAAAACGTTCAGGACGTGGTAAACACGTCGGCCACTAAGCTCGACGCTGACGGCGTATTCGAGTGGGTGACCAGCGGCGAGGTCGTCGATGTTGCGAATGCCATTACCGACCTTGGCACGCGCGCAGAAAAAGACGCGGCGTGGGAGCAGATTGATCGACCCACCTTTATTTCGGAAATGTACGGTGCGGGCGCCGGCGGGTCGGTGAGTGCCGACGACCGTGCGACCATCTTCCAAAACGTGGCGCTGCAGGCGGACGGTGAGACCGCGGCCGCGTTTGCTCAGGACCTTGCCGCCTCCGGCGATTCGGTGGAAGGCTACGAGCGACTGCAGGAATTTTCAGACATCTATGCGGAGCACGCGAGCCCGCAGGACAAGCTCGATTTTATTGACGCGCTGGCCGGTGACACCACCAGCGGTCCCGAAGCCGACGCGCTTCGATATGGTCTTGGCTATGGCGGCAATGACAGTTACTCCGGCGATGCCGAGGCGCGTGCGGTGGGTACGGTGCTGGCTTCGCTGGATGGCAGTTACGCGACCGAGGCGCTGGGCAGCCTGACCGATGGGCAGCTGCAAGCGGTAGCCGAAGCGGGCATCGAACTCAACGGAGGTTTCTTCAACGGAACGTATTCGGGTTCGTATGACGTCTCGGGCTACACAGGCGTTGCAGAAACCGTGGCCCAATATGGCACGAACGAACAACGCGCGATCGTCTTTTCGGCCGGTGGCGGTCGACTTGACGCCGTAGCGGCGACGCCCAATACCTTCGACAAAGGTGCGGCTGTCGCCTCGATCACCGAGAGCATGACCGGCGTTCTCACCGCCGACACGAACGGCGTGATGAACGAGCTGGCCTATGACGCCCGCCTCGATGACGGACGCGCGCTCACCAACTACGCCGAGCAGCTGATTGCGGCCGGCGATACTGATGTGCTCGGCGGCATCCAAACGCAGCTCATGCTGGGTAACACTGGTGGTGGTGATCACGCCGATCGTTTTAATAGCGTGAACGCGCAGGGCATTCATGAGGTGGCCGGACGCCTGGGCTACTTCTCGGGCTCAGTGCAAAACGCGGTGGATAACATGAAGGCCGACGCGGACGCTCAAAAAGCGGTGGTGACGGATATCATCGGCACCGTTTCGGGTCTGACCTCCGGCGCCGTGGGCATTGCCTATCCGGTCGCGGGTTTCGCGGTCGGGGCGGGTGGTGAAGCAGTCAAACGAGCGGCCGATGCACTGTTGGATCAGCCACGTGGCACGGTCGATGAGCAAATACGTGACTCGGTGCTGCCATTTGATCCGCAGACCAATAACGTGGTGCGCAGCAGCGACGCGTTTGGCGAATTCCAGCCCATGATCGATCAGGTTGAGAACGCGAATCGGCGCACGCCTGATTAGCCCATGACAGGCTTGCAAGCCGTGTAATTTTGCCCCACATTAAAGCCTGATCGCGATGCGGTCAGGCTTTTTTCATATGGCTGGATCCACTTTGTATCGCTTCATTTTTTGTATTGTTGTGCTCGTTTTTGCCGCGTCACTTGGTGCGTGCAACGGGCGCGTGGAGACATCGATGACCGCACCCATGCCACCGCCCATGATGACGGCGCACAACAAGCGTGGCTACAGCTCGGCCACCTTCCAGCGTATCTCGGCGTGGGAAAAAACCGTGCGCAAACGGCTGGCTCGTGGCGACGCGCTCAAAACCGAAAACTACCAAATCGCGACCGACGCGTCGTTTGATGCGGTGGCCGCGTACTACGCCGCCGCACTGCAGGTGATGGGCTTTGCACCGATGAGCGACACCACGCTTGCCAGTGGTGGCGGTCGTGGTTGGGTGAAAGACGATCAGGTGTTTGCGCTGCTCACGGTCAATGGCGAAGACATCGATACGCAGCGGCCCGTGTATGTGCTCACTACCATGGCTTTGCCGGACCGCTAGCGATGGCAACATTAGAGCGCGCCATCGAAATTGCTGCGCGGGCGCACGTGGGTCAAACGGACAAAGCCGGCGCGCCGTACATACTGCATCCGCTGCGCGTGATGCTGAACGTCGGCAGCCATGAGCAGCGCATGGCGGCCGTGTTGCATGACACGGTAGAAGACACCGACGTGACGTTTGAGGATCTGATAAGTGAGGGCTTTTCCAGCGCGGTGATCGACGCCGTGCGCGCTCTGACCAAACGCCATCGCGAGCCGCGTCTCGAGGCCGCGAAGCGGGCGGCTGCCGATCCGATTGCCAGGTACGTGAAGCTTGCCGATGTGGCCGATAACATGGACATGTCGCGGCTGCCCAATCCCACCGAGAAAGACTTTGCCCGGCTAGAGGAATACAAGCAGGTCAGGGCGCTTCTGCTGGAGAGCATCTGAGCTTCACCACCATTGTGTGCTAGCGTGTCGAGACGTCAACGAAGGACCTCGTCATGCATGGATGCAAGATCGGCGCGCTGTGTGCGCTCGCCTTTTTAACGCTCAAAGTTATTCCCACCACCGTCAATGCGCAGTCGCTCGATGGCGCCATGTTGCTGTCTGATTTGTCGGCGCTGCCGCAAGCTCGCGACGGCGCTGGCGCTCTGGTGAAAGCGGGCGATCGGTTCTTTTTCGTGGGCCACGCACCCGGCGCGGGTCTGGAATTGCACGTGAGCGATGCCAATCTGGGCAACATTCAACTGGTCACCGATCTGTATCCCGGTGCGCAGGGTGCGTCCTACGACAACCTGATGGCCGTCGGTCACCGCGTGGTATTCGCTGCGGATAACGGGCGCGGCGAATCGCTGTGGGTGTCGGACGGCACGCAGGCCGGTACGCAGCGGGTGGTGCCCGAGTCGGCGACACGCGAGTTTCGCCCAACACGAATACAGGTGGTGGGCGACTGCGTTTGGTTTGTGGCCGACGATGGCAAGACCGGGCAAGAGCCGTGGCGCTACTGCGCAGCGGATAATCAGCTGGCTCTGATGGGCGATTTGGTGCCGGGCGCGGGGTCGTCATCGCCAGGAGGCTTTTTGGCCCTGGGTGATCAGGTGTTGTTCGCCACCACGGTGGGGCTTTTTACCAGCAGCGCGACGGCAAGCGAAGTCATGCCTTTTGTCGTACCAGACGCCCCCAATTTGCTCATCCCCCAACATACCTTCGGTACGGTCTTTCGCGAGCAGCTTTATTTCGGCGGTCTAACGCCCGACCACGGGCGCGAGATATGGGTGACCGACGGCACGCCGGCGGGCACAAGCTTGCTGGCCGATTTGATGCCGGGACCGGAGTCTTCACAGCCAAGCAATGCCGTGGTGCAAGGCGATGTCCTGTATTTTGCTGCGTCGACGCCGGAGGCGGGCCATGCTTTACGTCGGCTTGGTGGCCGCGACGGAGACATTGAGTTGGTCTCCGATGCGCAGACCAGCGGGGGCCGAATCTATACCCTGCAGACCGACGGTGAGCGTTTGGTCATGATGGTGGTGACCGGTGAGGGCACGCGGCATCTGTGGCAAAGCGATGGCACATTTGAGGGAACGGCCGAACTGCAGTTTCCAGACGAGGTGGAATTCTCCAAGTTCTCGCTGGGCCCGGTTCGCGTTGGCGAGCGGTCGGTATTGGTGCTCGAAACGCTGCAACAGGGTTTTGAACTATGGGCGCTGGGTGAAAACGGCGATCTGAATCTTTCGCTGGTGCGTGATATCTGGCCCGGCAGGCAGTGGGGCGCGTTGGGTGGTTTTCACACCGTGGGCGATGCGCTGGTGTTTGTGGGTAATGCGCCGGATACCGGTCGCGAATTTTGGCAGACACGCGGCACGCCGCAGAGCACGATGGTTCGATTCAACCTGGCCCAAGACAACAACGCCGATTCGTCGTACTTCGTCGGTCCCAATGCCGGTGCTGAAACCATGCTCTTCGGTCCGGGCATGGGCGTTGGTGACCGGGCGGTGTGGCTGACGGATGCGACGCCGGCCGGTACAAGAAGCGTGCAGAATTTCGCCGCCGCGACGTTTGCCGATGGCGACGTTTTCCCACCGCGGGTAGGTTTCGCGGCACCGACCGATTCCGGCCCCGTGTTTAGCGCGCTGAATGCCGCGGAGGCCTCGTCTTCTCACTGGGTAGCACGCGACGGGCAGGTGATGCAGATCGGATCAGCGGGGATGGGTGTGCCTAAACGCGTGGGCGATCGTTGGATCGGCATCGGTCTGTTCGATGGTGTCTATTCAACCACCGGGCAAAAAGGCTCTTTCGAGAAAATTTTCGATCCGAGCATTACCGTGGCTGGCGACATCTACGGGTTTCTCGAGGTCACCGATGATCGAGCGTGGTTCTTTGCCGAAACGCCGGACAATCGTGTGGCACTGTGGAGCACTGATGGTACGCGCGCGGGTGCGCGGCGCGTACCCGATGTGTCGATGAACACCACGCCGTTTCTGCATCGCTTTGTCGGCGCGTTGGATAACGCGGTTTACTACGTAGCACGTGGACCGGGCGTCACGCTCTGGCAGGCCGATTCGAGCGGCGCGAAACCAGTACAAAATCTGGCCGGCTCGTGGGGGCAGTTTGGCGCGCTTGCGTCAGAAACGCTGCGCCTGGCAGATCGGTTGGTGTTTCTACTGTGGCGCGATGATGGCGTGCCTGAGCTGTGGACCACAGACGGCAGTGCCGCGGGCACGGTGCAGTTGGTGGCCGCGGCGTACGATGAACGACGGGTCGGCGGATCTTTCGAACAACTGGGTGAGTTCATTTACTTTAAAGTGTGGGACAGCGAGCGCGGCAACGCACTGTGGCGCACCGACGGCACGCCCGACGGCACCGAGTTTTTCGTCGATGTCGCACCGGGTTTTGATGACTATGCGCTGGGCGATATGGCCGTTCACAACAATGCCCTGTATTTTGTGGCCACCAACGCCGATAGTGGCGATGAAATTTGGCGCACCGACGGCCAGCGGGTGGAGCAGGTCACCGAGCTGTTGCCCGGCTCGCTGTCGGCGGCGCCGGCAAATTTGCACAGCGTGCAGGGCAGGCTTGTGTTTGCAGCGAATGATGGTGTGCATGGTCGGGAGCCGTGGATTCTAAATGCAGAATAAAAAGACCGTTTCTTTTTCGCGTCGTCGCGTTGTGCAGGGCATTGGGGGCGTGGGTGTAGCCGCTGCACTCACGGGTTGTCCGGCCGGCAACACACTCGCCGGACCCAAATACTCGCGCCCATTGTCACGCAAGCCGTTCGCGGCGCCGCGTGTGTCGATGGACAACATCGTGCGAGTCATTGTGGGTCATCGCCCGTATCGACCGGGCGGGTTTGTGGTTCGGCGCGAGCAGTTCGATGCCAAGCAGATCATTCATAACTACGGCCACGGTGGCGGCGGCATTTCGCTGTCGTGGGGTTCGTCGGCGCTGGCCGTGCGGGAGGCCAGCGGACTGCCGTTAGGTCAGGCGGCTGTCATCGGCGCCGGCATCATGGGGCTGACCACGGCGCGGCTTTTGCAGGACGCCGGATGGCAGGTCACGATCTACACGCGCGATGTGTCGCGCCACAGCACCTCCAACGTAGGTGCCGGCCAGTGGGCGCCCACGAGCGTGTTCCGCGAGGGCGTGGCGACGCCTGCGTTCGAGGTGCAGTACAAACAGGCCGCGCGCATTGCCCATCATGCGTACCAAAACATGGTGGGGCCGCATTATGGTGTGAGCTTCGCGGAGAATTATTTTTTTGGCCCCGATGCGCTGCGCCAGCCCTATCATCTGCGTGAGTTGCCCGAGTTGTTTACCTCAGTGGCTCAGCTGCAACCCGACGAACATCCGTTCCCGTTTGAGAAGGTCAAGCGTGTGGTAACCATGCTGGTGGAGCCGGCCATTTTTCTGCGTCGGGTACGTGATGATTTTTATCGCGCCGGCGGGAAATTTGTCGTGCGTGATTTCAAAGCGCTGGATGAAATCCTTGCCCTCAGAGAGTCCACCATTTTTAACTGCACGGGTCTGGGCGCTCGCGCTCTGTTTGGCGATGAAGATATGGTGCCGGCAAAAGGCCAGCTGGTGTTTATTCCGCCGGATCCGGCGGTGGACTATCTCACCATCGGCGGTGGTGACGGCGTGAATTACATGTTTCCGCGCACCGGCGAAATTGTGCTCGGTGGGTCGTGGCGGCGTAACGACTGGAGCCGGACGCCGGACCCAGAGATTACCGAGCGCATTATTCGCAATCATCAGAATTTGTTTGAAGCGATGCGCGCATAAGCGCGCACGTGCCGCAAACCCAAACCACGATTCGGCTTAAGGAATCTGCGGTGCCTGTCCCGGCGGTTCAAACTCAATGCCTGGAATGCCTTGTGCTTCAGGCAGCGAGCCCTCCGGCAGAATGATTTCAACGCCGTTGCCCTGACGATCAATCTGCACGCGCTCGCCCTGGAGTGCTTCGTACAGACGCGTTACGCCATCGGCCACTGGATTGCCCGGGGGCTTGCCGTGGGCGCGATCGGCATTGGGGTTCATGACCACGTTGATCACGCCACGCCAGGCCACGAGGTATTTGTTGCGAATGGCCGGGTCGTTGCTGAAGAGTTTGTCGGCGTTAAATTCCACCACCTCGGCAAAACGATCGCCGGCGTTGGCCAGACGCGCGTTGTCCACCGTGCCAAGCACTTCGCCGGTTTCGTGCGAACGCACCTGAACGGTGTATTGACCCGTTTGCCGGTCGTAGCTGTTGGTCAGTTCGTAGGGGCTGTTCTCATATAGGGCACGCTGCACGTCGGCGCCCTGGCCGACAAACTCAACGAACACCACCGAGGTGTCGGTCGGTGGTGGAGTCGGTCTCTACGCGAAAGCCCAGGTCGGAGGCATCGAGCTGCTCGGGCTCGCCGGCGTCATCGGCGCCCGTGACAGTGCCGTTATTGTCATTGGTGGGTGGTACCGGCGGCAGATTGGCCATGTTCAGGCCCGTTGGCGAACCAAGCAGGACGCCCTTAATGTACGGCGCGGCGGATATTGTTGCCGCCCGGTAGCTCCATTGGATCTGGAATGGGCTCAAGCTCGACCTCGTTCGATACAGCGTTTTGCCATGCTTCGCGATAGGCCTCTCGGACAGATGAGAATAATGTCGGTAAAAGTTAGCAACGAGGACACCGCGACCGAAGTAGGGATGGCCCTGGACGTTACCGTTTGGCTACGTGGCACGCGCGACGCTGTGCGCTTTGGGGCATACTTTTAGCCATGGCGATCGTAGGCGGCGGCTTTAAGAAAATTCTGTACACACTTTCTACTGTGAAGAAGGTGGGTTTCGCGCGCGCCGGTAAAGTACTCAAGTCGAAAAACACCTGCAAAGCCTGTGCGCTGGGTATGGGTGGTCAGCACGGTGGTATGACCAATGAAGCCGGCGAATTTCCGGCGGTGTGCAACAAGAGCATTCAAGCGCAGTCCAGCGACATGCAGCCGGCGATTCCGGCCGAGGTGTTCGATCATCCGTTAAGCGATTTTGACGAGCTGTCGGCCCGCGAGCTCGAACATCTTGGTCGCCTGAACACACCGTTGCACAAAGCGCCCGATTCCGATCGTCTGGTGCCGGTGAGTTGGGATCATGCGATGGCCGTTTGTGGCCAGCGACTTAACGCTACGTCGCCGGAACGTTCGTTTTTCTACGCCTCGGGACGCTCATCGAATGAAGCGGGTTTCGTGTTCCAATTGTTGGCCCGCTGTTTTGGTACCAATCATGTCAGCAATTGCTCGTTCTATTGTCATCAAGCCACCGGCGTGGGTTTGCGCCGGACCATCGGCACCGGTACCGCCACCATAGAGCTGGCCGACATTGATCAGGCCGACATGATTTTCGTGATTGGTGCGAACCCGGCCTCCAATCACCCGCGTTTTATTCATCGGCTTAAAGCCTGCCGGGATCGCGGTGGCGAGGTGATTGTGATCAACCCGGCGCGTGAGAACGGGTTGGTGAAATTTGCGGTGCCGAAAAGTCCGCGGTCGCTTCTGGCTGGTGGCTCTGAAATTGCGTCGCAGTATCTACAGCCAAATATTGGCAGCGACATTGCGGTGATGAACGGTATCGCGAAAGCCGTGCTCGAAGCGGGTGATCAGGACGCCGCGTACATGGCGCGATATTGCGTCGGTGGCACGGCGTTATGTGAGCATCTACAACAACTGCCATGGTCGGACATTGTTGCTGAGACAGGACTGAAAGAACGTCAGATTCGCGATATCGCCCAGCGCTACGGCCGGGCCCGTCGGGTCATTTTCGCGTGGGGCATGGGCATCACGCACCATCTGCACGGCGTGCGTAACGTCGAGGCCATCAGCAATCTGGCGCTGCTGCGCGGCATGGTTGGGCGGCGTGGCGCGGGTCTGTTGCCCTTGCGCGGCCATTCCAACGTGCAGGGTGTGGGCACCATCGGCGTGAAACCGGTGCTCGCCGAGGACGTGCTCGAGCGCATGCAAACGCATTTCGGTTTGGCTTTTCCCAAAGAAAAAGGCTACGACACGATGAGCGCCATGCAGGCGGCCGCACGCGGTGAGATGGATGTGGCGGTGCTGCTTGGCGGCAATCTGCTCTCGGCCAATCCCGATACGCGCTGGGCGACCGATGCACTAAATCAGATTGGTACGCGGGTGGCGCTGACCACCACGCTGAATCGATCACACGTGACCGCGGATGATGGCGGCGAATTAATTGTGCTGCCGGTGGCGGCGCGCGATGAGGAGTGGGAGCCCACCACGCAGGAGTCGATGTTCAATTTCGTGCGCTTGAGCGACGGGCAGATCGAGCGGCATCCCGGTGTGCGCCCTGAGGTGGTGGTGCTGGCGGATTTAGCCACCGCGATACTCGAAAGCGTGCCCATAGATTTTCAGGTGTTTAAGAAACACCGACGCATTCGCCAGAGCATCGCGAAAATTGTGCCCGGCATGGAAGCGCTGGCCGATATCGATGTGGCCAAGCGCGAGTTTCACATTGCCCAACGCGTGCTGCACGAACCGCACTTCAAGACACCCGACGGCAAAGCGCATTTCCACGTGGTCACGAGCCCGGCACCATTGCGCAGCACGCGCGAGTTTGCGTTAACGACCATTCGCAGCGAGGGGCAATTTAACTCGATCGTGTATGAGGAAGAGGATTCCTATCGCGGCGTCACCTCGCGCTGGAGCGTGCTGATGTCGCCGGCCGATGGCCGCACGCTCGGCGTGGAGGCGGGCGATAAGGTAACGCTTACCTCCGACGTAGGTCAGATGCGCGATGTCATAGTGGGTTTTTATGACTTGCCGGCCGGCAATCTGATGGCGTATTACCCTGAGGCGAATGTGCTGACGTCCACGCAGGTGGACCCGCAAAGTCTAACGCCGTCGTTTAAACACACGCGTGTGTCGGTAGGGGTGTAGCGCCGCCGGGGTTAAAGCTTGGCGCTTTTCAAAAAACGTTCGCGGCTTTCTGTGGCTTTCTTGCGCAGTTCATTCAGCGCCCGGTTTTCCGATGCATCGAGCATTGAGGTAAGCATGCGCGTGAAGTGCTGGCGCATGGCGCCACGGGCCAGAGCAGGATCGCGGGTTTCCAATGCCTTGAGGATGTCCTCATGCTCGTTGCCACGCGCGCCCACGTCGTGGGAACAGACCGATGCATAGGCCTTTTTCACGTCTTCAATTTCGGTGCGCATTTTCCACAGCTGCTGGATCAGGAACAAAATGGCGCTGTTGCCCGATGCTTCGGCGATGGTCATATGAAAATCGCGATCGGCCTCGTCGGCGAGCTCCGGATCGGCGGGGTCTACCACGTCCATGGTGGCGACGAGTTCGGCGAGCTTGTTCAGGGTTGCCTGATCGATGTCTTTGGCGGCGAGGGCGGCCGCTTCGGATTCAAACAACAGCCGTGCTTCGGTGACCTCAAACGCGCTGGCCAGCGGCAGAGCGCCCAGATTGGTGCCCCCGGCCTCAGTGACGTAGACGCCAGAGCCGGTCTTGATTTCGATACGCCCAACGGCCTGTAGGGCGATTTCCGCTTCACGAATCGTGACGCGACTGACGCCAAAACGCTCGGAGAGCTCGCGCTCGGCCGGCAGACGCGAGCCCGGTGGGTAGAGGCCTTCGTCGATCAGAGCGGTAATCTTCGCCGCGATCTTGTGGTAAAGCCTGTTGTCTTTCATTTGCGCTGATGCCTGCAAGGTGTGGTGAGCGATACATTATTTATACACGCACGCTGGGGGGAGCGCGAGGCGCCAATGGCCGCCGATTGGCCGTGTCTGGCCTCTTTTTTCCGTGATACCGACGTGGCTATGTCAATTGGACCGACCAATTGGCAATATTGGTTTAAATACAGTTGCCATCTTTGGGTATATTGGTATACCTTTTGTTCGCGCCAGTTTCTCAGCCAATCGGTTTTTGGTACCTGCCTCACGCCTTGCGGCAACGCCCGGTAGGCGGGTGCCTTGGGATGATCTGACGGGCGCCGGATAGGGCACTTTTCAGCGTGTCCACGGCAACGAGTCTGGCGACGGAATTTCAATGGCGAAGCTCGATGTATAACAAGAGTAGTCGGATATGCAGATAAAGAACATGCGCTGGTACGTGATCGCCCTGATCGCGCTTGCCACGGTGATCAATTACATCGATCGCCAGTCCCTGAACGTGTTGTGGCCGGAAATCGCGAAGGATTTGTATCCCGATAAAACGCTCGACGAGACCAAGCCAAACTATGCTTTTATTTCGGTCGTTTTTGTTTTTTCCTACGCTTTTGGTCAGGCGCTGTTCGGCAAAATTTTCGACTGGATCGGCACGCGACTGGGTTTTGTTCTGTCGATCGGTGTTTGGTCTGTCGCGACGGCTTTGCATGCACTGGCAAACAGCCTGACGAGCTTTAGTATTTTCCGTAGCCTGTTGGGTGTGGCGGAAGCCGGCAACTGGCCCGGTGCAACGAAGGCTAACGCGGAGTGGTTTCCAACCAACGAACGCGTGCTGGCTCAGGGTATCTTTAATTCTGGCGCGGCGATTGGCGGTATTGTTTCGATTCCCTTAATCGGCATTCTGTCGGCCTATTTTTCATGGAAAGCTATCTTCGTTTTGGTCGGTTTGGTCGGGCTGCTGTGGCTCGTGCCTTGGTTGGTCCTCGTCAAATCGCCACCAAAGACCCACCCTTGGGTCACCGAAGATGAGCGTCAGTACATCCTCTCTGGCCAGCGCAACGAAAGTCCGACCGACGAAGCTGGTTATCATCCCACGACCGCTCAGCTGCTTTCGCACAAACAGAGCTGGGGCGTGATTATCGCATCGGCCGCCATTGACCCGATCTGGTGGCTGTTCATATTTTGGATTCCGATTTATTTGTCGGAAACCTACGGTATGGATGTGAAAACCATCGGTATTTACGGGTGGGTGCCCTACGTGGGGGCTGCTTTAGGCGCCTGGTTTGGAGGGCTGTTCACACTCAATCGACAGTCGGCTGGCTGGTCGGTGAATAAAACGCGCAAAACGATGATCACGCTCGGTTGCCTGATCATGCTGCCGGCACTGCTGGCGATGACAAACCCCGGCGCGCCGGTGAACGCGGTGTTGCTGATGGCGGTGATCTTGTTTGGATTTCAGACGGCGATTGGCAGTGTGCAAACGCTGCCGTCCGATTTTTTCAGTAGCACGACCGTCGGCACACTGGCGGGACTTGCCGGGATGACCGCGAAGCTTGCGGTGGTGGTTATGACCTCTTTAGTGCCCTGGCTGACTTCTGGGGGCAACTACACGCCAGCCTTTGTGATTGGGGCAGGGTTGGCGGTAACGGCACTGGTAGCTGTTTGGGTGCTGTGTCCAAAAATCGGCCCGCTTGAACCAAAACATTTACAACAGAATTATTAGTCTTTCAGATACGGGGAAAAAGAATGAACCTTGAAAATAAAGTCGCCATCGTAACCGGCGGCACGCGTGATATCGGTAAAGCGGTATCGCTGAAACTGGCAAGTTTGGGGGCAAGCGTTGCCATCAATTACCACAGCAACAAAGCGGCCGGTGAGGCCACGCTTGCAGAAGTGGAAAAAGCCGGTGGCAAAGGCGTTTTGATTGGCGGCGATATGACCGTTGCGGCCGACGTGGACAACCTGGTTGCCAAAACGCGGTCGGCGTTTGGCGGCAACATCGACATTCTCGTGAACAATGTAGGCGGCATGGTCGCGCGCAAATCGCTGGCCGAGATGGATGAAGATTTCTTCAACCACGTGATGCGTTTGAATCTCAACAGCACATTTTTGACGATGAAGGCAGCCGTGCCGCACATGGAAAGTGGCGCCTCTGTCATTAACCTGTCATCGCTGGCCGGGCGCGACGGTGGCGGACCGGGTGCGGCCGCATACTCGGCCTCCAAAGGTGCCGTGATGTCGTTTACGCGTGGCATGGCCAAAGAGTTTGGCCCATCCGGCATTCGCGTAAACTGCATTTGCCCGGGCATGATCGCCACCAGCTTCCACGATGAGTTCACCAAAGACGCCGTGCGTGCCAACGTGGCCGCCTCAACGCCGCTCAAGCGCCAGGGTGATGCCGCTGAGATTGCCGGTTTGGTGGCGTATCTCGCGTCGTCAGAATCGAGCTTCATCACTGGTGCAAGCCTCGACATCAACGGCGGACTCGCGTTCTCCTGATTGAGCTTAGGCGCGGCAATTCACCATTCGCGATATACTCCAGATTCAATAATAAGTATTTGGAGTCGCCCGTGTTTTGTCGTGCCTTAACTCTTGCCGCCATTTTGTTTTCCAGTGTCGCCTACGCCGACAGTTTCGACGTGCAAATTGGCGCGTTTCGCAATCCTGATGTTGCCAATATTGTTCTACCCGCGAACGTCGGTGAGCTGCGTAGCACCAGCGGCCCGGATGGCCTGACGCGATTTGTAGTGGGGCCGTTTTTCACGCGGGTAGACGCCGAACAGGCACGCGATCGCTTAAAAGACTCTGGATTTAATGGCGCGTTCATCCGCTCGACGCAAGACACGCGTACCGTAGCTCGGGAAAGTGCGTACGTGTCGGACAGCAGCGATTCCAATGCCAGCTACACGATCAATGACACCAGCACCTCGACGACCTACAGCGATCAATACGCGAGTGATGGCGATGGCGACGTGGTCTATCTCGACGGCAAGTTGCATCGCAAAGTGGGCGATCAGTTTGTTCCGATTCGCGAATAAGCTTCAGCGCAACTGACTGTCTTTGCTACCGCGTCGGTTGTACAGCGACGCGGCGGTGTCACTGGCATCCAGCTGTTCCTGACACGCGATACAGTAACGCACACCCGGCACCGCAATGCGCCGGGCTTGCGGTATCTCGGCATCACATTCGAAACAGCGAGACAGGCTCTCGCCTTTTGGCAAGCGCCGTCGCACGCTTGAAACCGCGTCGTCGATGCTCGCATCAATCTGCTCTTGCACCGCACCGTCTTTGCTAAATCCACCGGCCATTGTGTTGCTGCCTGCGTCCACTCGAGTTGGTCGTCAATTATAGCGAATCTTCTGTCGCCGCCACGAGGACGGCCGCATCCATATCGTCTATTGGGTATAGAGCGCCTCATTGTAGGCGTCGCGCAGTACGTCCAGCGCGTTGTTGCCGCAGTTTGGGCCGCTGGTAATCGTTGAGTTGACCAGCAACGTCGCCGGAATGTTGGGTCCGTTGACGGGCCCAAAGATGGCGGCGCCGGCGTGCACCATGCCCTTGCCGCCTCCCCAGGCTCCGTTTTTCGACAGCTCGAAATTGTTGAACGTGTCGACGCCCAGTCCGCGCACGCGCATGGTGTCCAAATCGGAGTTGCTTGCGGTTTCACGCAAGATACGTCCATCACGCGCGTTGATCGACGCCAGCACGGCGGCGATATCGACGGCCGATACGAACCACCCAGCGCCGCCGCACTCGTCGCGGACATCACCCCAGTTTTGGCCTTTTTCCGCGTTGGGTCCGTTGTAGCCGAACGCATGCGGAATGTCGCCGCGCGGGCGGCATCCGGTGTTCTCGCGGCCAACGCGTTCAAACACGTTTTGCCGAACAAGCTGTTCGTATTGCTCGTCGGCATTGCCGGTGGCGCCCGCCATGGCGGGGATAAATTCGCGGAAGATGGCGAAATTGATATTGCTGTAACAGCGCGTCATGGCGGTGGATGGATTGACGGCGTTGTCCGGGCGAACAACGGCGGAACCCGTGCAGGTCGGCCGCCAGCGGTTGCTCACGGGCTGCTCCAGAAACGTCTGCAGCGTGTTGCGGTCGAGTTTCACATTGCCGTAGTCCTTGATGCCGCTTTGTTGGCTCAAAAATTGCGACAGCGTTACGCCATTGAAGTAATTACCGACGTTCCAATCGGCCGGGTAGTACGCGCCGGCCATATCGTCGATCGACACGTCCTCACGCGTGTTGGCCACGCTCATGGCGCCAATGGCTGTGATCCACTTGGACACGCTGGCCACCGTCATGGGGGTCTGTGCAGTGAAGTCGAGATTGCCGTCGGCCGCTGAGCGAGCCTTGCCCGCGGCGCCCAGCAATGTCTGGCTGCCCAGCAGTGCGAACGAGTAGCCCATGACCCGGCCGTGGAGGCGTTGGGCGAGACTTTTTTCCATATCACTGACACGGACGCATCGTCCCCCATCGCAATCGGGGGCCGACTGTGTGGAGGTGACTTGCTGCGACCAACCATCCATGTGCACAGGCCGCTCCCGATGCGCATCAATCGGGGTTTGGCTCTGGTTGCCGCGCCAGTCCAGTACGCTGTAGAAAAGCGGACTGCAGGCCTCATCGCGCCGACGTTGCCACTGCCGTACCTGCTGTTGTTGGGGTGTTTGCGAGGCCGGTGCATCGAGAATGGCCTCGACGCGCAGCGAGACATCCAGCGATTCGTTTGGCGCCAGTGCTTTGATGGCTTTCGCGGCCGCGGTTTGTCGAAACAGCAGCCGGTCATCACGCAGCTTCAGAAACATCGGGTCGGTGGGTTGGGGGTCTTGGTTTGTGACACGGACGCGAACATCGGCGTAGGTTGCATAGAGCTGCGACAGAGGGAGTTGCCGGACGTTTTCTTCTACGTTGAGGAGCGTGATTGTGGGGAAGTGCGCGCCTGCGCCGAAATCAGTTGGCGGTTGTACGTAGTCACGCGAAAGCTGTTTTACGGTCACTGCATTGGACGGCTTGCCCAGCTCGGCGTTGGACGCATCCAGCGCCACTATCCGAATTTCAAAATTAGTATCCGTTGCCGGTTGCGGCTCACTAAGAAAGGTTGATGCAGGTAGCCACACGCGGTGCATTTTGTCTGGTACCGGTGCCTGGTTGATGTTGCCGCTGGCCACCAACGTGCTGCGATCGGCACGATCGCGTATTTCCCAGCGACCGCGCGTTGCGCCTGTCTCTGTGGTTTGCCACTGCAGGCCGATGATCTGACGTTCCTGTACCGTCATCTCGTTTTGCAGGAATTCAAACTCGCCGCTACCAAAAATCAGCTGCAGTCGTGTTTTCGACACGACAAAGCGCGGATCCTGACTCAGCGTGTCGCGGGATAGCTCGACGGACGTGGGCTTCGATGACACCGTCGCGCGCGCCTTGTTCTGCTCACTGCGCTGATTGGCGTGGCCGCTCGAACCCATAGCAAGCGCTGCCGCCATGGCAAAAAGCGCGGCGACGAATTTTGAATTGCTCATGGCCAGGTTTTCCTCAAAAAGTGGGGGTGCCCTTGGTTCCTTTGAGTGTAGAACACGGGAAACGAGTTGCCACTGCGGTGGAGGATGGGTTGGATGCTCGGTCTGACAGGCTGGAATAACGTTGAAATAACAGTTCGCTATCCCAAACCTTGCTACGCTTTATGGCGTTTGATGAGAGTCATGAGAGGAAGCTGATGAGTATGGACGATGCTTACCAAAGCCCGACGTCCGATCTGACGACGGGGCCGGAACGAATGAACCTGATCCGCACGATGTACGCTGCACAAAATGGCGTCCTGGGAGTGATTGCGGGCGCAGCGGCGTCGTTGCTTGTGGCCATCGTATGGAATGAGGCGACCGTCAGCGACAAGTACATTTCGCCGCTTTTTCTCATCTTAAGTGGTGTGCTGGTGGGTGGTGCCGTGCGCTATTGCGGTAGCGCGATCAGTGTTTCACTGCGCTATGTTGCCGTTTTCTTCCATCTGTTGTGCTGTTTTCTGGCTCTGTTTGTAATGGGCGTGCCGATGGTGGCGCGACTCTCGGGGCCGGCTCTCGCATTGGTTTTCTTGTTGGTGGGAGGCAGCTATGCCGCTTTTTTGATTGCACGCCGTTCGCTAACCGATGACCAGAAGGATCTGGTGTGGCGCCAGGAAAGTGTGCCCGAAGATTTTAAAATGCAGCTGTACAATCGAACATGGGTTATCGTTGTAACAGCGGTGCTTTGCGCGTGCGTGAATTTTATTCTCGCCGTGCTGTGGATCATTCTGACTGCCGCTCCTTTGTAACCTTCGGGAAACCTGTCATGTGGCTCCGCTTCGCTCTGGTCAGTTCCATTGTTACCTTTCCCATCCACCTGTATATCCTGCTCGCAACCGGTTTGAATCCGGTCACGACGCCGATCAGTGCGCTGAGTCGCGGTGATTGGGGGGCGCTGCATACCTTGAGTCTCGCGTCTTTCGGTTTGGCCCATTTGGCCTTGGCCGTGGGTTTGACCGGTATGGACCGTGGGCGACTGTGGTGGTTGGCGCGAATGTTGCTCGGGGCGGCCGGCGTCGGGCTGGTGTATTTGTCTTACTATTTTCTCAGCGCGTCGGCGTCCACGCTTACGGCCCCTGGGGCAAGCGCGCCGCTGTGGGTGGTCGCCAGTCTGACCGGTACCGCCATGGGCGCTTTGCAGCCCGGCTTGTCACGCCGTGCGCGAGGATTGAGTATTTTCAGCGCGGCCTGCCTCGGAATTTGGCTGTGGCTCGTGCCGGTATTTTTCTTCGTCGGCGAGGACTGGACCGGCGCCTATGAGCGCGCGGTCGGTTTGGTCTATGTGATCTGGTTGGTGTGCGTGTCGCTCGGTTTATCGCGTGTGGGCGAACCGCAAGCGCCCAACTAGTAAGCCCATGGTCCCGGCGTAAGGTCGTTGCCGAACAATAGATCGTAATTGAGTTCGGTCATCATGGCCGTGGTTTGCGCCATCGTGACCATCAATGCGAGCACATTTTCCATATAGAGCTTGTCGAGCACGGCCTCATACAGCGCCGTTTTTTCTTTGAGCGGTGAGTGGGCAATGCGACGGCGCTCCTTGGATGGGAATACGTTGTTATCCGGAATGACGCCGCGCATCGTGAGCATCGCCGCGACGCCGCCCCAGTCCTGATAAAGCGTGGCAGGCATTTCCATCACCCGCAGAGTTGCGTTGGGATTGTTGGCAGCGCGGGCGTAAAAAACAAAGGCGATGCCCGTTTTGCCATGCAGCTTGGTTTGTGTGAGCAGGATCTGAACGTCGCGGCCATCAAGGCTTTTGTAGGCACCAAGGGGTTCGAATGTCGGCTTCCCCTTAATAGCTAAACCGGTCTCCCGTGCAAAAGCGCGCAGTGCTGCAGCAGGTGTCGAGGTTTCAGGCGAGTAGTTGCGGGTCGCGATACGCGGCGACGCGTTATCGGACAGTACCTGAATGCGCCACGGGCCTTGCTCCGGCCAGACGCGAAATTCCTCATCAGCACTTGGTGCCGGGTAATGACCCTTGCGGGCACCCGATAGGGCGTACAGACGCAGGCGTTTTGCTTTCATTGCCGCCGCTTTTTCTGCGTCGGCTTTGGCCTTTTGTGCGGCGCGCGTTTTGGCAGACTCCGCGGCCATCTTGTCCAAGTCGCCCCTGACGCCCGCCAGCAGGCTGGCGGCACCGCTGCTCATGCCGCCATTGCCGGCCGTGCTCGAGGTTGATTTGGGCTTCGGTTTTGCTGTGCTGGCCGTTTTGGGTTTGCGCTTAGGTTTGGGCCTGGCCACAGGCTTGGACCTGGGTTTGGACGATACCGCGTTGCTGGCCGCGGCGGCATAATTGACGCCTGCGCTGGGGCGATTATTGGCCAGCATGTCCATGCCACCCAACGCATCAAACGCCGCCGGCGGTGCAAAGAAAACGCTGAGCATTTCCCGCGCGCTGCCAGTGCGACCGGAAAAGCTCGCCGCAAAGGACACTTCGCCTGAGTAGGTCTCGGCGGTGCCGACCGCGGCGGGCATGCCCGAGAGTTTTGTCATCTCAAACTCGGACATCCCCAGCTCAACCACAGACAGCGCCCATTCCATGCGAGCACGCGGGTCTTGCGTTGAGACCGATGCGAGGCCGCCGCCGTTTGCGGCATCCAGCGCACTCATCGGGTAGCGGGCCAGCGTGGCCTGACCATCCACGTACACGGTGCCGGCCGGGTGGGTGTTGGCGGTCTTCTGCCACGTTTCGATGTCCCCAGCCTGTGCGTGGGCAAAACATCCAAACGCCAACAGCGTGCAGGCAGTGAAAGCGCGTAGTCCGGTCATCCCGTGTTCCTGTTGCTGGTTTTGTTCTCGGCGAATGTTGCCGATCGCGATGTTACGCGAACCCTTTACATCGCTCCGGACGCCCGCTGGCCACGCTAACCTGCTGGCAAGACCTCAGCTCGGCGCAACGCGGCCGCGCTGATCAATGAAATAATCAGACCCACCGGAAATATTTCCATGAAGGTCATGGGCAAACGAAACGCCGGATTACCGTATTGGTCTTTCATTTTTTCTGCCGCCGCCGTCGCTTCGGCCATCTGTGCTGGCGTGGCGCCGCTTTCGCGCTTTTGCTCCAAAACGGAACGATTGTAATCATCGATAAAGCGGTAGTCCGTGGCCGCGAGGTTCACCTCCCAGGCCGCCACATAAATAACGCCAGCAACGGCGGAGATGCCAAGCCCAACACGCAGCGCATGCCAGAAACTAATGACGCCACCACCCTGCTGATCGCGATAGCGCTTAATACCAACGAAAATGAGGCTCAGTGCCAGCAGCATCACCAGGTAGCCGAGCCACTCCAGACCGGCAATGTGGGTGGAGCCGCTGGCCATATTGGCGGTCAAAATGGCGATGCCGATGACCACGGCGCCTGAGATAATGCCGTAGGTCCAAATAATTCGTGACATGGTTTTGTCCTGTACGTTCTGCCCGGATTGGGTGCCCCGAAAATAGCGTGACACCGTGCCGGTGCCATCACCCAAACGGGTGAATTTAGGAAAATCAGGGGTTTATCTTCAAAAATCTATCAGGGGAGCAGTCTCAGGTCACGGGCTTTTTTGATCGCCTGAGTGCGTCTTGATACATCCAGCTTGGCGTAGATGTTCTTTAAATGGGTTTTGATCGTGTTCTCGGACACGTGCAGCTTGTCGGCGATTTTCTGATTTGTGTGGCCGTCCGCAAGCAGATCCAGCACCTCCACCTCACGCAGGCTCAGACCCAACGTGTCCAGCGCCGCCTGATTGCGCTCAAACGTTTTGGCGGCCCGCGTCGTGCGCGTCAGGCGGTGGCCCACAAAAGCCCCGGTCAGCGTAAAGACCATGGCGACCACCACCACATAAAATTCCGTGCTGAAAAATCGGGTGGCGTGTCGATATTCAAGCCACTGGAGCACGAAGGCGCCGGCTGCAATTGCGGCACCATAGATCGCGATGGTGCGCAGGCCCGCTCGTTTCAGGCCTGGCATGCGGGTAGGTGCAAAATGGTGCTGCGCATCAGGTGCCGCAGACTGAGGTAATCGACCATAGGACGTCGCTTTAAAGGTGTATCGATCCGTATTCTACAAGGGCAAACACTATGAATCGTCTTTCTCTACCATCTTTGGTTAGCCTCTCGCTGCTTGCTGCTGTCGTAGCAGCGCCTCACACCAGTGCATTTTACACGGCGGCCGAGGCCTTCAGCTCCGGCTGTGGCGTCACCGATACGCAGAACAATAGTGGCATTGACGAGGTGCTCAATTCGGCCACCACGGCCGCATCTGGCGTCTGCGAAGATGGCAATGTGGCGACCGCGGCCGCCGCGACCACGGCCGATGTCGCGCTTGCCTCGATCAGTCTTGATGCTCAGGGCACGGGATTCTATGAACTAAACGTCGCGTTTACTAACGTTCAGCTGTTTGAACGTCTGACGCTTGTGGGTGTGCCGGACGGGGTGGACGAGGTCGATCTGCACATCACTATCGAATTTGAAGCGACCGCGCCGGGCGCGGCGTTCTACAACACCGCCTCCATGGACGGTTGGGTCAACGCGCAGTTTGTCAGTGGCGAGGTGCGTCTGTCGGGTTGTAGCGGCGATCAGTGCACGGCCGACACGTTGCCGGTGCGCACCGAGACCTTAACCACCATCATTACCGTGCCGCGTCTCGGCGGCGGCTTTGGCAATATTGATGTGGGTTTGGTGGCGCGCGCGAATATTTCATCCACGCAAATGACGGTACGCGGCAGCATGAGCGTCACGGCACCCGATTTGCCCGGCGGCGCGCTGGTTTCCCAGTCCGGCGTGTTTGGCAGCGGCGCGGCAGATGCGGATGGCGATGACATCGATGACACCTCCGACAACTGCACGCTAATCCCCAACACGGCACAGCGCGACACCGATGCCGATGGTTACGGCAACCTGTGCGACGCTGATTTTGACAATAATTGCGTGGTGAATGCGATCGATCTGGGCTACTTCCGCACCCAGTTTTTCGGCAACGACCCGGATGCCGATCTCAATGGCGATGGCGTCGTCAACACCATTGATCTGGGTATTTTTCGGACGCTGTTTTTCGGCGCGCCCGGCCCCAGCGGACAGACCAGCGCCTGTCCTTAAGCTCCAGGCGACGTATCGCGAACCGGCGCTTCGCTTTCATTGTGAGGCGTCGTTCGGCACTATGATTGCCGTTGCGTGCGCATTGTGTGCGGTGGTGTTTCGATATGGATCAGCGAAGAACAACAACGTGGGCGGCGATGAGAATGCGTCGCGGATGGTGCGCGTCGCTGGTCTTTATTTTGGCGGCCTGCGGTGGCGGCGGTGGCGGCGATCCTCAGGTGCCGGTCGCCCCGGCGCCGATCGTGACGGGCGCCAATTCGGTGGAAGAAGTATTGAGCGACGGCGTCGGGCGCGGCGTCGACGGCATTTGGGTGTACATCGACGACGGCACGGCTACGTCGACCAAAGTGGCCGGCGTGCGCAGTCGCGCAACGCTTGCGCCCGGTGAGGCGAACGATCTATTCAAGATTGCGAGCATCAGCAAATTGTTTATCGCCGTGAGTACGGTCAAGCTCGTTGAGGCCGGCCTTCTTGGTATCAATGATTCGCTGGCGATGTGGTTACCGATTGAGGCGGCCCGCATCGACAACGCTGATGACATTACGGTGCGCCAATTGTTGCAGCATCGCAGCGGGGTTCCGGATTTCGACAGTCAGACCGGGTTCAGCTGGCTGCGTCCGCACACAGACGAAGATCGGCTGTTGCAACTGATCTATGACAAGGCGGCGGACTTCGAACCCAACGAGCGCTACGAATACTCCAACACCAACTATCTTTTGCTGGGGCGGATTCTTAACGCGGCCCTCGGCTATCACCACCATGATTTCGTGCAGAACAATATTTTGTCGCCGCTGGGTATGACCAACACCTATTCGTTGCTCAGCGATGTCGACCCGGGCCTATTGGCGCGCGGCTATTGGGATGATGTTGATCGCACGACTCAGGACTATGTGATCCCGGGTGGCTCGATGGTGTCGACGGCAGCGGATACCGGGATTTTTATGCGTGCTCTGGCGCGTGGTGATTTGCTCACCGATCGTGAGCGGGCTCTGTTTTCATCGATGTTTGCAGGCTACGCCCATTCTGGCTGGTTGCCCGGATTTCAAAGCGTGGCGCGCTATTACGCCGACATGGATACCGTGATCGTGCAGCTCATCAATACCACCGGGGGCTCAAGCGAGCAGGTGGCGCAGGACGTGCAGGCTAATTTGCTCGAGTTCTTGCGCCGCGATTAGCGCGCCCGCACGCCGTTTCTTGCTTTCATTCAGAGGCCTGCGTACCGTTTGGCCCGGCCCGTAATTGGAAACCAGTGTCTATGTTCAGTGCATCGTTTCGTGAGCGCTTTTTTGGCGGCAACCTGATTCTTCGTATCGCGATCGGCATCGCTGCCGGTATTGCCCTGGCGCTGCTGTGGCCCGCTGGTGCGAACGCCGCGGCTTTGTTGGGCCAGCTTTTTGTCAGCGCGTTGAAGGCGGTGGCGCCAATCCTCGTGCTGGTGCTCGTCGCCGCGGCGTTAGCGAATCAAAAGCCGGGTCAGCACGGTCAGTTGCGCCCCATCGTTGTGCTCTACCTGATTGGCACATTGAGCGCCGCTTTTGTGGCGGTGGTGATGAGTACCTTGTTCCCAACGACACTGGTGCTGGATCTGGCAGAAATTCAAATTGATCCGCCGCAGGGCATTTTGGCGGTGCTGAATGATCTGTTGTTCAAGCTCGTTGATAACCCGGTTAGTGCGGTGATGAACGGCAATTTCATTGGGATTCTGGTGTGGGGCGTGGCGCTGGGTCTTGGCCTGCGCAGCGCGAGCGACGCCACGCGCGGTGTACTGGCCGATATCTCAACCGCTATCACCAACATCGTGCGAGTGGTTATTCGATTGGCGCCGCTGGGTATTTTTGGTCTGGTGGCCGGTACGCTGGCGGAGTTCGGATTTTCAGCGTTGGCCGGTTACGTGCGTATTTTGGCCGTGCTGCTCAGTTGCATGTTAATCATCGCGCTGGTGGTCAATCCGCTGATCGTTTGGGTGAAGCTGCGCCGCAATCCATATCCGCTGGTATTCGCCGCCTTGCGCGAGAGCGGCGTTACCGCTTTTTTCACGCGCAGTTCCGCCGCCAATATCCCGGTGAATCTGTCGCTATGTAAAAAGCTCGGACTCGATGAAAACACCTATGCGGTGTCCATTCCGCTCGGCGCCACCATTAATATGGCGGGGGCGGCGATTACCATTACGGTGCTCACGCTGGCGGCGGCGCACACGCTTGGCATTACGGTCGACTTTGCGACGGCATTGCTCTTGTCCGTCGTGGCGGCATTGTCCGCTTGTGGTGCGTCGGGTGTAGCCGGTGGTTCGCTGCTGCTGATCCCACTGGCGTGTGGCTTGTTCGGCATCGGTAACGACATTGCTATGCAGGTGGTGGCGGTGGGGTTTGTCATAAGTGTGCTGCAGGATTCGGCCGAGACCGCCCTGAATAGCTCAACCGATGTGGTTTTCACCGCAGCGGTCTGCGAGTCCGAAAAAACCAGCTAACGTAATTTTCGGTTACGGCACGCGTTTGCCGATTGAAAACCGGCGCCTTACGGGGCACTCTTCGCTCCCCGCAGAGCGCTCGCACCGAGCTGACTCGCGTTACCGGAGCCATTCGATGAGTCGAAATACGTTCGCGCCTAGCCGGGCCAATTTTCATGTGCGCCAGGCCGTCAATCCCAAATCCCTGCTGTTGTTCGACGACCCGGACTACGCGGCCCCAACGCCCGAAGACATTCGCGGCGCGCTGAAGGCATTGGAGCTTAGCGGCGCCGAAGCGGCAGCGCTTCTGGGTGTTGATAGCCGCACCATTCGCAAATGGACCGGCGGCGAACGCGCTATCCCGTTTTCTGCGTGGCGCTTACTTACTTTGAGTTCAGGAAAGACAATGGTTAAGAGACTTTGTGATGTTCAAATTCCGTGGGCAAGCTTGCGTCCCGAGCAGTTCCAGTGGGTACATTGTTCAATCTGCGGACGCTCCAGCGACTCGAACATCGCGTCGTTGGTAATTAACCAGGTGGAGTTTTTTCTGGTTCAGTGCCCGGACTGCGACGTCGTGTGGCGTAACCCAATTCCAGATGCCAACTTCCTCGACGATTTGTACGCCGACGAATATTACAAAGTAGACGAAGGTCTTAAATTTCAGGTGGGCATTGCGGACAACACGCAGCAGCACGCCGTGGATCGTCAAAACGCCACGCACAAGGAAGTGGCGCGCTGGATCGAGATGGGCATCGAGCCGCAAAACAAAGCCGGCGAGCCCAGTACGCTGCTGGAAATCGGCGGTGGCCGTGGCTATCTGCAGCGCGCGGCTGAGGAAGCCGGCTGGCGCACAACGGGTCTGGAAATTTCTTCGCACGGTTTGGCCGGGTCAATCAAAAACGACATCCGCGTGCTGCCGATGCCGCTGGAAGATCTTTTGAAAATTTTGCCCTACGAGCGTTACTTCGACGTGGTCGCATTTTTTGATTTCCTGGAGCACATCCCCGACCCCGGTCTGGTATTGAGAACGGTGCGCAAGATGCTCTCGGATGACGGCTGGGCCATCGTGCGGATACCGGCCGACGGTGATGATCCGCAGCTGCATTTGGTGGACCACATCTGGCACTTCACCGAACGCTCGATCTATCGACTGTTCGAAAAAGAAGGCTTTCACGTCGAGAAAATTTGGCCCAGTGGCACGTTCGTGGAGCCCAAGTCAGGCCACAAAATTGAGAACCTGACGGTGTTTGCCAGAAGAGCTGCGTCTTAAGTACGAGCTTTCTTCCAGCGGGTCACGGGTGTGTCGCACCGGCTACGGTGCTGCGGGAGCACAGTTGCCAGTTGGCGAGTCGTGGCGTTAGATAACGGGACGTTTTTTTCGTCCCGGAAACTCTCATGAACATTTCAAGACTGTTGGCCGCGTGTATTTTCGTACTGTGTGGCGCCAGCGCCGTGGCGCAAGTGGACTGGTCCGCGCGCAGTCAGGTGGGCACACGGGGTACCGGTGTGGTGGGCACCGGAGACATTAACGCCGACGGTATCAACGACGTCGCGATCGCGATCAACAACGGCTTCGTGTGGTATCCAGGGCCCAATTTCTCCGCCGATGACGAGACCCGAATTGGTGACGGCAGCGGCAGTTCGTACGGCGGCACCATGGCGGACATCAATGGCGACGGCTGGCCGGATTTGGTGGCGGCGGATGGCGCGCGCAACAGCGGACCGGGACGACTCTGGCTCTTCGTACATCCCGGCTCGGCCGCCGCAGCCAGTGAGCCGTGGCAAAGAATTGAAATCTGGTCGCAGGACGTGTGGCATCAAAATGATCTTGATGTGGCGGATCTGGACGGCGATGGCCGGCTGGATGTGGTCGTGCGAACCCGGTCCGATGCGCTGCGCGTATTAGTGGCTCTGCAAAACGATGACCTGACCAATTGGACGACGCGTGCCTGGCCCACCGGCGAGACGAATAACGCACCGGAGGGCATCGGTGTGGGCGATGTGGACAACGACGGCGAAACAGAAATCGTGCTGTCCGGCGTCTACTGGGATAATCCGGGCGGTTGGCGCGCCGGTGACCCGATTGAATATTCGATCGACCCGGCGTTTGTGGGCCAGGCGATTAAGGCGGTGGTCGCGGATCTGGATCAGGATGGCCAGGCCGATGACATTGTGATGTCCAAGGCCGAAGGTTCGCAGGATATTTTTCTCGCCTGGTATCGCCTTGACGGCAGTCCTGGCGACGGCGCGAGTGCGTGGACGCGTACGTTGCTGTTGGACAACGTGTCGGCCATGCATGCGCTTGAAGTGGCTGACATCGATCAGGACGGTCACAACGATATCTACGCGGGAAATTCGTTTAGCGAATCGGGTTTGTTTGTGTTTTACGGCAGCGACAGTGGCAACGTTTGGACAGCGCAGACCATCGATGCCGGTGGCAAACAGTACGTCGCTTCGCTGGCCGATCTTGATGGCGATGGTGACCTGGATATCGTGGGCCCCGCTACCTGGCAGGGCGATGTCTTTGTGTACACCAATTTGCTGTTTACCGACGGCGGGCCTACTGAGGTGCCGGCCGCGCCCGATCAACTTGTGGCGACCGCAACCTCCGATACCGCGATACAGCTGGTGTGGTCGGATAACGCTGACAACGAAACTCGTACTGTCGTAGAGCGTCGCGCTCAAGCTCAGGGCGCGTTTGCACCGATCGCCGAACTTGGTGCGAACGTGGTGTCGTTCGCAGATAACGGTCTGGTGGCGACCACAACTTATGAGTACCGGGTATTGGCGAGCAACGTGATCGGTGTCTCGCCCTACAGCAACGTGGCACAGGCGACGACCTTTGATCCGCCGCCGCCGGACACCGAGGCGCCGAGCGTGCCGGGTGCGCCTGTGGTGGTGAGTGCAAGCTTCAGCAGCGTCACGCTGTCGTGGACGCCGTCCACCGACAACGTTGGCGTAGCCGGCTACACCGTTCTGCGTGACGGTATCCCGGACGGCACGACCAGTTCTGCGAGCTATGTCGCGTCAGGACTGATGCCAAGTTCGAACTACGATTTTTCTTTGCGTGCGTTTGATACGGCGGGCAACGTCTCGGTCGTTAGTCCGCAGGTCAACGTACAAACGGGGGCGGCGCCGGATCTGGCTGACGCTCTTGTGGCGTATTACCGCTTGGATGAGACCGCGGGCACGCAAGCCACGGACGTCACGGGCGCGTATCCCGGTGTTCTGCGCGGTGCGCCGGTCTGGCAGCCGGGCAGCGGCCGCTACGGCGGCGCGTTAAAACTGGCTGGCGGCAATGATGGCGTCGACGTAGGCACGATGGATATTGTTGGCGATCAGCTGTCGATTACCGCGTGGGTGTATCTGGACAGCGTGAGCGGTATTGCCTCCGAAGCACGTTTTGTTTCCAAAGCCTCTGGCAGCATCGATCAGCAGCACGTTTGGATGCTGGGCAATTATCTTGACGGCAGTGCGCTGCGTTTTCGTTTGCGTACCGACAACGGCGGTACTACGACATTGATTAGCCCCACCGGTGTGCTGCCGCTGTCGCAGTGGGTGCACGTGGCCGCGATCTACGACAGCAGCGCCATGCATCTGTACGTCGATGGTGTGCAGGTGGCCAGTGGTGCCAAAAGCGGCAGCGTGGCCATCGACCCGACGGTGGCCGTAGCGCTTGGTAATCAGCCGGCCGGTCTTGATGGCCGCGGACTGGTTGGACAGCTGGATGAAGTAGGGTTGTTTACCACGGCGCTCAATGACGACCAGCTGGCGTTGGTGATGGCAGGCTTGCCCGCACCCGACTGCGCGAGCTCATCATCGGACTGCGATCAGGACGGCGTGGCGGCGAGTGACGACAACTGCACAAGCGTCGCCAACGCCAATCAGAGTGACGGTGATGGCGACGGTTTTGGCAACGCCTGCGACGCCGACTTAAACAACGACTGCGTTACGAACGTAGTGGATCTGGGCTTGCTGCGCAGCGTGTTTTTTCTCGCGGATGCCGCGGCCGATCTCAATGATGACGGTGTGGTGAATGTGATTGATCTGGGTCTTATGCGGGCGGCATTTTTCACGCCGCCCGGTCCCAGTGGTCTCACGACCAGTTGTGGCGCGCCTTAAACAGAGCTAATTGTTCTCGCCATAGATCAGCACCATGGCGCCAGACTGATCATCACCGAGCGTGTCTTTGTTGGGCACGCCCACGGCTAAATCGCTGACGCCGTCACCGTCAAAATCGCCGTGCATCAACACCGACCCAAAGGCGTCGTTCGCGGCGGCCTCACCCTTAAAGCCGTCGCGCGACTGATGCCAGAAGACGTCGTTGGGGTCGGAGGCCTGCAGGCCTTCGCTGGTGCCAAAAAGCACCTGCACGGAACCCGCATTCGCGATCGTATTTTCGACGACCGCTTCGTTGGGCGCGCCAATCGCCAGATCGACCATGCCGTCGCCGTTGATGTCCACGGCGTGCAGCGCGGCACCGAACGCATCGCCGGTTTCTGAGCTGCCGCCGACACCCGCCTGATCCTGGTCCCAGCGTTGATCGTTGGTGGCGGTCAGTCCGCCCTCAGCACCGCGCAGAATACTCACGGCCCCGGAGTCGATTTCGCCATTCGCACCGTCTTCTCCGGGAATGCCAATCGCCAGATCTTCAAAACCGTCGCCGTCAAAATCGCCGGCCGCGAGCGCGGCGCCGAAGCGGTCGCCGGTGGCGTTCACGCCCAGGACGTTTGCGGAATTTTGGTGCCAGTACTGGCTGCCGGCGGTGTCGAGACCGTCGGTCGAACCGTAGAGCACGATAACGGCGCCGGCGTTGATGACGCCGTCCACGTCATCATCTGGAATAGCGATGGCCAGATCGTCGAAGCTATCGGCATTGAAGTCGCCGCGGGCGACGGCGGCGCCAAACCGGTCACCTTCCTGATTGCCATCACCCGGCATGCCCGCTGTGCTCTGATGCCAGCTCTTATCGCCAGCCTCTGTGAGTCCGTTGCTCGAGCCGAAAATGAGCTGCACAAATCCGGCGTCGCCGATGGTGCCGATGTGTTCGGCCGGCGCGCCAACGATCAAGTCGGCGTAGCCGTCGGCATTGAAATCGCCGCTGGCAAGCACTTCGCCAAAGCGGTCGCCTTCCTCGGGGGCACCATTGAGCGCGTCTTGATCCAGCTTTTGATCGTTGTCGGCATCGAGGCCGCCGTCGCCACCATAAATAATGTGCACGCGTCCGGCATCCGGTGTGTCGTCAAAGTTTTCATCCGGCACGCCCATGGCCAGATCGCCAAATCCGTCGCCGTCGAAATCCGCGGCCGCAAGCGATGCGCCAAGATGATCTCCGGCCTGCGGGCCGTCGCTGCTGCCGAGGTTTTCTTCGGTCCAAAAATCGTCGCGATTGGACAGTCGTCGGTCAGAGCCGTAGAACACCTGCACGGCACCGCCGTCATCGATGCTGTTGCCGACGATATTCTCCAGCGGTATCCCCACGGCCAGATCATCGATGCCGTCGTTGTCGAAGTCGGCGCTGGCAAGGGCAGCACCAAACTGATCGCCTGGCTCGACGCCACCGCGCACGCCGTAGCGATCCTGATGCCACACCTGATCGCGCGGCATGCGCGGTGCGCAGAATTCGCAGATGTCGTTGAGATCCAGCGACACGCCGTGCAGACGATTGTTGCCGCGATCCCGTGCTTCAAATTCGATCGTTGGCGGTGAGGCCGTCGTGTCAAAATCGATGATGGCGTACGACTCGCTGGGAGCGGCACAAAAGATCGGGTTTTCATCGGCAGGGCAGTCGCCGTTGTCATGCCCGAGGGACGAAGAAGTAAGTTCCCACAGTGCGTAGGAATCATCTGACGCCTCTCGCACCCGCCACACTTCCTGCTTGTGCACATCACCTGAGAGCAGTACCACGCCGTTGATGCCGGCATGCATTACCTCATCGAGAATCGTGTCGCGTTCGCTGCTAAAGCACGCCCACGAGTCTTGACTGCCGCCTGCCTCGTTCCACTGGCTACCGCTGACGATGGCTTTGAAGGTGGCCGTGGATTGCTTGAGTTCACTGATCAGCCATATGAGTTGCTCCTCGCCCAGCATGCTGTCGGCATCCGTGTCGGCGTTGGTGTTGCTGCAGGCGGCACCGCGGTAGTAACGATCATCGAGCAAAAAGAAATCGACATCGCCGTAGCTGAAGCGCGACCAGATGCCCTCGACATTGTTACTGCCATAACTGTCGTTGGCCCAGAAGCGCTTGAACGCGGCCAACGAATTTTCCTTGTTTGGTTGTGAGCCGTCGTCGTTATTGCCGGTGTAGTCGTGGTCGTCCCAGACGGCCCAGGTGGGTGTGCCGGCGAGGACGTTGGCAAAGCTGTCGATACGACGTGTATTGCGATAGAAAAAATCGAGCTTTGTAGGCTCGGTGGTGTTGGCGTAGTGGTTGTCGCCAATCATAAGCAGTATGTCAGGCTCACTGGTTGCCACATCATTGAAGATCGGCAGCGTCGCATAGTCAGTATCCGATGGTTTCATGCACGAGCCATACGCCGCACGAAACGCGGCCGGGCCGGCCGGGGCGGTGACAAAATTCAGGTCGGGTGGTGAGACCGACACGCCGCTAGCCAGCACGTCGTAGTAATAGAGCGTGCCGGGCTCCAGGTCATCAAGATCGATGATCGTGGTGAAGTCTTCGTCTTGCTGTGGCTCAACCAGATCGGTTACTTGCGCATTGGAAAAATCGGACTGGGTGCTGAAGCGCACCTGCAGCGGCAGGGCGTAGCTTGAGCGCAACCAAATACGCGCGCTTTGCGGTGTGGTGTGGCCAACCATGGGGCCGTGGGTGAGCGCGGAGGCGTAACAGCTCTGGCAGTTACGACGGCGAATATTGGTGTCGGTGTACGCGGCGATTTCATTGCTGCCGGAATCCGAGCCAATGAAACTCTGCCCCAGCGCGTTCTGGCCGTCATTGCAGTACAGCAGGTCGTCGTCCAGCAACACGGTGAGGCACTGCGGTCGCCATGCGTCCTGGCCGGACCCTGCTACCGGGCGCAGCGTGAGTTGGTCGATATCGGCGGTGCTCAGAGCGTTGACGCTGAACGTCTGGTGGTCCATCTGCCCCAATCTGTGCTCAGTGATCGGTTCTTCATCCAGCGTCCAGCAGCTGTCCGTCGATGTGCACAACTCGAATTCATCGCCGCTGTTGTGATTGCTGCCGGTGCCGGTGCGTGTGATGACCGTAATGGACGAGTGTGTCTGGCAGACGTTTGGCTGGCCGCTGGGTCCCGGTGCGGCGAAAAAGCGCAAGCGCAACAGACCCAAATCCACTGCATTCACCACACCGTCGCCGTTTAGGTCGGCGTCGCTGTCGTTGCTGAAAAACACGCTGCGTAATAACCCCAGGTCCACCGCGTTCACGACGCAGTCATTGTTGAAATCGGCGTCGCAGGCGTTGCCAAAGCCGTCACCGTCGCTGTCCGTTTGCGCTGCGTTGGAGGTGGTTGTGCAGTTGTCCAGATCGTCGACAACGCCATCGCCATCGAGATCAAATTGGGCCGACGCCGTGGCGCACGAGAATAGCGTACAGGCGAGGATCGAAAAACGACGTGCAGTGAGAATGGTCAACGTAGAAGTCTCCGGCAGGCGTGAAAAAGCGACTGGCACAGGCCACAGTGGCCATGGCGACAGGATATCGCTTCCGCCGCTGTGGTCCTATTCGTCTTATAATCGCCTCTACTTAATTAAAGTAGGAGCCGGCAAGCCGTGCATCTGGTTACTTTTTCGCCCATTGCCACCAACATGTCGCTCAAGGCCGGGCTTGATCCGCGCTCGGATTTTTATCACGACATCGTCAAAGCGGTGCCCGCCGAGGATCCGCAGGTGTGGGTGCCAAGCCTCACACAATCGGATTACGCAAATCTTGAGCAAGACGGCTATGACCTAAGGGTGTTCGTTTGGTCTGCGGCCGACGATTCCCATGCCGATGAAGTGCGGTTTCATGTGTATGCGAATGCGATTGCCATCGCGCAAACTCGCCTGACGTTGCATCAGGAGATGGACGCGGACGCCATGGAGGCCTATGCCCAGGCGCGCACCCGAGAGCTGATTACGGCCCACTTGCCCGAACTCAATCGGGTACTGGAGCGCACGCGGGATCAGATACCGGAAATTTATCGCGATAGCGCCAGTGGGGCGATCGTCGATCCGCAGCAGAGCATTAGCTGGATTGCGCGTGCGCTTGTGCTGACCGAATCTGAGGTGCAGGACCGGTCGACACAGGGGCTGTTGACGCCGTGGCTTGAGAACACGGCGCGCCCCGACGATGCGGGCAGAATTATTTGTGGCGATGTCGATTTCTCGATGACCTGGCTGAACTATGTAGTGGTCGAGTCGAATGAGAAACGCATGCGGATGTTGTATTCGTCCATGCGCATTGCGCAGTATTTTTACGCCTCGCAGGAGGCACTAAATGAAGCCACTCAGGCAACCATCTCGCGTACCTATTTCACTAAAAACGTACGTCAGGCGGAAGCCTCATTGGTGGATGCGCGTGCACGCACGCAGATGCTGCGCATCAAGTACGACATCCAAAAAGGCTATCTGAATCGTCAAAAACGGGGCGTGATCGAGGACATCATGACCGTGTGGGATTTCCAGACGCTGGTGGACAACGGCGAGCGCATGATCGAGGTCAGTACCTCACGTATTACCGAAATCAACAACCGTCGCGCCGAGCGCAGTTCCTTTGTCACGGATCTGATTTTGACGTTGATCGCGCTTCTTACGGTCATTGAGTTGTCGCTGTACATGACCGAATACAGCCGCGAGGTAATGTCGCGACCCGCGCTTGAATACAACGACAGCAATTTGTCATGGATACTCTCCTCTGTGGCGGCGATCGACACCGATACCGTTTTGCTGAGCGGTGCCTTTTCTATTATTACTCTCGTGCTGATTTATGCGTATTGGAAAATTAAGAAATAGCCTGTTTTGCCTACTGCTGCTGATCGCTCCGATCAGCGTGGCACAAACGGCGGCGCCCGACGATTTTGTCGTGCACACAGGACAGTGGGCGCCGTACGTCGAGGCGCCAGCGCAGGCCGGGGGTAGTGCCCAGCGTATTGTGCGGCTCGTGTTGCAGGATATGGGGCTGGATGTGCGGGTGCAGTACACCGACTATGCCTACAGCTACTATCGCATGCGCTCCGGTAGCGCTGGCGCGGCGTTCCCATTTTTTCGTACCGCGAGTCGAGAGCGTGAGGTCGCCTTTTCCAATCCGTTGTTCACCGTCAAGAATCGGATTTTTTACAATCGGCAGCATCATGATTTCGCCGCCGGCGTGTCCGACTATGCCGGGCTGCGATTTGGTCGCGTCGCGGGCTACAGCTACGGCGCCCAGATCGATGCGCTACTGCGAGAGCCGGTCGAGTTTGCCTCGGAAGTGGCGGCGATGAAGGCGCTGCTTGGCGGGAGCATCGATCTTTTGCCAATCACCGAAGCGGTGGCCAGTGCGCTGTTGCTGACCTCGTTTCCCAATGAGAAAGAGCTGATCCGTGCCGTGGGCGATTTTCAGAGTGACTCAACGCTGCACATTATTGCGGCGAGAAATGCTGAGGGTCGTGCGTTTATCGAGCGTTTCAATGCCAGTCACGCGCGGCTGTTGAAAGAAGGCGTGATTACCAATACCGACCAGAGCGCGCTGACCGCGTTTGCGGGCAGCAATGACGTGGTGGAAATCATTGCCTCAGAGGGCTTCCCGATTGTTCTGGGTGTGGATAATGCAGACGCATCGAAGCACTACGCGATTCCGCAGGGTAGCCGCGCCATTGTGATTAAGTGGAGCGATAAGATTTTACAGCCGTCCGCCACGGACCGCCTGTACAAGACCATGGTGGAGGAAAGTGTCGTGGTCATCGTGAGCGGGCCGCATGTTGGCAAAGAGCTGCGCGTCAAAAATATGCATCTGTCGATTATTGAATGATCGTATCAATACTGGGCTGGTTCGGCGCCGGGCTCTACCTGCTCAATCACGCGTATCTGGCCCTGAAAAAGGGGCATGAGTCCGCGCTCTATTACTGGCTGAATTTGATCGCTGCTGTCGCGTTGGTGGTCAGTTCGGCGGCCATTTATTCGTGGCAACCAGTGATCACGAATGCGTTTTGGGTTGTCGTGAGCGCGCTGGCACTTCTACGTGCCCCGCGTGAGGCGACACAACGCACCATGATGATTCGTGAGTCGTGGGTGGTGTGGCCGATTGCCGCGGCACTTTCGGTGGGGGCGGCGGTTGCGCTGGGGCGCTTTTATTTGGGGCTGTCCATCATCGGCTGGGGCGGCACCGTACTATTTAGCACGGCCTACTTGATGTTTGCGACGGGCGCGATTGCGCGACCGCGTTTTCTTATTTATAACGCGATCGCGGCGTTTGCTCTGGCGCCGATTCTATTTCTTGATGCGAATTGGCCGGTGTTTGCGCTTGAGATTGTTTGGGGCATTACCTCACTCGCCGGTTGGCGCAGCGCTTTGGAGCCTGCTTAGTCAATACGACGGTGCGATCTGCGCCCCAGCGCTTGGTATCAAGCGCCCTCGCGCTCGGCAGTAACCGGCCGGTCCTCCATCGAGCCCATCGCGTATTTTCCGCGGCGGACGGCCATACCCGGCGCCTGCTCCATAGCCTGCAGCATGTCGTTGGTGGTACCCGTCACCAGCATCATCTTTTGCCCTGGCAGTTCGAGCCTGAGTTGATCGCCCTCTGGCGACAGAGTGACCGCGATGTTGATGGCTTTGCCATCGCGATCTACCGCGGTGGCGATGTCGCCGGACCATGTGGCGAGCTTCGCGTTCACGATCGTTTTGCAGAATGGTTGTGCAGTGTCGACCGGGCGATTCGTGCGCTCATCGAACCAGCCGTGGTGATGGCATTGCTCGATGATGACCTTGCGGCCGTGTACATCAACCAGCGTGGCAAAGCCGTCGCGCTGTTCTCCGACCACCGGGCTGCGCCAGTATCGGGCAAGATCGTTGAGGGCGGTTGGCACGGTGTAGACGGGTGCGGCTGCGCGCGCCGGGGTCGAGCCATCGGTGGACGATGGCGGTGCGTCCATGCGCACGACCTGTTGCGGTGCTGCGGATTGGCGGCCGGCCGTAAGACCGGCGAAATACAGCGCGGCGCCGGTTGCGGCAAGTGCCCAAACGATGAGTACTTTCTGATTCATTGTGGTGCCCTGAGAATTGTTGGATTTCGGCGGCAAGCGTAGCTCTTGCCTCGAGCCGCAAAGCGACGTGGCCGTATCTTAAGAAGCGACACCAAACACGGTTTTCCCTCAGCGAAGGGCGAGCAGAGAAAAGCTCATCTTAAGTCATTGTTTTTACACATGGCTAGAAGCGCCAGCCCAGCTCAAATACAACGCTAAGCGGATCATACCCAAGGCGCACCGTGTCGCCGGCATTGGAGGGCGAGGGCAAGACGGCGTCGTTGACCGCAAGATAGCGCACGCCGGCACCGGCGAAGCCGTGTTTCCAGCCGTGGTAGCGGACACCGGCATGGAATTCGACACCAAAGCGGTCTTTTTCGAAGGGTTGTTCTCCTTCAGCCGTTTCAAAATCGAAGTCCAGCTCGGCGAGCCAGGCAATGCCCGCGCCCACGTACATTTCGATGTCGTTATTGGAGCGCAGCGGCAGGTGGTAGAGGGCTTTGGCGGTGAGCTGTGTGTTTTCAAAACCGCCGTCGCTGAACGTGCCCAGTGAGGTGAGCGTTGCCGAATCAAGCGCCGTGCGGCGGAATACGAATTCCTCCTCAATAGACCAGTTGTTGGCAAAACGATAACCGATGGAAAATCCGGCGATGTAGGAGGCTGAAAACGAGGTGGTGCCGCTGCCGCTGATGCCGCCGATCGTCGCCTCAATATCCTGATCACCCAAAGTATTCACGCCACCGATCACCGTGGCGTACGCGCCCGATTTATTGATATCGGCGTTGGCTGTCAGTGCGGATAATGTGAGGGCAATGCCTGCAAGTCGCTGGGCGAGGCGTCGGTTGCCTGAGGTTGTGGGTGTTGTCAACGTGCGCTGGTGGATCATGTTTTCCTCATCAGTTGTCGTCTGCAATGCAACCAGTATGTCGATGCTCGAGGATTCGGAAAAGCCGATTTTTCTTATCCTTTGTTACGGTTTTTACGATCTAATATGAAGGCGGCTGAGCAGGTAGATGTCGTTCGTGAACATTGCGCCGGCGGTGGTACGAAGAAACCGTCAACTCGTAAGACATAATGTCAGGGCGTATTCGAGATAAATCTGCGGGGCGTACCTCGCTGCTACCCGGCTTCGTAGTACCATCCGCGCATGTCCACACCCCAAAATTTCGAAACACTTGATCTGAAGCAAGCGCTGATCAAGACACTAGCGACCCTCAACTACGACGCGATGACCCCCGTACAGGCTGAGGCGCTCCCGCCCATGCTTGAAGGTGCCGATGTTCTGGCGCGGGCCAAGACCGGCAGCGGCAAGACGGCCGCGTTTGGCCTGTGCTTGCTCAACAAGCTCAAGCCAAAACAGTTTCAGGTGCAGACATTGGTGCTGTGTCCCACGCGTGAACTTGCGGATCAGGTGGCCAAAGAAGTGCGCCGGCTGGCGCGTGGTATCGGCAACGTCAAAACACTCACGTTGTGTGGCGGCTCACCACTGGGGCCGCAAATCGGCTCGCTGCAGCACAGCCCGCACGTCGTCGTCGGCACGCCAGGGCGTATTTTGCAGCATTTGCGCAAAGCGACACTGACGCTCGATGCGGTGGCAACGCTTGTGCTGGATGAGGCCGACCGCATGCTCGACATGGGCTTTGCCGACGAGCTCGATGAGATCATTAAGTTTGTGCCAAAACAAAGACAGACGTTGCTATTTAGTGCCACCTATCCGCCGGGGATTAAAGCGATCAGCAAGCGCCTGCAGCGCGACGCGGTGCGGGTAGATGTGACGACCACGGAGGCACCCGCGCTCATCACCCAGCGCTGGTGCAAAGTAACGCGCGACAATCGCACGACCGAGCTGGTGCGGGCGCTGCGCGTTTGGGGTGGCGAGCTTAATCTGGTGTTTTGCAATACGAAAATTGATTGCGCGCAAGTGGGCGAGGCGTTGCGCGATCAGGGCATCGCCGCACTGGCGTTGCACGGCGATCTTGATCAGGCGGAGCGTAATGACGTTCTGGTGCGGTTCGCGAACAAGAGCGCGACCGTACTGATTGCCACCGATGTCGCCGCGCGCGGCCTGGATGTCAAAAATCTGGACGTGGTGTTCAACTACGAACTGCCGCCGCAGCCGGAAACCTATGTGCACCGCATTGGGCGAACCGGACGCGCGGGCTCCCAAGGTCACGCGGTAAGCCTGGTCGCTGAACGGGAACAAGGGCGTTGGCGCGGCATTGAGACGTTGTCGTCTGAACCCATTCCGGAGGCGACCGTCATTCCGCAAACGCTCAGCGTCGCGACGAAGTTAGATCCCACGATGACGACGCTGAAGATTAACGGCGGACGCAAAAACAAACTGCGCCCGGGCGATCTTCTGGGTACCTTAACGGCCGAACGTGGCGTGCCCGGAAAAAGCGTGGGCGCCATTGATTTGTTTGATCACTGCGCTTACGTGGCCATAGCCAACGCCGATGCGCCACGGGCATTGCAGCAGTTGACGAGTCGTCCGATCAAGGGTCGAAAATATCGCGCGTGGACCGTGCGCATGCGCTGACCCCGATACATCGGACGTAGTTTATACGGATCAGGGTGCAGGCCGGCAACATCTTGCACGTTTCCAGTCTGTTTAAAAAAGACCGCGATGTGCTCAGCCGGTTTGTTCGCCACTGGTCCTGCGAAGGTGCTTACGCAGTGGTGTTTTTAGGTCCTAGAGTCGATGGCAAAGCGAGTTAGCTTGCCATTCTGTCGATACCGGCGGACCGCTGGCGAGACGATACGGTCTGCGGCGGAGCACCTTTCGCCGATCGTGACGCAGTAGGGGTACTGGCCACCTTCGACGACACTGCCGTGTCAGGACCGCGATCGAGATTGAACACAGCAACCACCTCGGCGAGGTTTTCGGCTTCGCGACTAAGCAATTGGGATGCCGCGGCGCTCTCTTCCGACATTGCGGCGTTCTGCTGCGTGGCTTGATCCATTTTCGAAATCGCCTGGTTCACCTCGCCGATACCCTGACTTTGCTCCCGTGATGCAACGGTTATGTTGCCGACAAGACCAGTCACCGAATGTACCTGTTTCACGATGTCATCCATCGCTTCGCCGGCTTGCGTTACTTGTTTGCCTCCGGTGAGTACTTTCTGACTGCTGTCGGCAATCAACTCACTAATTTCTTTGGCTGCTTTGGCGCTGTTTTGAGCGAGATTCCGTACTTCGGACGCGACAACGGCAAAGCCACGGCCCTGCTCTCCAGCGCGAGCGGCTTCGACCGCCGCGTTTAGCGCCAGAATATTGGTTTTGAACGCGATGTCGTCGATCGTGCCCACAATGTCGCTAATCTGACTCGAACTGGTCTTGATATCGTTCATAGTCGTGACCACGTCGCGCACTACTTCGCCGCCGCGTATGGCGGCGGTGCTTGCTGATTTGGCAGACTCATCTGCTTGACCGGCATTGCTTGCGGTTTGATGTACGGTGCCGGTGATTTCTTCCATCGAGGCCACCGTGCGATGTAAGTCGAGCGCCTGATTTTCAGTTCGTGTCGACAGATTCATGCTGGAATCGGCAATTTGCTGGCTGGCCGTTCTCACTGATTCGACACCAGTACGCACTTTGCCAACGACGGTACGCAGCGATTCCTGCATCTTTGCGATGCCTCTTAAGAGGTCTGAGGTTTCGTCGCGACCATTGATCACCAACCTCTCACACAGATCGCCCTCGGCGATGCGTTCAGCGCTGACGACGGCACGACGTAGCGGCAAAATAATGGACCGCGATATCGCAATGGCAATGAGTGCGCAGGCGATCATAATTACGACCAGAAGACCGAAAATGAGATTCCGATCACGCGTGTAGGCGGTGTGTCCGCTGGTCACTGCGGTTTGCACCAATTCCATTTGATATTCGTTGAGTTCGTCCACGGCTTTAAAATAGGACAATTGGGCGGGCCGCAAATCATTAGAGAGCAAGCTTTCCGCCTGGGCCTTTTGGTCGCGCTCAATCAGACGGATAAAGCGTGCTTCGAGCGGCAGATACTGGGTCTTGGCGGAAGTCATGGAGGCGAGCAGCTTCCTGCCACTCTCGCTGGTGATGGTTTCAGACAGCGGTGCAATGGCCTTCTCTGCCCTTTCCTGTGCGCCGCGCACGATTTTCAGTGCATCGGCCACTTTGGCCGGGTCATCAAAAATGAGTGTGTTGCGCAGTTCTCGGGCAATGAGATTAATGTTTTCGACGTTATCGGCCAACTGAGCCACTTTTGGTAAGCGGTCCTCGCCGATCAGCGTGAGCGATTCCGTTAGGTTGGCGAGGCGATTGATGCCATAGAAGCCGATGGTCAGAGTGGCAAGTGCCAAAATTGCGAAACCAGCGGCGAGGCGCGGCCCAACGCGGATGCGGTTTAAGTTTAACATAAGGCAAAAAGCTCCAAGCGGGATCGATGGCGTTGCCATATAGCTCGCGCAACGTTGTAAGGGTTGCATCGACCGTGGGGAGAGAACCTTTAGCGCGGGTGCTCTATCGGCGCGTGAGCTGGGCGTAAAGCAGTGGTGCGCGCTAAAGGGTCAGGGCCGCGGGTCGCTATTTGTTAAACCGCATCCGGAATCGAACAAACTCACGTACTTTTTTAAAGGAGATAACATGATCGCGCCAACAGGGAAGTTCAACATTCATAACGCGCTCAACGACCTTTACTAATGAGTACACGGGTTGTCGTGCTTGGTGCGATTGTTGTCGCGCTGCTGTCATGCCCGTTGCCGTCTCAGGCAGCCGAGCAGGATGTGGGTTTGTCTCTGCGCTATCGCGCCGAGGCTGTAGATCAGGATGGGTTCGAGGATAACGCGCTGGCCTCCACCTTGCTGCTGCGTTTGAACTACGAAACGCAGGACTGGAACGCCTGGAACGCGTTTGTCGAGTTCGACTACGTTGCCGAAGTTGCGTCCGACAATTTCAACAGCGGTGCCGGTACCAGCAGTGCCGCGCGTGCTCGCTATCCGGTGGTGCCGGACCCCAATGGCGGTGACCTGAATCAGATTTATGTTCAGCGCGGCTTTGCAGACGGCGGGTTGCTGCGCATAGGGCGTCAGCGCATTGTTCTGGATAACCAGCGTTTCGTAGGCGGCGTCGCGTGGCGTCAAAACGAACAAACCTACGATGGTGTGAGCGTCACCTACCCGGTGAATCCGTCGTTCGAGACGTTCTACGCCTACGTAAATAATGTGAACCGTATTTTCGGCAATCGCGTGCCGGGCGGCGATCACAAGAGCAACACGCATTTGTTTGAGGGCCGCTGGAACACCAGCAGCGGCAGTCTTCTAATGAACGCCTACCTGCTGGACAACGACGACGTTGCCGCGTTTTCAACGCGCACCGTGGGCCTGGCCTGGAAGGGCAGGACCGAGGTGTCGGGGCGCAGGCTTATCTATCGAGCGCAATACGCGCGTCAGAATGATAACGGCGACAATCCAACCTCGTTTAGTGCTAACTACTGGCGCGTGGACGGCAAAATCGCTCTGGATGTTTTGAACGTGGGCGTGGGTATTGAAATTCTTGGTTCGGGCGGCGAGGGTGGCGGCGCGTTCGCAACACCACTTGCTACTTTGTTCGCGTTCAACGGCTGGACGGATCGGTTTCTGGCGACGCCGGCAACCGGGCTTGAAGATCGCTGGATTAGCCTGTCGGGCAAGGCCGGTAACGTAAACTGGCTGGTCAGAGCCCACGATTTTCAGAGCGATCGTGGCGGGATCGATTACGGTCAGGAGCTAAATGTTTCGCTCGGCACGAAGCTCGGATCGAAAAAGCAGTACTCGGTGCTGCTGCGCGGTGCGACATTTAGTGGCGACTCGACCGTCGCAGATGCAACCAAGTTGTGGCTGCTGGTGTCGAGAAAGCTGCGCTAGGGGTGTGCTGCCGCGTGCACAGTGACCGCAAAAAGAACGGCGAGAGGCGGGGTCGCTAGCGAGCGGTCCAGCCGCCGTCGACGCGCAGGCTGTGTCCGGTCACCATGCGCGCGCCCGGTGAGACCAGATACATGAGCGCGCTTACCACATCGTCCACGCTGCCGATCTCACGCAGCGGAATCATGTCCATGACCGACTCGAGAAACTCAGGGTCATCGAGCATCGGGCGCGTTAGGGGTGTTTCAATAAATGTGGGCGCGATCGCATTCACGCGAATGCCGTTGGGGGCAAGTTCGACGGCCATCGCTTTGGTCAGGCCTTCGATGGCGTGTTTGGTCATGCAATAAACGGTGCGGTTGGCAGCGCCGATGTGTCCCATTTGGGAAGACATGTTGACGATACGTCCCGGTATTTTTGCCGCCAGCATGGCGCGCGCCGCGGCTTGAGCGATGCGAAAAGCCGAGCGTACGTTTAGATCAATGACAAAATCGAGCGATTCGTCGTCAACCTCTGCAAACGGCTGTGGTCGATTGCCGCCGGCGTTGTTCACAAGGATGTTCAGGCCATCCAATGCTTCAATTCGGGCGGGTAGTTCGGCACTGCAGACGTCCGCTGCCCAACCTTCGATTCGACCAGAATCGTGAGCGGCCACAGAGGCCAGATCCGGTTCGGATCGAGCGATGGCAATGACGCGTGCACCGGCGTCGGCGAGTGCTTGCGCGCAGCCAAGACCGATGCCGCGGCTGGCTCCGGTCACGACGGCAAGCTGGCCGTCGAGAGGGTAGGACATGTCTGACTCCGGATTGCACGGGGATGCAATATTGCCTACGATCATTGCCTAATACCGGCAGCACTTCAACCGTGTACCGGTATCCTTGGCGCAAGCTTCAGACGATGAAAAATTGGGGTATTGATTGTGATCAAGGTGATTAAAAAAGGCATTGACACCACCGTTGCAGCCGAAATGGATGTACAGGTGCGTGCGACGGTCGAGAACATTTTGGCTGACATTGGTCAGCGCGGCGACGACGCCGTGCGGGCGTTATCAGAAAAATTCGACAACTGGTCACCCGCCGCGTTTCGGTTGAGCGCGGAGGACATCGAAGCGTGCGTTGAGCGATTACCGCAACAAGCCATCGACGACATCCGCTACGCACAAACGCAAATCCGCCGTTTTGCCGAGATCCAAAAAGCCGCGTTGCAGGATGTGGAAGTCGAGACGATTCCTGGTGTGATTCTCGGTCACAAGAATTTGCCCGTGAGCAGCGTTGGCTGCTACGTACCGGGCGGAAAATATCCGATGGTGGCATCAGCGCACATGAGTGTTTTGACGGCCAAGGTCGCGGGCGTGAAACGAGTTGTTGCGTGTGCACCGCCGTATCAAGGCAAGCCAAGCGATGCCATCGTTGCGGCCATGCACATGGCCGGGGCGGACGAAATTTACTGTTTGGGTGGCGTACAGGCGGTGGGTGCTATGGCACTCGGCACGCAGACGATGGACAGTGTCGATATGATCGTGGGCCCCGGCAATGCGTTTGTGGCTGAGGCTAAGCGGCAGCTTTACGGACGCGTGGGCATTGATCTTTTCGCGGGCCCTACCGAAACGTTGATCATCGCCGATGAGACCTGCGACGGCGAGATGGCGGCCACGGACCTGTTGGGTCAGGCCGAGCACGGCGTAAATTCGCCGGCCATTTTGCTCACGACGTCGGCCGCGCTGGTGGAAGACACACAGGTGGAAATCGAACGCCAGCTCAAAACGCTGGCAACGGCCGACGTCGCGGGTCAGGCGTGGCGCGACTATGGGCAGATCATTTTGTGCGATACAGATGAGGAGTTGCTGGCTGAGGCGGATCGTATTGCGAGCGAGCATGTGCAGGTACTCACTCGTGACCCGGACTACTTTTTGAACAACATGACCAACTACGGCGCGTTGTTTCTTGGCCCCGAAACCAACGTGGCCTATGGCGACAAAGTGATTGGCACCAATCACACCCTGCCGACCAAACTTGCCGCGCGCTACACCGGCGGTCTGTGGGTGGGTAAATTTATCAAGACCTGCACTTACCAAAAGGTGACGCCTGAGGCGACGGTAGAAGTGGGTGAATATTGCTCGCGTCTGTGCGCGCTTGAGGGCTTTGCCGGGCATCAAGCGCAAGCCGATCTGCGTGTGAAGCGCTACAAAACCTAAAAAATTCTATGGGCCTGATGCGACAGCGGCGCGGGTATCAACCTAATCGGTCCATCACCTCTAGTGCGGCCCGCTCGCCCGATTCCATCGCACCTTCCATGCCGCGATTGAGCACAGCGGTGTGCTCGCCCGCAAAATGAATGCGCGCCAGCGGGTCGCGCATGGTCTTGGCAAATCGCGTGGCCTGGCCGGGCTGCCAATAGGCGTAAGCGCCACCGGCGAACGGCGTGCGATTCCACGAAACCACTTTTGCCAGACGCAGAGCGTCTTTGGTTGCCGGTCGAATTTGTGCCAGCAGGGACTGGATCATGCGTCCTGCGACATCGGGTGCAAAGCGATCGAGATAGCGCGCCATCTCACCGTTCACAAACGACAGGCAGCTGGTCACGCGCTCGGGTTCTGACGGATCGTTTTTCAGTGCCATGAAGCGGCCGCTGATACGGTCGGTCCACATGCTCGGCGGCAGGCCGTCGATTTCCCAGTACGGTTTGGTGGGGACAAAGTGCGCTTGAAAAACGGGCGTGTATTCAAGTTTGTGCACGGCTTCAGACTGCAGGCCAGAGAATCCCGGTGCTACGTGTACATGACGCAACGCGCTGAATGGCAGCGTGCAGATGCAGTACTTGGCGTTGTACACATCACCTTTGACCGTGGTCACGCGTACGCCTTTGCCCGTCGACTCGATGCTGCGGATGTGTTGATTCAGTAAGACATCGCCGCCAAGACCTTTGGCCATGGCCTCGGGTATGCGCTGGTTGCCACCGGCGCTTGCCATGGAGCGACCGGGCAGTGCGTTTTCACCGCGATACAGGCTGTTAATCAAGTTGCTGCTTTGGAAGCCCATCAGCATGGACAAATCGTGTGCGCTGGTGCCGTAGCTCATGTTGGTACTGCAGCCAAGTTTGATGGCCTCGGCCGACAGGCCTTTGCGCGTCATGTAGTCGAATACGGATATGTCCACGTCGCCGTATTTGCCGTTTTGCCAGGCTTCAAAATCGTGTTTGGGTAGTGGGTTTTCGTCTTCGGGATAGACCAAAAACTGAAACGAGCTGAGTTTTTTCTTGCGGTTGGCGTCAAGCGTAAACGGATTGAGTTTGTGCTCGGCCCATTCGTCCACCTGGATGGACTGGCCACGCAGGTGATACATGAGCTCACCTTTGCGCGGTTCGGTACGCGGCCGGGTCGGTGAGCCACGCGCGCAAAGTCTCTTTGCTCCAAACAATGTCGGCATTAACAAGTGCGTTGGAATAGCCAAAGCCCGGCTGCGTGCCGGCCTGGCGTCCAAAGAGCTGGGTCAGATTTGGGCCGACCAGCGCTGGCACCGTGTCATTCAAATTGTGGCAGCTGCGGCAGCGTAGAAAACTGCGTCGGCCCAAGCGGGGATTGGCGCGAACAGGCGTGTCGCTGGACGCGGTTTGATCGGGCTGGGCGGCCGCGACCCGCGCATCGGCATGGTCGGACTGGCAGGCCACACTGGTCAGGGCGAGCACGCACATTTAAGCGCACGCTCAACATCGTGCTGTTTTCTACCGTGTTGTTCGCCGGTTTCGGTTGCGCTCTGGCGCCGGCGAACACCGCACCCGTCGACGACGTGGCCACCATCATGCAGTGGTGGAACGGGGACTATCACAACGACGCGCAGATCAAACGTCTTTTGATCGATGGCAAACCCGTGTGGCGAGCCGACGACTCGGGCGAGGGCGGGCACATCGAGGTGACCTCGCATTACCGCACGGTCGATCTGCCCGCGTTCGGTGCGAACGTCATTTATGTCGAAGAAACCAAACACGGCGATCCCAATAGCATGTTTCGCCAGCGCATCTACACGGTTGAGCGAGCTTTGGATGATGGGCAGGTGAGCGTGAAGCTGTGGTACTTCAAAGATAAAAAAGCGCTATGTGGGCGCGTGGGAAGATCTTGCGCTGCTGAGCGATCTGACGCCGGAACAAATGTCCCCGTTGCCCGACAACTGCGACCTGCAGGTGACTCGCACGGGTGACAAATACCACATGCCCATGACCGCGGGCGCGTGCGTGTTCGGTAAGAGCACGTTCAACTATCAAGTGCTGCTGGGCCGCGACAGCTTTTGGTTTCGCGACAAGATTGATAACGCCGAAACGGGCGAAACAACGACCGCCGGCAACTTCACCTATCACGAGCTGGATAAGCAGTAGCGCAAGCTTGTTTCAGCGCAGGGCTCGCGATTCAAAGATATAAGTGTATGGTGAACGCTTCATTGATTGGAGCGAAGCCATGCCAAAAGCCTGGGTGATTCACGAATACAGCGGGTACCAAGGTCTGGTGCTCGAAGCGTTTCCAGTGCAGGAACCAGGCCCGGGTGAAGTTCGCTTGAAAGTAGAAGCGTTCGCGCTGAACTGGGGTGACATGGATCTCATGCACGATCGTTACTCGTTCAGCTTTCCCGAGTTCCCGGCCAAGATTGGCATGGAAGCCGCCGGGATTGTGGAGGCCGTCGGACCGGGCGTCGAAGGCATAGAGATCGGCACGCGCTATTCCACGCTGCCGCATTTTTATTACAACGGTGGTGCCAGCGCCGAAAGTCTGGTGATCAATGCGCGCTATCTAACGCCGTCCCCGACACAGTTGAGTGCCGTTGAAAGTGCATCGATCTGGATGCAGTACATGACCGCCTACTTTCCGATCGCAGAGCTTTCCGCCGCGCAGGCCGGCGACTATTTTCTCATTCCGGCCGGCACCAGTACGGCGGGTACCGCGGCGTTGGAGATAGGCAGTCATCTGGGTGCCACGATGATCACCACGTCGCGCTTTGATTACAACGAGGCGTATTTGCGCGACGCCGGTGCCGATCACATTTTTGTGCAAGGTCAGGGCAATCTTGCGGAGTACTTGATGGAGGTGACCGATGGCAAGGGGATCAAGGCCGCGTTCGATCCGATCGGCGCCGGAATGATTCAGCAGTACGGACCGGCGCTGGCACGCGATGCCACGATCTATTTCTACGGATTGCTCGATGCCAAGTTTCCCGAGGCGCTGCCTCTGGTCGATATGTTTCAATCCAATGCGACGTTTCGCGCCTACTCGCTGTTCAACTACGTGAACGAACCGGCGGCACGAGATCGCGGCATAACGTTTGTGAATGAAGCGCTGCAAAAAGGCTGGGTGAAGCCGCGTATCGACCGGGTCTATCCCATGCAGGATTACATCAAAGCGTGGGACTATTTGCGCCAGCCTCGCCAACACCACGGCAAAGTGGTGATCGAAACCGGGCTTTAATTACTCGGGAGCCCTTGTTATGGCCGCCGAATCGATGTGAGATCCATGGATTCCATGAGTCGTGACGTGCGATCCGAGAGCATCAACATTTTCTCCAAACGTTGATGACCGGCCTCTGATAAGCCTTCGGCATGAATCCGCGCGACCCGGTCTGCCGGTGGAACGTCGCGCAGAATCTCGAACAGCGCCAGAATGCGGCGTCCTTCTTCCTTGGTGATCTTGACCCTTGGCGGTGCCTCGCGAGCCATTGGCTTGCCTTATTTTTTCGGTCTGTCGACCTATTACGCTATATGGCGTCAAATGCCGCGTTTTTCGCCACCGAATCACGGCCAGACGCCACTGTAGCCCTTGCGGCCACAGTTCTTCACCGTTGTCTCCACATAAATACTTTACGATCAATATGTTATTGACTTACAGAGTATCGATATGGAAAGTTTACTGCCTCTCATTATTAGCCTTCTTAGCGGCGCGGCCGGCGGCAACATTGCCGGCTCTGCCATGAAGAATTTCAACTTAGGCACGCTTTGGAACTCCGTGGTGGGCATCCTTGGCGGCGGCATCGGCGGTCAGCTTTTGAGCATGATCGGTGTAGACGCAGGCGGCGGTATGGATATCGGCGGTATTATCGGCAGTGTCGCTTCGGGCGGTGTTGGCGGCGGCGTGTTGATGGCCGTTGTCGGTATGGTTAAAAAGATGATGGCTAAATAGCGCATTCGCGCTTTAGGCTTCGGCGGGCACAGGACGTGCCTGCCACCAATTTTCCCTGTCTTGTGTTACTTCCCGGGTACGCTGCTCCAGCGACACCTCCATATCATTCAATCCCTTCGATGTCCGAGATTCGCGAACCGGAAAATGTAAAAACCCGCCAAAGCAATGCCTAAGCGGGTTCGCACTACATTGATCTTGCTGCGCTACTGCGCCTTGAGGTTCACCGTACTGTGCACGCGGAACGGCCTTTTCATAGCACTCTGGAATGCCCGTGCATCGAATGATGGGAACACTGACAAAACGATCGCCTCGTTGATACAACCAGTATCAATAACTGACCACGGCTCGTCCTGGGCATTCCTTACTACGAAAAAATGCAAGGGGAAGTTCACATCTGCAGGATATCCGAGTTGCCTAAACTGGCCACGAACAAGGTAAATGACTGTGCCCAATTCCTCCGTCCGTCCAACCGGTACAGGTTGAGCCAACTCGATCCGGTCCGCTGGCGTCCGTTGCTCAAGAATTGACGCAACAACGCCTTCCATTCTGGTCAGTGCTTCCTTTGGGCCTCCAACCTTAGCAACAACGTCAGGATGCCACAGGCTCACCGCTGCAATCGGGTCGGAGTTCAGCTTCGCGTAGGCATAATTCTCAGCGGTGATTGCCGAGTCCTGTGAGTACGGTACCGAAAGCCCTGCTGTGTGAGACGAAATTCCTAAAAGCGCGAGCAGTAGGACCAAGAGACTCTTGGCGAAAACCGACATCATTCTGTGACTTGGTTTTGTCGAAACGAAATGATCCGATGCTCAGCCATATTGACGAAGACCATCGTCTCTGTGTTGTAGAAATTCTCGGGGATCGCTCCGTTGTGATTGTCAATCGCCGTTGTTCTAAACGTCACCTCCAGAACATTATTTCCCCGCATTTCTGACGTCCATTCGATCGAAAGATATGAGCCATCCTCGACGCGCTCGCGCACTGCTTCCAGTGCGTCGCTATCGGCGTTTGCCAAGGTCAAGTCCAATTCCCGAGCGCTGGCAAGTACCGTCGTTGCAGCTTGGCCTTTCAGGAGGTTCATTCGTTCATTCCATCGCGAAGGCAAGAACATCGTAAGCATGCTCGCGGCCACGGGATCTTTGCGCGCTATCTTCTTTAGCATCGCAGGATCAATGTCAACGCCTGCCGCGTCTGCCGTTTGTGTATTGCCGGCCCCGATCAACTGTGCCACGACAACCCGGCCATAAGCGACGGCGTAATCGGGCCCGCCCAGAGCCTGTGTCATCTGCGCGGCGTCCTCTGTCGTACGATTCAAAATGCAGCTCTGTGTGCAACGCACACACCAGACACCATTCTCTAAGTTTGCTGCATAGAAGGGGGACCCGCCTGCAGCTTGGCAAGTTGGGCAAACGCCACTAAATACTCGAGCGCAGTACCCGGCACTCGCGTTGATGGTTCCACCCACCAAGAAAAACAGGCCTAGAATCGCGGCCGTACCTCGCAACTTGAGACGCGTCAAAAAGTAAACTTGCGATGGGTTGAGGGAGCTAAAAGTGTCCATTTTCATATCTCCTATTAGGCTTTAGTAGGGCATTACAAAGCGCGGCCACAAAACCAAAATCAGGTGATCACTGCCTTTGAAGCGCAACAATTTCTCAAGAGAACCAAGAGAAATGTGTAATACCATGACGCCACAAAAACTAGCATAGGGGGGGGGCGATTCGCCAAGGCCTATGTTCTCTTAGAGCTATTATAATAGTCTTTGGAGCGTGTCTAGCTTGGTTCATTGCCGCGTTCAACCTGCCTGTTAGCTAAAGGTTTTTCGGTTCAGTATCAATTTACTACGTTGTGCGTTTCTGCAGTCGGTTTTGCCCATTGCGTTGCATGGGATTACATTGTTGTAGAGACCCAAGGTGGATGAAGGTTTCAACTTCTTGCGGCGCAACTGCGCAGCCAATGGATTTCGATTGACTCTAATACGTTTTCAATTTGCGAGGCCTGAAAAATGCGCATGTGGCCCCAAGCGCCTTCAACTTTTGGTCTGCTGGTTCTAGCCGCGATACTTTTCGTGCTCAGTGCCTGCGCAACCAAAACGTCGTTTGCCCCGATAAACGGGTTTACGCCCCAAACCCCAAACGCACAACTCATCGACGCAACCATGGCGGTCGCCTATTCCGGCTTTCGCGAAGGCCAGCACCCCGATCGCGGCAATGGCGCCGTCAATCCCGGTCGCGAAGAAATTCTCGAAGATCTGCGGATTCTCGTGGCGCACAATTTCACACTGATCCGGCTGTACGATACGGCGGCCAATTCCGCTACCACTCTTGAGTTGATTCGTGAGCATGATTTGCCGCTCAAGGTGTTGCTGGGCGTTTGGCTGAGTGCCGAGTTTAGTAATCATGAAGGCTGTCCGTGGCTCAACGAGCCGATCCCTGCGCAGACATTAGCCGCGAATACGATCAGCAATGGCGCAGCGCTGGCGCGCGGCATCGCGTTGGCGCGCGAGTATGACGACATCGTTGTGGCGGTGAACGTTGGTAATGAGGCGTTGGTTGAGTGGAACGATCACATGGTGCCGGTGGAGCGTGTGATCGAATACGTGCG
>JBGCEL010000017.1:0-60851 GCA_045106455.1 Gammaproteobacteria bacterium
CGCTTCAGCCTGCAACACGTTCGCGCCCTCACCGGTGATATTGGACGTTACGTTTGCAAACTCGATAACACCGCTACCGCCAAGAGACTGTGTCCCGTCAAAGCTCAACACGGCGGGAGACGCGCTGTTGCTATCCGTGAAACGAAGCACACCGTTGACCGTCAGACCACCCGTCGCCGTCGTCCGCGTGTTGGTCGTCATCACGAATGCACTATCAATGGTCACCATCTCAAGCCGACCCGCGGCACCACTCGAAGCAACCTCCCCACCGCCGCTGATAATCACATTGCGCAGTGTGCCGGTCAGAGACACAAGACCGTCACCCGACAGCACCGAAACAGGCTCGCCCTCATTATCAAACAGGCCTGCCATTACAATCTGTGTCGCCGCACCATCGGGTGCGATTTGCCCCTGAAATTTCACGGTCCCGTCCGGGCCGCCAATCGTACCCCGGCCGCCGCCGGCCGCGTCCCCGCGAATCGTAATATCCGGTCGCACGGTCAGCGTGCTGCCGCTGACAGGCTCAACTCTTCTACCCGACGCAGGATGCGGGCCGGCCGCAAAAACAATCTCACCACTACCGGCAAGACTTTGGTCCCCAGAAAAACGCAGCGCTGAGGCAGGATTAGCGCCTGACGAGACCATGCGCAAACTGCCGTTTACATCCAAACCACCAGTCACGTCGATCTGCGTATTCGCATTGACCACCGTCTCAGTGCCGAGGCGCACACCGTCGAGTGTATTGGCTGAACCGACAATCGTTACCACACCCGTACCAAGGTCGCCCAGTTTGGTAATTGTGGACTGCACCACAATCGCACCACCTAAGCTTGCGTTAGTCATGGCAAAGTCGCCGCCAAGTTCCAACGTTGCCGTGACATCAAGGCTGGCATTCTGGAGCCGGAAAGCATCGTTGGAAACCAGACGCGTCACCTCAGCAGTGCCATTGTCCAGCGTCACTTCAATGCTTGGAAACATATCAATGAACGCAAACGCGCCTGCGCTCGGCACCACTTCGGGTGACCAATTTTGACGCGTCCCCCAATCTCCATCCACCGTGCTAATCCACATGATGAATCCCGGCGGACCTGGGGGTTCAAAGAAAAACGACCGCAGGATACCGAGATCGACAACGTTGACCACGCCATCGCCATTGAAATCGGCATCCGCATCGGCGGTAAAGAACACGCTGCGCAAAATACCCAGATCGATGACATTAACGATCCCGTCGTTATTGAGGTCCGGGTCACAGGCATTACCAATGCCGTCGTCGTCAGTATCGCGCTGATCGGGATTTGGCTGATTAACGCAGTTGTCCTGCTCGTCCACAACGCCGTCACCGTCTTCGTCGTCATCGTTGCCCATCGCCGCACTTTGCTCCAGAACAAATGCACGCGTGCTTTCGATCTCCGCACGCGACAGGACGCTGCGCCGCACATCAATGACTTGCGTGACCGGCTCACTCTGACTCACGCCATCGTCCACGATCAATTGAAAAATATACTGACCTTCCACATCCAATTGAGAACGAGTGACCAGCTCACTCACCTGCTCTAGCAGCGACTCATGTTTGACAGGCGCACTCAACAAATTCCAGCGCGCCGTCAACGCATCCTGGTCGAAATCTGTGGAGTTGGACGCGTCCAGATAAATCGTAGAATTTGGTGCCATTTTTCGGCGCGCCGGAACGACGGCCCGCGGTCTTGAATTCACGGTGCTCAATTGCACGTAGGTCGGTTCGCTGCGTTTCCCCTGGGCGCCAACGGTGAGTTCAACCAGGTAATCGCCGGCCACGTCAATGGTCAAAGACGCTTCTTGGCTGGCGGCACCTCCGAGCTTCGTTGTGCTGCCAATGGGCGCACCAGCCAGCTGCCATTGATAATCGAGCGCGCCGCCACCAAAAGAAAACGACGCAAACGCATCAAGCGCGATCGTGTCACCAACTTGCACGGTACGGTCTGGCCCCACGAGCGCGACAGGCGCCACCTGATTGGTGCTAACCAGAACCGTGTCGATGGACTCTTGCTTGCCATCGCTGACGTAAAGCGCGAACTCGTAATCCCCTACCGCATCCAAAAACACCTCAGCACGTGGGCCCCGTTTCTGCGTTTCTTCCATCAGGCTAGACGTTGGACGATGCAGCAATTTCCATTGATAGGTCAGTCGGTCACCATCAAGATCGGTTGAAGCACTTGCGTCCAGAACGATCGTGTTGCCCAACACAACAAACTGATCGGGCCCAGCGTTCGCGGTCGGGCACACATTCGCGGCAAGCAAAGGCGATTCCGACTCTGAATCCAGGCAGACAGACGCTTGCGCGCCAGAACTAAGGACCATTGCAGATATGACACTAAAAGTCATAAGCCAACGACCCAAGGATGAAATGGGTAGACGTAACTTGGGTGCGAAAGAGCAAAATTCAGCGTGCATGGTGACCCCTGTCTTCGCGACGCGAAGTTGGTACGGAGATTGAGCTTACGCTCGGGCTAGCGGCGTTCTTTTTATGTGAAACCGCAACTACCGTACAAATTTTGGCGGCACGAGTAAACACAAATCATGCGTTGAATCGTTCTAATCAAATGACGAGAAAAACTCTGGAATTGTTCTCAAACTCACGCACTAAATTCCTTGTGCCCAGAGCAAGGAGCATTGGGTTCGAGAAACCCAACACTCCTTACTCAAGTGCATCCTAAAGCTCGCAACTAGCCATCCCACTCGGTCCCGGCGCAAGAAAAAACGCACTCCGCATCCGCGCCAAATCCGACGCATCAACCATTTGGTCACCGGTAAGATCCGCATCCAGCTCACCCGTCTGAAAAAACTGCTCGCGCATGATTCCTAAGTCCAGAACGTTGACCACGCAGTCGTTGTTTAAATCCGCATCGCAGGCGTCACCGAAACCGTCGAAATTCGTATCGCGTTGATCCGGATTCGCACGTGCCAGGCAATTGTCGGCAACGTTCGCAATACCATCATTGTCATCATCAGCGGCCAGCCCAACGGCCAGTGGCAAACGCGTCGTTGAGGTATTCGTGTCCTGTGGGGTCAAGCTCACTTGCCCGGTATAGCGCCCGTCCGCCACATTGCCCTTGCGGTTTACTTCAATGAACAGTGTTTGGGTTTCACCCGCGGCCAGCGTGAACTGTGCCGGGGCCACGCGCACGTCTATCTGAGGGTTGCCCACCGAACCGGCGCTGTCCCAGGTCCCGTCACGCGTCGCTCGAACCTCGCGCGTGAATTCGCAGCGCGTCAGGCAAGCGAGTTGAATCAAACCCGCCAAATTGAGCGCTGATGGATCGCCATCCGCGGCGGGATCTGCCGCCTCAAACGCGTCGGTGGTCACATCGAGCACTAAACCTGTTGCCACCGCGGCGGCGACATCGATGCGCCCGCCGCCGTGGTCAAATGGACCGGTAGGCGTTATGCCATCGAACTCACGCAACGGCGCTACGCCCGTTGTTGCCAGTGCCGACAGTCGTTCCGCTGGCGTCCAGTTCGGATGCGCCGATTTGAGTAACGCCAACGCGCCGGCACCGGGCGAGCTGCCGCGTGCGCCAAACAAAACGAACGCGTCGTCTCCGATCCACGGACCAATGACGTCGTACGCCGGTGCCGCAGCAGCCGGCGCCAGGTAACTCAAGCCCTGATTCGGACCACGCGAATTAAAGGTCCCCAGCAGATCGGCTTGAGCCGGATCTGATGCGCTGTCGGCAAATTGGATGCTGGCCACATGATCACTGCCGCTGGCGAGCCACGCCAGCAGTTGCGTCGCGTCATCCACGTTGATGTTGATGCCCGGCACGGCAAACTGATCACGCCCGATCGATGTAGCGCCGCCGGCCACGTTGGCCAACACAATACCGCCGGCACCGCCCTGTGCAACGTTAATGCTCTTTTGCAGGCGCGTAATTTGGCCGCGCTCGCACACGACAATCTCGCCATCAAACGTGCCACCCGGAAAGGGTTGCAAGCACTGGGCCGGGTCCGTGCCTGGCGCCGCGGGATTCGCGTAATCGCCAGCAAAAACAATCGGTGCGGTAATCCCCTGGGTGAGCGATCCGCCAGCGATTGCCGGAGGCAGCGGAAGATCACCGCCAGACAACGCCAGCAGCTCGCGGGCCGCCGGGTCACGGCCGTGGGTGGTAGTAGAAAAAGTGGCTACCCACGGCGCTGCAAGACTCAAATTAAGTGAACCGGGCGCCGGGCCACCGCTGTTCACCGCATACGCAAACGCCATGCCGGCGTTCGTCGCGTTCAATACACTGCGCGCGCGAATATCCTCCCACGGCGATTGATTGGGGCTACCCAGCGTGTGCAGCAATACATCCACACCATCAACAATCGCCTGATCGAACGCAGCAAGAACGGCCGATACCGCACAACTGACATCGCACACGCGATAGGCAATCACATTGGCGTGTGGCGCCACACCCGTCACCGCGCTCACCCCAAGATCACCCAGACTTGCCTCGGTGAACAAGCGGTTGCCGGCGGCCATACCGGCGACGAACGTGCCCTAACCGTCGGTGTCCTCCGAAGACACGCCGCCAAGCGCAAAATTCCAGCGACCGATCAACTTGTTGTTGCAGGTGATCGCCGGTGTCGCGAAGCAGTCACCCACGTAATTTCCATCACCGAACGGATTAATGTGTTGATAGTTGTCGTCGCCAACCGCCGCGAACGAGGGATGATCGCCGTTAATGCCGCTGCTCACGACACCAACAATCACGCCCTCTCCCAGGTGCCCGGCATCCCCGGTGGCGCTGCCATCCCAGACCGCGGGGGCGCCAATCAAGGCGGCCACCGGATCTGCGCTGGCGTTTATGCGCCCAGCGATATCCGACGTCAGCAACGAACGCGGCGTATCGGTTTTGTTGCTCAGCATCGAATCCGGCGTGACGCTGGCTACACCGGGCAAATTCTCGATAAGGCGAGCCTCGGCGGCCGTGGCCGTCACCACCATCCCCACCAGCGCGTACTGATAGCGCTGTGAAACCTCCACACGCCGGCCGAGCGCCGCGCTCATTGCCGTAGCCAGCTGCACCTGGGAGGCGGCGATTTGTTCAAGAGCTGCACGACCTTCGTGGCTGTGCCGCGCGTCACGCGGACGTGATGTGTTGGAAATTTGCGCGAAGGGCTTGTCGGTCAATTCGACAATCCAGCGGTCCCCGCCGGCCTGCGGGCTGGCCAAACTGCTCATGTGTGCGACGCAAAATAGTGCGACAAGGACAGCGGCAATTCGTCGATGTGTAGTGATACTCACTTGGGCGCTCCGGTTCTGAAGTTACAAAGTCGCGGTCAAGCAACCTCAGAATACGCCAAATCGCGCCCGCAAAAGCGAAACCGAAGTTATCTGTGCGTTATGTCGGCAACATCGACGATCGACTGCCAGAGATTGGCGATATTTCGATACACCCGGCACCAGCGCCGCAGATCTTCTCTCACGTTGGCATCGACGCGCCCGAGGCAGGCGGCGATCAGATGGGCCGCTGCGGCCGCGTCAAGCTCGTGCTGCACCACCACCACAGCCAGATCAAAAAGCGGATCGCCATGCGCTGCGTACTCCCAGTCAATCAGACACAATCGTTCTTGATCGACGATGTTGGCCGCCGTCACATCGCGGTGGCACACAACCGGATCGCGCGCACTAACGCCTTCGAGTTGCGTGAGCGCATGGTCCCGCCATTGCGCTGCACGTGCATCGCCGCTCAGTCGTGCGTAGTGATGAATTGTCGCGCGAACATCCGCGGGGCGTGCCGCGCAGTCCAGCTGATGCACCTCGCGCATCGTTTTACCCAGACGAGTTAATTGCGCCGGATCGTGCAGATCGGCATCCGTCCACGGACGACCTTCGATGTAGCGGCTCAAGACCGCGCCACGCGTTGCGCACGACGCGATCACGGCGGGTGCAAGATGACGGTTGTGCGCGGCCGCCAACACATCCAGCTCTGCGGCAAGCGACAACCCAAGTTTGGCCGCCAGAGGTTTTACCAGTCGCAACACGTAAGACGACCCATTGACCGCTATTTTCCAGACTTCATTGGTCGGGCCGTCGCTCAATCGTTTTAGCACCTGCACCTGCGGCTCGGGCCACACGTCCAGCGCCGCCAACACCTCAAGAACATGTGCCGGCGCAGGCGTCATTGCGTCGCGGGGGATTGATGCAGATCTTTCCGCCAGGCACGCACGCCAAACACAATCAATACCAGATACAGCACAAACAGCAGTGCCGTCTGCTTGAGATCACGACTCATGTACAGATAGATCGACAGACTGTCGATCACAAACCAGTAGTGCCAGTTTTCGAAGACTTTGCGCGCCACCATATACGTGGCTACCACGCTGCCCCAGGTGGTAAGAGAATCCAGCAGCGGCATGGCGGCATCGGTGTATTTGCCAAGCACTAGCGTGCTGAGCGCCGTGAGACTCAAGATCACAGCAAGCGCCAACACGTGCTGTTGCACGCCCCACGACGACACCGCAATCCCGTCGCCATGATCGCCTTGCCGCCACTGATACCAGCCATAGAACGCCATGGCGATGTAGAACACCTGCAGGCCCGTTTCCATGTAAAGACGAGCGGCATAAAACACATAAAGATAGACCGACGTGCTCACCAACGCCGCTGCCCAGCACCAAATGTTCTGCCGGATCGCAAGCACCAGATAGGCAATCGCCGCGACGACCGCGAGTGTCTCAAGCGACAAAAAGGCGCTCACCGCGAGGCCTGATTCGCCATCCGATACGTCAGCGACACACCCACCTGCCGCGGATCACCCAGTCGCGTGTAGAGCGTCGGCGCGAAGTCACGAGCCGGTTCATTGCCAAAGAAAAAACCGCGCACGGCGTAGTCTTCGTCAAACACGTTTCTGGCCCAGGCCGACACCGACCACTGTTCGGTGTCGTAACCGGCACGCAAATTTACCAACGTGTAGGCGCGTGATTTTTGGTCGTGGCTATCGGAGAAGAAAAACGCGTCTTTGCCCGTGATGTCAGCACGCACAAACCAGCGATCGCTAATATCGTAGCGCCCGCCCAGGGCGAACGAATAGCCCGGCGCATGGGCCTGATCGCGGCCGTCAATTTCACTGCCGTTCGCTCCATCGCTGATTTCCGTATTCAGCAATCCCAAATTGGCGTACACATTCAGGTTTGGCGACGCGGCGTATTCCAGCTCAAACTCAGCGCCGACGTTACGGCCCTCGCCCACGTTGTCGGTAAAAAACACAAACGTGGAGGGGTTGTTGGGATCAAGCTGCGTTGAATTTTGCACCTGCTGATCATCACGCTGCATCCAAAACGCCGTCGCGTTGAGACGTACGCGCTGATCCAGCCACGACATCGACATGCCCACTTCGTAATTCCACAGGTATTCGCCCTCGAACAGCAGCGTGTCGTTGTTGGCTTCGGCGGGTAAGCCTAAATTGAAACCGCCGGCCTTGTAGCCCCGCGCAATTCTCGCGTACATCGAACGCGTAGCAGACGGCGTGTACAGCGCGGTGAGCTGTCCGCCCACGTTGCTCTCATCGGCGTCGAAGCGATCACCAGCTGTGTCCTGGTAATCGGCGTCGCGACGCTCAACCCGCAGGCCCATACCAAGCGACCATCGGTCGTTCAGTTCGATATCCAGATCGCCAAACGCCGCGATGCTCAGCGCCTCGTATTCCCGAGTGATGCGAGCCACAAAGGTGTCGCCCTCGAAGTTGCCATCATCCGTGGTGTCGTTCGACTCGCGCAACCGGTTCGCGCTTGCACCAGTGACCCATGAAAAACGGCTGACAGAGTCTGCTGCAGAGACCAGACGAACCTCCTGGCCCAGATTTTCACGATCGCGCCTGGTCGCCGAGAAAAAATCGTAGACCACCGGCGCCCAAAACTCAGCGTTGCCCCAGTCAGCGTCAAAACTAAATTCGATATCAGAACGCGTTGCGCTGGTGATGCTGACCAGGGAGAAGCGATCGGACACATCGCCTGTGGCGCGCAGTGACAAACCGTCTGTCCGCTGGCTGTCGCGCCCGGGCCGATCCGATTGGGTCGTAAAGCTATTGTCCACAGCAAACGCATCGTAGCCGTTGTCGAGATCGGCGTGGAGCAACGTCAGATCGGCCTGCCACACCGCGTTGGGGGTGTAGCGCGCTTTGAGTCGCGCCGAGAGCTCGTCCCGTCCGTTGGTGTCGCTGCGTCCCAAAAATGCGTTATCGCGAAAACCATCGGCAGACTGCGACTGCACCACCGCGCGCAGCGCCAGCGTGTCGGTCACAGCGCCGCCGGCCACGGCACCTAGCGAACGCAGATCGTCACTCCCACCGGTCGCACTCACACTAAACTCCGGTGCGGCCGTTGCGTCGTTGTATTTCACAAAGATCAGGCCGGCCAGAGCGTTCGCGCCATAGCGCGTACCCTGTGGTCCGCGCAGTACCTCGACCGCTTGCGTATCAAACATGGTGGCAACGCCGCCAATCGCCGAGAAGTCCATGTCATCGATGATGAAGCCCACCGACGGATTCGGCGCGCCTTCGTACTGACTGCGTTCACCGATGCCGCGAATCTGAAAATAGCGCGGCCGGGACGCGCCGCCGGCCCAATTCAAATTGGGCACTTGATAGGTTAGCTCTTCAAAATGCGTGGTGGCGATATCGCGAATGACCTGCTCATCGAGCACGGCGATACTGGCCGATTGCCGGACCGCGGGTGCCGAGCGCAACCCACTGACCACGATCTCCTCAAGCGGCGAGTCGTTCTGAGCATGTGAAACAGGGGATAAAGCAAAGCTCGCCAAAAGCGAGAGCGCATAGACTGGTGTTTTCAAAGCCTCTTCCTACGCCGGTACGAGCCGGATCAGGTTCGAAGGGTTTTCGGCGGATTCCGAATCTCAGGTCCGGACTAGGCCGAACCACCCCCTAAGGTCAGCCTCAATGATATCACGTGTAGCCACGACCAAAGCACGGCGACGACCGCTCGCCTGGCGCAGCACAGCTGCTTAAGCTTCCTCTACACTGAGGAACATCACAGCGGCAGGCAGAAAACCACATGCGCATTCACTACGCTCTCATCGCCACCACGCTTCTTTCACTTTTGATCAGCGGCTGCACGACCAGCCGCGCTACCGAGCCGCCATCGGACGCCGTTCTGGCCAAATTCCGCGATGATCTGATTGCCCTGCGCAAGCGCGACAAAGTACTGAGCTTCTCAGTTGCGTTGGTGCACAAGGGCGAGATCGTGTTTGCCGAGGGCATTGGCTGGCAGGACCACGACGCCGAAGAGCCCACCACCGTGGACACCTCGTATCTGGTCGCCTCGATCACCAAGACCTTTACCGGCGCCACACTGCTGGCGATGGATGCTGATGGCCACATCAACCTCGACGCCCCGTTTACGAGCTTGAGCGACTGGCCGGAACGCTGCGAGTGGCTCACCAGCGTTGGCATTATTTTCGGTGGTGGCACCACGGATGACGGCACGGTGATCGAACCCCCGCGCTGCGACACGCCCATCAGCGTGCGACAGGTCTTGCAACATCGCGTTAACGGCGAGCCGGGCTCAACGTTTGTCTATAATCCCGTCGTGTTTGGCCGACTCTCAAACTGGATCGAAGAAAACACCGATCGCAACTGGCGCGACTGGATGCATCACTACGTCATCGATCCCGCCGGATTGACCAACGTCGCAGCGGGCTGGCGCGATCCAGCGGGCGTCGAGTCATTGCGTAATCTCGCGCCACCGTTTCGACTCGCCCCCGAACAGTCAGACGGACTCGATCCTTCGGTGCTGCCAAACCCTGAGCTCAATGCCAGCTCAGGCATCATCGCCAGCGCGATCGATCTGGCGAATTATTCCATCGCGCTGGACAACGAAAAAATTCTGCCCGCCGCCCTGCGCGAGACCATGTGGACGCCGCCCACCAACGCCGACGGCACCACCGCGCATTACGCCTACGGCTGGTGGGTCCAGGAATGGAAGGGCCATCGTCTGGTGTGGCACGGCGGCTGGTGGCCGGACGCCTATGCGGGATTGCTGCTCAAAGCCCCGGACGACGATTGGGCGCTGATTGCACTTGGCAACACGGACGCGCTGAACTGGTCAAACCCGCTGCATCGGGCACACGTGCACGAGTCGGCCATCGGCAAACTGTTTCTGGAGACGTTTATCGAGCCCTAGCGACAGGCCGTCGGCAAAAAACGCGGCTCAAGCGTGGTGCGATTGCTGCCCGCCCCCTCCATACCCGGCGGTGGCGCACGCGTGCCGCAGGACCACGAGATTGGACTGGTCGGGCTACCCGTCACCACCATGGGCTGAATCGACAGCACCTTGTCTTTCACATTCAGGTTCACATAGTGGCCGAACGTGACGTGCATAGCGCCGTCTACAACCTCAACACCGGTGACGTAGTTGCCGATTAGAAGATTCGAGGCCGGTAGCCCCGCCTCAGCGTTATCCGCCGGAAAGCGGCCGCGCTCCTGATAAAACTCCTGAATGCCGCCTTTGATCGCGTTGGTAATCGAATGCGATTCCACGATCTGCGCACGGATCACATAGTCCTGATACGCCGGCAGCGCATAGCTGGATAAAATGCCAATAATCGCCACGACGATCATCAGCTCGATAAGGGTAAATCCGCTTTGTTTCATAGTGTCGCCTTAAGCCATTGTGCCGAGTCGGAAGATGGGCAAATACAGGGCCACGACCACCGTGCCCACAAAAACGAAAAGAAGTACCTTGAGCAACAGTGCCGCACGATCTCTAACGCTCGTAAGGGTCGCGATCAACTCGCCAATGTGATCAGTGCAGTGATGGGACAACTCGGCATCAAATTGCCCAAGTCGCGCCGCCACCCACAGCTGGCTTAGCGTCGGGTCATCGGGCAGCGTTTCGCTCTTGCCGCGCAGCGCATCCGGAGTGAGTGACTGGTGCAAATTAGCAGCGTTCGCGGCCTCGCGCACAGCCTGATTCGGCGGCACGTCGGCCTCACGCAGGATGCGCGCGAAATTCATGAAAAGCCCTTGGTTATAAGTGCGCGTTAGGCGACCAACAAACGGTACCCAAGTGGGCATACTTGGCATCGGTTCCAGCTTTTGAATACGGCGATACATCGTAACGAACATAACCAGAAGCGGCAGCACGCAAAACACCAACACCAAAGCAAACAAAATACTGATCGGTCGTGACGCCTGAAACACCCATAAGGTTAACGTCGGCAGATTTTGGCCCATGCCATTAAACAGAGCGCGGAACTGCGGTAGCACAAAAAGGTTGTACTGGGTCATGACCACCAATGCGAAGATGGCCACGCCAAACAAATACCAAAACAAACTCGATATACCGGCCCAGTAGGTCCGGAACAGTCCGCGGTTGTGCTCAATGTAATCGACAAAGCTGGCGAAAAATGCCCCGCGCTTGCCGGACTCCGCAGGCAGTAGCTTAAATAACGTACGCAGCGGAGACAGACCGATAGATGGTGGCGCGGGCGCGGCACCCGACAACAGCGCACGCAAGCGCTCGATGTCGACATCATAGTGCGCCGGCGTTACGTCCGAGATTTTACCCAACGCTTCTTCTAGCCCGTGGTCTTCCAACAGGCCGGCCAGGCGGCGGCTCACGAACGCCAAATTACGCGTCGCGGATGAGTCAAACATGTTTCATTCCCTGCAAATTCGGGGCAAAGACTGAGGTGCGATCACCTTGTCGTCGCTGACATCTGGCCGACAGTGCCAAAGGATAACGCCACCTTCGAGACTGGGTGAATACGTCAAACGCCTTTCGCGAACGTCGTTTAGCACGCCGGTGGACTTCATTCTAAACGTGATCAGTCCGTCATCGGAAACATCAAGCGTGTCTGCGTAGCGCCCTTTCGGCAGTGCATCGGCACGGTCACGAACCGCAGACGGATCCACCCAGCGCCCCGTCAGGGCATGGGCAAACATGGCGTCGTGCTTTGGTGTCCCCGCCAAGGAAGCAATTTCTACTACCTGCGCTCTGGCGTAAATATATTTGTAGGCGTCGAGCGCGAAGCCCATGAGCACCAACATGATCAAGGCCACAGCACAAAGCTCGAGCACAGAGCGAAAACGAGCGCTGAGATCCGACGACGCCAGCCACAGCGCCCAATGTCGTCGACTCATACCGCTCACGTCATGCCACCAAACAACAAAGGTGTGAGCAATATGGTGTCAGAAAAGATCAGTGTGATGAGCAGCAGAAAAACCAGACCCGCTGTCCACAGCGCCACAACGCTTAGGAGCGCACGCCGGATGCTAAATCCCTGCACGGCCGCCAGTCCCCGCACCAAAATATTGAAAGAGCAAACGATGACGGTCAGCTCAATTCCAAGCAACAAGATGGCGACCACTGCACTGGGCTGCCCGCCGCCAAACTCAGCTTGAATATCCGCCAGTGCGCCGGTGAGCAAAAAAATAAAAACATTGAGCAGTAGCAAAACCACGAGCGGCGCACAGGACCAGGCCACCACCGTCTGAATGCTGCTTGTGTCGGCGCGGCCACCGAAACGCAAACCAATCAAGCGCAACCACCACGCCCCAACAAATACCTGCAGCAATTCAAGCAATGGGCCAAACGAAAGCAGGCTGCCCCAAACATAACCAAGCGGCACCAGATTGCCGTCGCCGAACCAATAGGTGGCCGTCGGAGAGACCGTGAATCCCGCGAGAATCGGCAGCACCAGTAGCCCGTAACCGGGGTTTTCGTGTACGAGGCGCTTGAGTGTTGAGGCAGGATCGAACCAGATCGTCCATGCTGGTGATATGAGCGTCATAGCGTTCCGCGCGACACGCGGAAAAGATCCCTAGATGATGCGATTAAGGCCAGGCGTGTTGCAGGTGTAGCGATTGTTCTTATCGCGTTTGCAGCCAACACTGGGTGTGCTGCTGTCGCGCGCGCCCAAGCGGAACGCAAAGGTCTCGACCATGCGCCGCTCTACGGCCACGCCATCGCGCAGCAGGGGCTCATAGCGCCATTCGCGAACGGCGTTTACCACCGAGCGCTCAAACGACACGTTGGAGTCGGAACTCACCACGACAATGTTGTTGACCTCGCCGGAGTCGGTCACGAGAAATTCGATCTGCACGGTGGCCGTGTAGCCGCGAATCCGGGCGCGGCTGGGGTAACGCGGTTCGATGCGTTTAATCAGCGCACCGCCCTCTTCTTTGAACCCGATGCGGCCAATGTCTTTGACGACAAAGTTACTGGGCCCGGCGTTCTCAGACGAATCAAAAGACTCGCTGGCCGCCGTCAGTGCACGTGATGCATCGCGCCGCAAATCGGAGAGCGATTCAAGCATTGGCGAGGCAAGATCCAGTTCGTTCATCATCGCGCTGGTAGGACCGGCGCGTTCGGGAAAGCGGTTATCCGGCACCACGTTGGCACTGGCAAGCGTGATGGCCGGTAGTTGCGGCGAAATCAACTCCACTGGGGCTTTCGCGAGCGCTTGACGCCAGTTGCGATCGCCGCTGAGTTGGCCCAGCCGGGAACCACGTTCAAATGCCACGGCCGGTGGCTCATCAATCAGTGCCACAGAGCGCGACGCATCGAGCATGGCACCTGCGGTGCGCAGCGCCGGTGCACTGACGCGTGTCTCAATAGGCTGAATAAGAATCCGCGGTGCCGGTATCACTTGCAGCAGCGGCACAGCCGCGACGTTTTGTGTCGGCGATGGCGTGTAAAGCATGACGCCGCCGAGCAGTAACGTGAGCGCCAACGCAATGCTGGTGAGATACAAACTGCTGGCCCGTGGCGTGGCGCCTTTCACAATACGCTGCACGCGGTAGAGCAAATTGCCGCCAGTCGCGGCCATATTGCTCAACGGCTCACTGAGCAGATGTCCAGAGCGCAAGGTTTCAAGATCGGTGAGCGCCGTGATGTATTCATAGCGGCTACCGCAACGCGACACCACCAGGTCGTCGCAGCACAGCTCGCGTTCTTCGCGAATACCGTGACCGATAAGATAGACGGCCGGATGGTAAAACCACAGCGTCTCCACCAGCACCAGCAAGTAATTAACGCCATAGTCGTAGCGCGCAATGTGCGCCAACTCGTGAGCAATCACGAGTTCGAGCTGACGTCGACTTAAACCGAGCAGCGCGCTGCTGGGAATCAAAATAACGGGTTTGAGCCAACCAATCACCGTGGGCACCTGCACCACCACGGATTCGACCAAACGCACCTGAATGTTGACGCCAATTTGGCGGGCAAGCACGCTTAAGCGTTGCTCCCACGCCGGGCCCATTCCGTGACAGCCCAGATGAGTGAGCCGCTGAGCGCGCTGCCAATTCCACGCCAAGCGCATGGACAGCAGCACCACACCCGCCAGCCACAAGCAGACCCAAACGGGCGCGAGCTGGCCAAACCACGACATTTCCTGCTGGGCCGCATCCGGCAGAACGAGCGCCGCCGTGCCCGGCAATGCCAGCCAGGACGGTGATGCCCCGAGCGTCATGGCCGTGGTGATCAGCGGCGCCAACGCCAGCGCCACCAACCAAAACACCGCACAACCGTAACGTGCTCGCGGCGAGTAGTCTTTGAGGAAAAGCATGGACAACGCGTACAGCAAACCGATCACCGCCCCCTGCCACAAAGAATGCAGCAGGACGGCGGCCATCAACTCAATCAAAGGCTGTATCGACCAGATGTCCATTAGCAGCTTAAAGAATATCCTCAGTGGTTAAACGCTCGCCTTCCAGCTCATTCAGCAAACTGCGAATGGCCTTGAGATCTTCCTGCGACGCGTTGCGCGAACCGCCCAATGCCTGCAGCACCAGCTGCGACGGCGATCCATCGAAGGCGCGCTGAATCAGATCACTGGTGAGCTGTTCCTGCACCTGTTCTTTACTGAAGACTGGTTTATATATGTGCGCGCGCTGCGAATCGTCACGAACCACTAACTTCTTTCGATGCATGATCTGCAAAAGTTTCAAAATGGTGGTGTAACCGCTGGCGTTATCGCCGGGCATGTCTTCATGCACCTGACGCACCGTGGCCGGACCGCTTGCCCAAAGCACCCGTAAAATGACCAGCTCCGCCCGTGTGGGACGCAACGTGTCGGAGGGCAATGTGTCTTTCATCATAAGTGGAGAATCCCCGCTTGCTCTTGTCTATTGTCGGAAAGTATAGCTCAACCACGAAGCACGACGTAGGATAGATCCCCGCTGCCGCGACCGGCCCCAATTCCAGTCAACGGACGCCCGCCAAAAGCCGAACTACTGTTTAGTATTCTTGACCAATTTATGAAAAATTGCGACTTCGTTGCGGCACCGCAACAAAAACCCGATTTGATGATACCCGTTGCCACTGTTTGGGGTAGGATGGCGGGATCGCCTGTCGAGCGGCATGAGGCCCTCGATTCGCGCTGACATCATCACGAATCGCGCATCATGATGAGTGTTAAACAATAAAAATATTTGCGCGGTAGTTGGCACATTGATGAAGACACCAGATTTGAACGGCCAGCGCCCTGCGCCCGTTCGTCAGACAGCCCGCGTCGCCGCCTGGCACTACGATGCACGACACGGCGCCTGGTCATGGCCCGCCGGTTCGCCCGCGTGGCTCCCCGACGGCACCAGCGAAGACTTACATACGCTCGTAGCTCACACTGACACGGAACACGGTGCGCGTCTCACGCGCGCGCTCAGCGGACAGGACGCGTTTCGTCTCACATTGCCTTTGTCCACGTCATCCAAATCGGAACGCTGGCTGCGCATCGAAGGCTCTCGCGATGGCTATGGCGATGTGGATGGCGTTATCCATGACGTTACCGAGACCCATCGCGTTGAGGAAGCATTGCGCACCGAGATCGGTCGCTACCAACGTGCCACGCGAGACGGCAATGCCGTCATCTTTACCGCGCGACTGCCGGACTGGCGCATGGGTCACGTTAGTGAAGGCATCGAGAAACTAACCGGCTATCCGCGCCCCACCTGGCTGGGCCAGCCCGACTTTTTGCGCCAAATTACGGTGCGCGAAGATCGCCCGACATTGTCGCCCGCCGCATTGCAAGACCCGCGCAATGTGGATGAGGGTTTGCGTTTTCGGATCCGCCGGGCGGACGGACGCATCGTCAGCCTGCGCGCCAATTTAAAACTGCACGCGACTAAAGACGGTCGCCGTCATCTGGCGCGTGGCCTGCTGATCGCGGATGGCGACGCTGTGGACCAAAGCGCCGAGGAACGAGAACGCGAGCGCCATATGCGCGTGCTGTTTGATCAAAACCCGGCGATGTTTTTCTGCGTTAGTCCAGACGGTTTAGTGCAATCGGTGAACCAGCACGGCGCCAGTCATCTGGGCTATCGGATCGACGAACTCATGGGCCAGTCGGCGTTGGGGCTTCATCTGCCAAGCCAGCGCGATCAGGTCACCGAATACGTGCGCCACTGCTTCGCCAATCCCGGCAACGTCCACCATTGGGAAACCAGCCTGGTGCGCAAAGACGGCCTCGACCTGTGGGTACGGGTGGCCGCCCGCGCGATTGCGATTGGCGAGCAGCAAGAGCTGTTGCTCATCTGCGAAGACATCACCGAAGCGCGTCAGCTGTCTGAAAAGCTGCGCTATCAGGAGAACTTTGATCTTCTGACCGGTCTTGCCAATCGGCGCCGCTTTGAGCGTGAACTAACGCTCACGCTCGAAGAACGCGACCAGTCCGACAGCGATGCCGTTCTGTGCTACCTTGATCTCGACCACTTCAAAGTGATCAATGAAACCTGCGGCCACGACGTCGGCGATCAGCTGCTGCTCAAAGTCTCAAGACTGCTCTCACGACACGTGCGCGAGTGCGATGAACTGGCCCGACTCGGTGGCGATGAGTTTGCCATTTTATTTCGCGGCTGCCCTTTGGTGGACGCACGCCGCCGGGCGGACGAGATTTGTCTGGCGCTGGCCAACGATCGTTTTGAAACCGCCGACCAGTCGTTCCGTGTCACCACCAGCATTGGTGTGGTGGATTTGACGCGCACCGAAGGCACCCAACAGCAGCTGCTGTCATTCGCCGATTCGGCGTGTTTTACGGCCAAGGATCAGGGTCGCAATCGGATTGTGCTGTATCAGGCTGACAATCAGGAGATTGTTCGTCGCCAGGACGAAATGGCGTGGGTATCGCGCCTGCAAAGCGCCGTGGACTACGACCAGTTCCAGCTGTTCTGCCAGCCCATACGCGGGCTCACGCGCGATCGTGGCCGCGCTCTTGAAGTACTGCTGCGACTGCCCGACGACGAGCAACATTCGTTCGTGCGCCCCGACGAATTCCTGCGCGCAGCAGAAAACTATCAGCTCGCCGTGCGCATCGACAGCTGGGTGTGCGATCACGTCCTGCGTTTCTTTGAATCCAACCCGCACGCGGCGTTGGATCTCGACATGTGCTGCATCAATCTATCCAGCCAATCGCTGACCGATGTCGAATTTCGCGAGCGTCTGGAACGGCGCATAGGACAAAACAATCCGCTGGCAAAACAGTTGTGTTTTGAGATTACCGAGACCGGCGTGATTGCCAACCTAGACGTGGCAACGGAATTTATCGCGGCCATCAAGGCGCTGGGTTGCCGCTTCGCGCTCGATGATTTTGGCAGTGGCGTGTCGTCGTTTGCTTACCTCAAATCACTAGCCGTCGACGTCGTTAAAATTGACGGCATGTTCGTGCGCAACATGGCGCACGACCCCATTGACCGGGCGCTGGTGGGCTCCATCAACGACATCGCCCATGCGATGAACAAGCTCACCGTGGCGGAATACGTGGAAGACCAGGACGCCGTGAAGCGTTTACGCGAGATGGGCGTGGACTATGCGCAGGGGTTTTATCTGGCCGAGCCACGGCCGATGGCGGAGTTTTTCGCGCCACCGTTGGCGCCAAAAACGGCTTAAAAACGGGCTAGAAGCAGACGCGATTGCGCCCGAGGCGTTTGGCTCGATACATCGCCGCATCCGCTTCGCTGATCAGCCCGTCGAGACTCACAATTTCGCCCTGCGTGCGCGTGGCCATACCGACCGACACATTCACACTCAGGCTTAAGCCCTCAAATTTGAAATTGGCTTTGGCGATCTGCTCGCGCGCCCGATCGCACAGGATAAAAGCCTCTTGATGATCAATATCCGGCATCATCATGACAAACTCTTCGCCCCCGAAGCGGCCAAGCAGATGATTGTCGTGTTTTTCCTGCTCAAGTATGCGCGCAACGCCGGCCAGTACCGCGTCACCTGCCGCGTGTCCGAACTGGTCGTTCACATTTTTGAAGCGATCGATGTCCACCATCACCGCGGTAAGCGAATTGGCAGGATCTTTCATACCGGCCAGCAGACGCGCCGACTGGGCCACAAACCAGCCGCGATTTGAGATACCGGTAACGGCATCAATGCGCGCTGCTTCGAGCAACTGATTCTGCGCGCGAATTTCCATGAAGCCTTTGTATTCAAGCTTCAACAAAAACGGACCGATGCGTAGCTGATTGCTCGGCGTAATGAACGCCCGATCAACACGCTGATTATCCAGATACGTGCCGTTGGTGGAGGCCAGGTCTTCGACCACAATGCTCTGCCCAACACAGCTGACCTTGCAATGGCGTCGCGAAATAGCAGCCGCCGGCAACTGCACGTCGCACTCCATACCGCGACCCAGCGTTAAACCATTTTCATTTAACTCAAATGAAATGATGGCGTCGCGCGGGTGCACGATACTCAAATAAGGCGCACTGGTGCCCTCCACGTTCGCCAGATCGCCCACATGGGTGATCATGGTGTGCGCGTCATCATCCTGCGCGGGGGTGTCCTGAGATCGAGCCATGGCTTTATTGTAACCCCGGCGACGCGTTGACGCACATGTTCTGGCAATTGGCCCCCAGCAGCGCGCTATACTCGGGCAAAACAAGACTTAAAACGCGTTAACTCGCGACAATTTATCCACTTTATCGAGGCTGCATTATGGTGAAGTCACCGAATTTCCCGCCCCTGATTCTGTCACTTTGCGCGATCGCAGGCGCATTCTCCGCCAGCGCCCAGACCGACTTCGTCCACTTCGAATCCGGCCCCGTGACGCCGCTGCAGTTAACGGCGGACGGCTCGCAGTTACTGGCCTTGAATACGCCCGACAACCGGCTCGAAATTTATGACGTGCGCGCCAATGGTCTGGTGCATCGTCATTCTGTTTTGGTTGGCCTCGAACCCGTTGCGGTAGCCGTGCGTGGCAACGAAGCATGGGTCGTCAATCACTTGTCCGACAGCGTCAGCATCGTGCAATTGAACGACGCACCGTTCGTGTCACGCACGCTGCTTGTCGGCGACGAACCGCGCGGCATTGTGTTCGCCGGTCTTGGTGATTCGCGGGCGTTCATTACCACTGCGCATCGCGGCCAACAGCGCACGCATCCGGATCTTGTGGCAGTCGTCGGCGCCGGTGATCCACAGCTCACCACACCAGGTATTGGCCGTGCCGATGTGTGGGTCTTTGATGCTACGAACCCCGGCGGTGGCGTGGGCGGTATCCCGCTGCGCATCCTCGAGTTGTTCGGCGACACACCGCGTGCGCTGGCCACCAGCCCGGACGGCAGCACCGTGTACGCCGGCGTGTTTTTCTCCGGCAACCGCACGGCGGTCGTACCCGAGGGTGCCGTCTGCAACGGCTTTAGTGACGCGCCGTGCAATGGTGATGGCTTGCAGTCACCCGGTGGTCTGGCCGGCGGCCAATTGCCAGGCGGACTGCCCGGCCCGTCGGCGGATGTCCACGGCGACCCGGCCCCGGAAACCGGCCTGATCGTGCAGCAGGACGTCGCTTCAGGGCAATGGCGCGACGAGCAGGCCCGCAACTGGAGCAACGGCATCCGGTTTTCGCTCCCTGATCAGGATGTGTTCAGGATTGATGCCGCGACGCTAAGCGTGACGAGCGACTACCGCGGTGTTGGCACCGTGCTGTTCAATATGGCCACCCACCCGACCACGGGCGCGGTGTACGTCACAAACACCGAAGCAAAAAACCTGACGCGTTTCGAAGGATCGGGCACCACGGGCGGCAGCACGGTGCAGGGCAATCTTCATCAGGCACGCGTCACCATTCTTGACGGCGACAACGTCACGCCCCGTCATCTGAACAAACATATCGATTACAGCCAGACACCGGCACCGGCCGGTACCAGCGTGCACTCGCTGGCGACGCCAACCGATCTGTTGTTCTCGCCCAGCGGCGACACGCTGTACATCGCCGCGTTTGGCTCCTCGCGTATCGGACGTCTGGCAACCACCGAACTGGACGACGACAGTTTTGATCCGACCAGCAGCAGCAGCGACTACATTGATGTAAGCGGCGGCGGCCCGGCGGGACTCGCGCTAAGCGCTGACGGGACGCGCTTGTATGCACTCACGCGTTTTGACAATGGCCTGTCGGTGATCGACACCCAAAGCGGTTCTGAGCTGTGGCACCGTACGATGCCCTCCCCCGAACCCGCGGCCGTGGTCGAGGGGCGCAAGTTTTTATACGACGCGAATTTAAGCTCATCGAACGGTGAAGCCTCGTGTGCCTCCTGCCATATTTTTGGCGACCTGGATGGCTTGTCGTGGGACTTAGGCGACCCGGATGGCGAAGTGATCGACAATCCAAACATTATTAATCTGGAATTTTTCGCCGATTCCCCCACGATTAACGGTACGGGTCGCGCGGATCAACTGCACCCGATGAAAGGCCCGATGACCACCCAAACGCTGCGTGGCATGAGCAACTCCGGCGCGATGCACTGGCGCGGCGATCGCGCCGTGGGCACGTTTGGAACCGACCCCAACGATGCGTTCATTTCGTTTATGAATTTCAATGTTGCCTTCGAGGGTCTACTGGGTCGCAACGACGTTCTCACCGAAACCCAGATGATGGCGTTCACCAATTTTGCGCTGTCGATGGCACTGCCGCCCAACCCCGTTCGCGCGCTGGACAACAGTCTTACCGCCTCGGAACAGGCGGGACGCGATTTTTACCTGAGCGACCGACGCTCTGACGGCACGCCGTTCGACTTTACCGGCAATCAGGATGGCTTCACCTGCAACGGCTGTCACGGTCTCGATCCTGCGCAGGGCTTTTTCGGCACCAACACCCGCGCGAGTTTCGAAAATGAAGCGCAGATCATGAAAGTGCCACACCTGCGCAACATGTATCAGAAGGTGGGCATGTTCGGCATGCCGCAGGTCGAGTTTTTCAGCAACATCGGCTCGCCGCATATGGGCGATCAGATTCGCGGCACGGGCTTTTTGCACGATGGCAGCACCGATACACTGTTCCGATTTTTCAATGCCACCGTTTTCCAGGCCGCCTTTGGCAACGAGGTCGGCTTCCCTGATCAACAAGCGCGTGTCGATATGGAGGCGTTCATGATGGCATTTGATACCGATTTGGCGCCCATCGTCGGACAGCAGATCACCGCGACCGCGGCGAACGTGACGGATGTGCAGACACGTGCACAGCTTTTGCTGACACGCGGCACCACACCGTTCGTCTCACAAATTCTCGGCGGCACCGTGACCGAAGCCGATCTTGTGGTCAGCGGCACACTCGACGGCGAACAGGTGAACTACGCTCTGAACGCCGCCGGTAATTTCGACCCGGACACCGACGGCGGCGTGGCCATTTCTCCTACGGCTCTGCTGGCGTCCATCGACGGCCCCGGCGACGCGCTCACGCTTACGGCTGTGCCACCGGGCAGCGGGCAGCGCATCGGGCTGGATCGTGACCGCGATGGTCTGCGTAACGCGAGCGACAACTGCCCGGCTGTGGCAAACGCGGCACAAACAGACACGGATCAGGACGGTGTGGGCGACGCCTGCGACAGCTGCACGCTTATTGCCAACGACACTCAGCTCGACACCAACGGCGACGGCTTTGGTAACGCCTGCGATGCCGACTTAAACAACGACGGCATCGTAAACGCAATCGATCTGGGCCTGTTCCGCCTGGCGTTTTTCGAAAGTGGCGTACAGGACGCCGACTTTGATGGCGACGGCGTAGTCAATGTCATCGACTTAGGCATCCTGCGGCAGCGCTTCTTTGCACCGCCGGGCCCGAGTGCACTAAATCCGTAGCGACTACGGACAAAAAAAAGCCCGCTTCGAGCGGGCTTTTTTATCACTTAGTATTTCTTCTGATCAGGCACGACGACGTGCCACACCCAACGCACCAAGGGCTGCCAAGAACATCGGCAGTGCCGCTGGCAGCGGTACGAGTGCGGCCTCAATGGCATCAATGGCGTAAGCCCCGACGATCGCATGGCCAGCCGCCGTTGGGTGGATGCCGTCGAAGAACAGATAGCTGTCGACGTCCGCGCACAGCGAACCGTCGCCGCCCACACCAAGATTGCCGCCAAAGCACGCCTCGTTCACGTTCTCCAGACCAAAAGCAGCCGGATCATTGATGACATCACTAAACAGACTGAAAATATCAAAACGCACGATCGTGATATCGCGCGTCGCTTCCAGGTCATCCAGAGCTGCCGCGAGATCCGAGTTGAACGTTTGCGTGATGGCCGACAGCTCTTCACTCGAGCCGCCCGGTGCTTCACCCGCCAGAGCTTCGGGGGTCAAACCGATATTGGGCAGTGTGGGCACAACGAAGTAACGCGCACCAGCGTCCGCCAGATTGCTGATGATGGAGGTCACGTTCGCGACGGAAGAACCGGTGTCGGCATCGCGCACGTCATTGCCACCGCCAAACACGGTGTACAGAGCGTCTGGGTCCGCGGCACCGTCAACATCGTCGAGGAAAAAATTGTGCTGATCGAGCAGGCTTGGCGGCAGACCGGCATTGTCCGGTCCCGTGCGCGCACCGCCCCATGCGTAGTTGGTGCCGCCCGACAGCGAATTCACCGACGAGCCACCGAAGTGCTCGGATACATACTCAACCCAAACTCGGCCTGCGGTTCCGTCCTGGAAATTGCTGGTGAATCGACCCGGTGTGTAGGGTGACTGCGGGAAACCGGTGACGAAACTAATGTTGCCGGTATCCGACAAACTGTCGCCAAACGAATAGACGTTTGAAAATGAAACCGCCGAGGCGAGTGGTGCAACGGCCATGGCCGCAGCGAGAATCAGCGCGCGGTGAGCACGCCCCTGAAGAGCATTCAACATGCTTGTCTCCCAAATAGCGACCGCGGCCGTAGCGTTTTGCTGAAGCCGACGATGGCGGTTTTTTGTTTTGTTTTATCGGCGCACAGGCCGCCGTTTTTCGTTCGGGTTCATTGACCCGATGCGAAACTATTGCACATCCGCGCGCCGTGCGTCCACTTGACGCTTATGTCAATCAAGCATAAGCGCTATTAAATTCAAGTTCTTACGTTTCCCGGCTACAAACCCTAATGGCAATACGCAGCGGTTGTGGTAATACTGCGCGTCCTCATGGGGAAATCAGCAAAAATTGCCGCGCTCGAGCCGCAGCGTGGGACGGTCGCGTTTCTGGCCGTGGACGAGCGCACCACGCAGGCCGTAACCGCGCACCTAAAAACCGGTTACCAGTTTGAGCACTTCGCCTCGCACGAACCTTTGGTCTCGGCGCTGGGCCTCGGATCGCTGCACGTTGACGTATTGATCGTCGGTCAGGACTTCGAAGCCGCACTCAACATTGCACTCACCGTACGCAAATCGCTGCGCTGTCTGCAGGTGATTTTGCTGGCCGAATTGCGCAACGTTGACGCGCTGAAACGTCAGGCCGAAATCCAAAGCGACAATACGGATGAGGTCACGATTTGGCCCAGCCAGCATTTGCAGGATTTGCCCGATGCGGTGCGCCGCGCGGTGAAACGCGCGCATCGGCGCGTGCGGGCGGATCAGGACAAAACCAGCCGCGACGACGGTGGCAAAAACGGCGAATCGGGCGACATCAGCGATCACCTGACTCGTCTGCTTGAACGTGCGCCGATTGGCATCCTGACAATCAGTCTCGCCGGTGATGTCCGCACGCTAAACGCGCAAGCGCGCGACCTGCTCGGTCTCGCGACCGGCAAAATGATCAATCGCCCGATTTACGAATTCTTTCCGGTGTTTGAACAAAAGAAATTGCGCAAGCTCCTGCGCCAGACCGAAGACGCCGACACGACACCCGATACCGAACAGCGCATTTTGCGCGTGCTCGGCGATGAAAAACGCTTTCTCGAGATTATTGTGGCCGGGGATGTGGAGCAGCTGGAAGAACACTGCACCATGCTAATTTTGCACGACGTGACCTCGATCGTGCACGCGGAGCAGGCCCAACAGCGCACGGCGGCCGCACTGCAGGCAAGTGAAGATCGCTTCAACGAGTTGGCCGACGCCATGCGCATGATTCCGTGGGAGGCCGATCCGGCGACGCTGCGCATCACCTTCATTGGCAGGCTCGTTGAAGATGTCATCGGCTACGCACCCAGTTTGTGGCTGAGCAAGAATTTCTGGGTCGATCGTTTGCATCCGGATGATCGACGCAGGACGCTGGATATGATCAATCGCAACACGCGCCGGCTGCAAAATTTCGATCACGAATTTCGCATGTACGATGTGGACGGTCGGGTGCGCTGGCTGCGCAATATTGTGAACGTGGTGCGCGCCGATGATGGCGTGGCGCAACGCATCCGCGGTTTTATTGTGGATATCACCGAAAGCAAACAGTCATCGGCTAACTAGTCGGGACGCGTCGCAAACTCCGTCGCCTGCTCCACCCACTGATCACGCTTGATACGGCCACCAAAGGTGTTGATGTGGTCGGCCACCCAGTCAATGTGATCATCATCAAACGCGGCAATCTGCCGGAAAAAATAGATCCCCAATTCGTTGAGCGTTTTCTCCAGTACCGGCCCGACACCGCGAATTTTTTTCAAATCATCCACCGGCTCTGCAGCGGGCCGCTGCTCGAGCAGTCCGTCAGGCTTTACGCCTGAAGGTCTCGGCGCCGGGCTAGCGCCCTGCTTGCGTGCCGCAGCGAGCTGCTCGTCCAATTCGCGGATGCGCGCGTCGCGTTCTTCCAGCGCCTTGGCCGCATTGGCCTTTTGCGCCACGAGACTGGCGTCGAGTTCCTGCGCAATATCCCGCGCCGTGAGCTCGCTTTGCTCAGCCTTGGCCTCGGCCTCACGCGCGCGCTTGGCGCAGGCTTCATATTTGCGTTGCCAGTCAGCCAGCGCCTCGCGTTGCTTGGAATCGTCCGTGCTGCTGGCCCGATGCTGCGCCTCGATGGCGCCAAGTCGCTCTTGCAGGCGCGCGTTGTCGGCCGTGAGTCGATCTTTCTCAGACTCGCTCGCTTCCAAACGGGACTGCACGCCGGGTACTTTTTCACGCCACTCAATCAGATTCGATTCGAGCTCTGCAATCAGGTCGCTACGCTCGCGCAGCGAGGATTCCAGCGTTGGAATTTGCTGACGCTGATCATCGAGTTCGTGACGAATTTTGGCCACCGTCGTGTCACGCTCGCGCTGCAGGTCACCAAAGCGACGCTGCCACACGGAGTTCATTTCTGCGTCGCGCCGGCGCGTCGTCATGTGCCACAACAGCCACGCCAGTCCAAAGCCAAACGCAAAGGCGATCAGCAGACACAGCACAATTTTCGATATCAGATACATCACGTTTTCAGCCTAAGGTACAGCGCCAGGCTCGCCGGCGTCCCTATTCAATACAATAAATTCTATCCGACGATTGGCCGCGCGCCCGGCGCGCGTGTCGTTCGACTCGCGCGGTTCGCTGGCACCAAACCCTCGTGCACGGAGATTCGCACGCGGTACGCCCTCGTCAATTAAATAATCCACCACCGCCTGAGCGCGCTGCTGTGACAAATTAAGATTGAACTGCGGATCGCCCATCGAATCGGTGTGTCCGTGTACGCCCACCCGCACGTCGGCACAACTTTTCGCGGCTCCGGCAAGCTCGTCCAACAGCGGAAAGCTGTCGGCGCTGATGGTGGCACTGCTGGTCGCAAAGCTCACCGTCTGGCCGCGCAATGCGCGATCATATTGGCTTTGACATCCGGCTCGTCGCGCGTCCGTCGCCGGTCGCACACTGACCTGCGCGCTCACCGCAAACGCACCCCGACCCAGGCGAGCAAGTGCCGCTTCGATGGACTGACGTGCATCCGGCTCGGGGGCCACACCCTCCAACACCGCCCGTCTACCGTCGAAGCGAAAGACACCACGATCGAGACGCCCAAGCTGGGTAATACCGTCTTTGACAAATTCGCCAAAGCCCTGCGGTGCACCGTCGCCACCACTAAGCTGATCGATCACACGCGCCGACGCGAAGCGACGCCGCGCATGCCCAACAATACTGGCGCGCACGCCGTCACTCGGCACAAAACCGGTCAGCACCACTTGATCTGTCTGGAAGCGCGCCTCGAAACGATAGGCCGCAGGTCTTGCCACGACAACGGGATTGGCTTGCGCCACCTGCAGGGAATCGATCACCTCTGCGACGCCCGACAGCGCAGAGACACTGCGCACGACCACTTGACGGGCACTCTCGCTCAACACGGAACCGGCCAGCGTCACGCGCTGACCATCCACGCTTACTTCGATGTCACCGCGGCTACTCGCCACCACGGCCGAACTGCGCGCGAGAATATCCGTCTCGACACGATCGACGGTGCGCGGCACGCACCAAAGCGCGACGTACAACACAAAAATTAGTCCACCGATGCCAAGGATCATCGGTCCCGTCAATCTCGACAATCGTTGCCCTCCCTATGGTGGGCTACAATTCGGCTTTTGCTGCGGCAAGTCAATAATCGGACCATGCAATTGAATATGAGCGTCACGGATTTTTTTGGGCTGGTGGGCGTTGCACTCATTTTGATCGCCTACGCATGTTTGCAAACCGGACGTATGCGGGCAGGACAACGCCGGTTCAGCGCGCTCAATGCCGTCGGTGCGGCGCTGATCTTATTTACGCTGTATTTCGACTTCAATTTGTCCGCAGTCGTCATCGAATCCGCTTGGCTTGTGATCAGTTTGTACGGTATCGCAACGGCGATTGAGTCGTAAGCCTTAGCTAATCGCGGCGCAGCATTACCATAGTTAACAATGCTGTACCCTCTATTCGCGTATTCTCTCATCAAATTTGTGACGTTCATCACAGCAACGTCACTGTCGGGCGACTAGAATTACCGTCATAAGTGGCGCCCTGCGCGCCGCAAACAACAAGATCGGGTATTTAAATGAATGATACGGATGTCGTGCGTTCCAGTGCGCGCGGTGAAAACGAGTCAGCGGACTGGCGACCGTTCAACGTGTGGGCGGCGCAAGTGCGAGCCGGCCAAAGCAGCCAGCCGACCACGCTTGAGACGCAAAGTGAAGCGCCCCGCGAAACCTGGGACCCTTACAGCGTGTGGAAACGTCAGGTGCGCCAAAGCTAAACCAGAGCTAGAAGCGCATCAGTGCGCTGCCCCAGGTAAAGCCGCCGCCGAAGGCTTCCATTAGCACCAACTGACCTCTTTGAATTCGGCCATCACGCACGGCCACATCCAGAGCCATCGGCACCGACGCCGACGACGTGTTGCCATGATCCTGCACCGTCAAAATCACCTTCTCCATCGGCAGACCCAGCTTTTTCGCCGTCGCCGAAATAATCCGAATATTGGCCTGATGTGGCACCAGCCAGTCCAGCTCCTCCTGCGAGATGTTGGCCGCCTCGAGCGTTTCCCGCGCCACTCGGCCCAGCGTGTTCACCGCCACACGAAACACCTCGTTGCCCTTCATCTGAATATGATCCAGACCGGATTTCAAATCGTTGAAACCTTTCGACACGCCCGAGGGAAAGTACAACAGATCTTTGTATTTGCCATCGGCATGCATGTGCGTGCGCAGAATGCCGGCATCTTCGTCCGGCCCCAGCACCACCGCCCCTGCGCCATCGCCAAATAGCACGCAGGTATCCCGATCCGTCCAATCCACCATTGAGGTGAGCGTTTCACAGCCGACCACGAGCGCGCGCTTGGCCTCACCGGAACGAACAAACTTGTCCGCCAAAGACAGGGCGTACAAAAACCCCGTGCACGCCGCCTCCACACTAAACGCCGCACAGCCGTGAATATCGAGACGCGCTTGCAGCAGGCAACCCATGTTCGGGAATACCTGATCAGGCGTGGTCGTACCCACGATCACCAGATCGATGTCCTCCGGCCCAACGCCCGCCGCTTCCATGGCCTTGCGCGCAGCGCCCTCAGCCAGATCACAGTTGGTCTGGCCATCGCTGACCACATGGCGGCGCTCGATGCCGGTGCGCGAGCGAATCCATTCGTCGGAGGTTTCGACCATCTTTTCCAGATCGAAATTGGTCAGTACTTTTTCCGGCAAAAAACGGCCGGTGCCTAAAATTCTTGAATACACGAAAGAATCAACTCTGGCGGGACGCGGTGGCCCTTTGGCGCCAGTGTAGCCGACACCCGCGTCAGGCTGCCACTGGTGTGGTCAAAGCCCCTGCCCCATAAAAAAACGTCACGACCCGTGAGGGTGGTGACGTTCTTCAATAGCGGCAGGGCCTGCGGGCGCCCCCTACGCGATTATTCTTCGATGTCGTCATCCATAGGCGTCTGGATCACTTTTTTGCCGCGGTAAAAACCGTCTGGCGTAATCCGATGACGCAGATGGGTTTCGCCGCTGGTCGGATCAATCGACAGCGTGGCGCCTTTCAGCGAATCGTGGCTACGGCGCATACCGCGACGTGATGGTGGGGTACGGCTTTTTTGAACGGCCATGAGTGGTATCTCCTAAAAAAAACGAATCTGTTCTAAATCGTGATGCCGGAGTCGTGCAACGCGCTTAATCGTCGCTGTCGCTGTTCGCCTCAAGCATGTTTTTCAAATCGGCGAAGGGCGTGCGCATGGGCACCTTCTCCACCTCCGAATCTGTCATGTACTTCTGCGTGCCCGTACCGCACTGCGATCGGTCCACATGTTTGGGAATGGACGGCAGTGCCAGCAGCACCTCGTCTTCAACCCACTCGATCAGCCGCACGGGCTCATCATTCAATTCAAAATCGCCGTGGGGCAAAGCGCCGCTGCGCCAAGCCACCTTCAGTGCCAACGGATAGTCGTAACTACCGAGGCAACGCTGACACACCAAGCGTGCCGTAATGCCAACCTCGCCCCGCACCCGAACCATTCCATCCTCGGTGCACGACAATTCCAAATCGCAGTCCAGCGGCGACGCGTCTTCAAGCGCAACGTCCGGCAAGCCAAACGCCTCGACAAGTCGCGGCAGCTGCGCCAGACTCACCGTCTGCGTCAGGTGCCGGCCGCGCGCCGCTTCGCGCTTTAGGTCAATTGAGTCGGTCAGTGCCACAGACATAAGCCGGCCATAATAAATGAGTATGGAAATGCCTGTCAAAGCTCCGCCGCTGATTCTTGCTTCTACCTCGCGCTATCGTGCCGAACTTTTGCGTCGTCTGGGCCTGCCCTTCGACGCCGTGGCCCCCGCAGCCGACGAAACCCCGCTCGAAGGCGAAGCACCCGCCGCGCTGGTCCAACGCCTTGCGCTGCTAAAAGCAGCCAATGTCGTCGATCGTCACCCAGATTCGGTGGTCATTGGCTCGGATCAAGTGGCCACGTTTGACGGCCAAATTATTGGTAAACCCGGCAGCCCGGAGCGGGCGGTGGCTCAGCTGCGTCGAGCGTCGGGCCGTGATGTCACCTTCCTTACCGCCGTTTGCGTGCAACACGGCGCGCGTAAATGCGCAACCATGGACGTCACGCGGGTGGCCTTCCGCGATTTAGAGGATCAGGAAATCGAGCGTTACGTGGCCGCCGAGCAACCGCTGGACTGTGCGGGCAGCTTCAAAGCCGAAGGCCTCGGTATCACCCTGTTCGAACAAATCGACGCCAAAGACCCGACCGGACTCATTGGCCTGCCACTCATCTGGCTCAGCCACGCTCTGCGCACGATGGGCTATCGTTTGCCCTGACGCGCCGCTCGCTCCAGCGACCGTGGCGTGCGATGCCGACCGCGCGTCTCAAGCTGATCGATCACCGCTCGCAGATCATCTGGCAACGGCGAACTAAAATGGCGCGGAAACCCCTCCGGGTGTTCGAAGGCAAGCGACGCTGAGTGCAGAAACAGACGATTTGCCCCGAAGCGCTGCATGCGCCGATTCACGTCCGCATCGCCATAGCGGTTATCGCCCACGATCGGATGCCCCGCGTGCGCCGCATGAACGCGAATTTGATGGGTGCGACCGGTGGCCGGCCGCGCGCGGATTAGACTGACATCGCCATAGGTGTCGCACAGTGAAAACCGGGTGGCCGCCGACAATCCGTCGGCCGCCACGCGCACCGTGCGCTCGCCGCCGCGGCGGGTACTGACGTCCAGCGGCACATCCACCAAATGATCACCAAGCTGCCAGTCGCCGGACACCAGCAGCAAATACTCTTTGGCCACCTCACCCTCGCGCAGCGCGGCGTGAAGCGCGCGCAGAGCGCTGCGCTTTTTCGCCACCACGAGCACACCACTGGTGGAACGATCCAGCCGATGGGCGAGCTCCAGATACGGCCGATCCTCATAAAAGACGCGCAGAGATTCGATGACCCCGGCGCTCACGCCGCTGCCACCGTGCACCGCCCACCCGCTAGGTTTGTCGATCACGAGGAAGCGAGCATCTTCGCTGAGCACGTGCTCAGACCAGTCGTAGCGCGACGGCGTCGTTTTGACCTGCTCGCCGCTGGCAATCGGGGGGATTCGGACCACGTCGTCGGCCTTGACCCGATAGGTTTGGGCGATTCGGCCCTTGTTGACCCGGACCTCGCCTTTGCGGATCGCCCGGTACAAACGTGACTTGGGCACGCCTTTGAGAAACCGTCCCAGAAAATTGTCGAGCCGCTGGCCGGCTTCATCGGCCGAAACCGTGACCAGGCGGGCCTTTGGGCGGTCTGTTGCGTTGGACGTCATGATCACATAACTCATTGATCTGTCGAATTAGGATTGCTATATTACTTGGGTGTTAACACAAATAAAGCGCTTTCTTCTTTCTTTGAATGGCGCTCCCCTCGAATTCCTCTTGTGCAGCCTGCAGGCGTTTATGACGCTCCGGGTAACCGTGCAGCGCGCGTGGCGAATTCGTTTACCGGTTTTTTATCGGGTCGCTCAGATCCGTCAGTCGGCAGCGCCTGGATTGCGCTGCGGAGTGCGCGACACGTTCGCGTTCGTGCACAGCCCCATACATCAGTTTTTGTCGCCCCCCGTTGCTCTGTTGCATCGGTTGCGGGCCATCGTTGTTCCACTCTTTCGGCGAGACGCGCTTTGGCGCGGCGCCGCTGGTCAGGAGCAGCCCCACGGGATGTTTGAGCTACCTCCACCGACTTACGGTTAGTCTATGCGGCCCTGTTGATTGAGATAACAGGGATCACAATGAAACGTATGTTAGTAAATGCGACGCAGCCAGAAGAGCTACGCGTCGCCATGGTCGACGGTCAACGTCTTTTTGACCTCGATATCGAAGTACCTTCCCGCGAACAGAAAAAAGCCAACATCTACCTTGGCAAAATCACTCGCATCGAACCGAGCCTTGAGGCCGCGTTCGTCAACTACGGCTCCGAGCGCCACGGCTTTTTGCCGCTGAAAGAAATCTCGCGAGAGTACTTTCGCAATGCGCCTGAATCGGGCAAGAAGGTCAATATCCGCGATGTCCTGCGTGAAGGTCAGGAAATCGTGGTGCAGGTGGAGAAGGAAGAACGCGGCAATAAAGGCGCCGCACTCACCACGTTTATTAGTCTGGCCGGGCGCTTTATCGTCCTGATGCCCAACAACCCGCGTGCAGGCGGCGTATCCCGACGCATTGAAGGCGCAGATCGTAACGAACTGCGTGAATCGCTGGCCGAGCTTGAGATTCCCGACGGCATGGGTCTGATCGTGCGCACCGCCGGTGTCGGGCGCAGTACTGAAGAGCTTAAGTGGGACATGGACTATCTGATGGGCGTTTGGAACGCCATCGAGGGCGCCATTTCAGCCCAGCCTGCCCCGTTCCTGATTTATCAGGAGAGCAACGCCATCATTCGGGCGCTGCGCGATCATCTGAACAACGACATGGGCGAAATCATCATTGATGATGAGGCCACCTTTGGCGAGGCCATGAAGTTTATGGACCGGGCCATGCCGCACAACGTGCGCAAGCTCAAACGCTACGAAGAGCCCACGCCGCTGTTTACCCGCTTTCAGATTGAAAGCCAGATTGAATCGGCGTTTGCCCACACGGTGCACCTGCCCTCCGGCGGCAGCATCGTGATTGATCCGACCGAAGCGCTGGTCTCCATCGACATTAACTCCGCGCGCGCCACCAAAGGCGTGGACATCGAGACCACGGCCACCAACACGAACCTTGAGGCGGCCGATGAGATCGCCCGTCAGCTGCGCTTGCGCGACATGGGTGGCCTGATTGTGATCGATTTCATCGACATGAATCAGAGCCGCAACCAGCGCGAAGTTGAGAATCGCCTGCGCGATGCGGTGAAAGCCGACCGTGCCCGCATTCAGATCGGCCGCATTTCCCGCTTTGGCTTACTGGAAATGTCGCGTCAACGTCTGCGTCCGTCACTCGGTGAATCCAGCGCCATTGTTTGCCCACGTTGCAAAGGCCACGGCTCGATTCGCGATATTGAATCTTTGTCACTCGCTATTTTGCGACTGATTGGTGAAGAGGCACGCAAGGACCGCACGGCCAAAGTGATTGTGAGTGCGCCGATTAACGTCGCCTCTTACCTTCTTAATGAGAAGCGCGAAGCCGTTAATACGCTGGAACAGCGCGACGGTCTGGAAGTGATCATTGCCCCAACGGCCGATCTCGAAACGCCCAACTACGAAATCAAACGCGTTCGCGACGACGAAATCGAACTCAAAGAGAACAAGGGTGCCAGCTACGATGTCGCGGCGCCGAGCAATATCGAAGAAGAAGCACCGCCCGCGCGAGCGCCACAAATTCCAACACCGGAACAGCCGGCTGTGCGCGACATCGCGCCACCGACCCCAGCCCCTAAGCCGTCACCGGCCGCAGCCGCCGCACCGAGCGCAACGGCCGCTGTCGCACCAACCGGCGAAGAAGGCACGTCGCTGTGGAAGCGCTTTACCGGCATCTTTAAAGGTGGTGAAGAGGGCTCCGCCGCAGCCGCGCAAGAGCAAGCGCCCGCTCCGGCCAAGCCTGCGGCACAACGCAATACGCGCCGCAACGATGGCGGTCGCAGCAATGCCAACCGTAACAACCGACGTGGTGGACGACGCAGCAACACACCAAACAACCGTGGCGGCAACGATCAGCGCAACAGCAATAACCGTTCGCGCAACAATCAAAAACCGGCTAAGCCACGCGCGCAGAACGACGGCGGTCGCAAAGGCCCCGCAAAAACGGATGCACCGAAGCAGGACGAGCAGAAACAGGCGCAAAACGGCAACGGCGAAGAGCAGACCAAGAGTCGCTCGCGTCGCGGTGGCCGCCGCCGCCGTGGTCGGCGCGGCGGGCGCAACCAAAACGCTCGCGGCGATGAACAGCAGCAGCAGAACAATAACAACGGTGGGCAGAGCGCCGGCGGTGGGCAGAGCGCCGGCGGTGCGCAGAACGCCGGCGGTGGGCAAAATGCCGGCGGTGCTGACAAGCCTCGCGGCGACGCTCAGCCTGGCCCCAAACGCCCCGGCCCTGCTGGACCAAAAGCGCAGCAGTCGTCAGACGCCAAACCCAGTGGATCTGCAGAGCGCAAACCTGCACCGCGCGACAATAAGCCTGAGGGCCAGTCACAAGCTGCGGCGCCCAAGCCACAAAGCGCACCATCCGCGCCAAAGCCGGCACCAAAGGCGGAGTCGAAACCGGCCCCCAAGCCGGCGGCCAAGCCCGAGTCAAAGCCCGAGTCAAAGCCTGAGTCAAAACCGGTCAGCACCGCGTTTAGCAGTGCGCCGACCAAGACTATTTTCTCGTCCAGCCCGAGCTCACCTCGCCCGGGTCCGGGTCGCGACGAGTAGCGCCATTGAAAACGCCCGGCACATTGGCTGTGCCGGGCGTTGCGTTAAAACTCGTTCCATTCTCCACTCGCCGCCGTCGAATGCCGCGGTTGATAAGTCTGCATATCCGGGGGATCGGCGTCTTTGCTCGGATCATTAGGCGGTGTTCCGGACCACGGCCGATCGGCCGAGCGGCGTTCCACAACGGGTTTACTTGCAACCTCCGGCGCAGAGTCGTTGGCGTCCATCAACGGCTCTTCACCCGTTGTGAAAAAATCCGTTAGCTGGCCAAGATGACGTGCCTGTTCGCTCAACGTCTCGCTGGAGGCCGCGGCCTCCTCCACCAAAGCCGTATTCTGCTGCGTTAGCTGATCCATATGACGGACCGCATCGTTCACCTCACGGATACCCGTCGACTGATCTTCACTGGCCGTGGCAATCTGACCCACAATATCGGTCACCTCTTTCACGCCATTGACGATCTCGTCCAACGTTGAACCAGACTGATTAACCAGACGAGTCCCCTGTTTCACTTTCATACCACTGTCGTGAATCAGCGCTTTAATTTCTTTCGCTGCCGTCGCACTGCGTCCGGCCAGGCTTCGCACTTCACTGGCCACCACGGAAAAGCCGCGCCCGTGCTCGCCCGCGCGAGCGGCCTCAACCGCCGCGTTCAGTGCCAACAAATTGGTCTGAAAAGCGATCTCATCAATGACACCGATGATGTCACCGATTTTCTTGCTGGATTCGTTGATGTCGTTCATGGCCTGAATCGCCTCTTCCACAACACCGCCGCCCTCTTCGGCCTTGTCCTGCGCCAAGATAGCCAGATGGTTCGCCGTGCGTGCGTTGTCCGCATTTTCGCTGACCGTGTGGGTCATCGTTTGCATGTTCGCTGAGGTCTGCGCCAAGCTTGCAGACTGCTGTTCCGTGCGCTGACTCAAATTCATATTGCCGCTGGAGATGGCGTTCGCACCACCGTCCACGCTTTTGGCCACATTGCGGATGTCCGCCGTTATTTCGCCGAATTTGTCGACCGTGCGATTAATCGACTCAGACAACTCTGCAAACGCACCAATGTACTCACCCTCCACACGATGCGTGAGGTCGCCATCGGCCAGGCCCACCATGACATCCCTAGCTTCACGCAACAGTCGATCGGTCATCGCCTGATGCTGCTTTTGTGCGGTGATATCCGTCGCGATTTTGACGACGCGCGCGACACGTCGGTCGGCATCGAGGACGGGGGTATACGTCGCCTGAATCCAGATCTCGCTGCCGTCTTTGCGCAAACGACAATACTGGCCATTGTGATGTTCGCCCTGACGCAGCCGCTGCCAAAATTCCGCATATTGCTCGTCGGTCATATGCTGCGCACTCACAAAAATGCGATGACGCTGACCAATCACTTCATGCTTCTGATAGCCCACGGCATTCAGGAAAGCCGCATTGGCACTCAAAATCGTGCCATCCAGACCAAACTCAATACGGGCCACGGCTTTGTCGATGGCGCCGGCAAGCGCGGCCTGACTCTCGGTCTCAGCGGCCTGCTGCCGCGCCGCGTCGCGCTGCGTGATTAACTCCGTGGTCTGCGCAGTTAGCGCGGCCACCTCAGACTCGAGCGCCGTGCAACGGGCCTGCGATTCGCGAATTTTTTTGAACACGTGGCTACTGACTCCAGACCAACGAAAAGACCGCCGACGTCGTGGCGGATGTCGTGCGGGTACTCTATTGGTTGTCGGCTCTCGCCAGCGGAACTTTAATTAACGCGCTCTGGCGTCACTTTGAAGGTGCTCAATCAGACCAGCCGATGCGGTTTCCACCAGGTCAAGCACGCGCTCAAAACCACGGCGGCCACCGTAGTAAGGATCGGGCACATCCTGCCCGTTATGTTCAGTGGTGAAGTCGAGAAACAGATGCAGGCGCTGTTGTCGTTGCTCGGGGCAGCGGGCTTTTAGATTGGCGAGATTGTCGCGATCCATCGCCACGATGTAATCAAATTCCTCGAAATCCGTGTCCTCGACTCGACGCGCGCGCTGCGCCGAAAGATCGACGCCGCGCTTTTTCGCCGCCTTCTGCGAGCGCGAATCCGGTGGTTCATTTACATGGTAGGCGTGCGTGCCCGCCGAATCCGTTAGCACGTTCGACGCAAGCCCGGCCTCCTCCAGCGCGTTTATAAAAACCCCTTCCGCAGTCGGAGAACGGCAAATGTTGCCCATACACACGAACAACACCCGTTTTGGCCTCTGGCCTTGATTCATTTATTACTCCCGGCAGACAACAGCTGCGTCACGGCAAGTAAATCCGCTTCGGTATCCACGCCGGGGCCGGGAGCCGTGTCCAGCTGACCTACCTGAATTTGCATACCGTGCACCAGTGCTCTGAGTTGCTCGAGCGCCTCCACCGTTTCCAACTCGCACGGCGGCATGGCCGTGAGCTTCTGCAGCGTGGATACTTTGTAGGCGTACAACCCGATGTGATGCAGCGCACCGGCAAACACCGGCAGTGCCGGATCGTCCCGATCTCGCCGCCAGGGAATTGGCGCGCGACTAAAATACAGCGCCCGACCCGCCTCAGAGCACACCACCTTGACGCGATTCGGATCTTCAAGATCGCGCGTGGAGCGGATGGGTGTGGCCAGCGTCGCCATATCCGCATCGGCCAAAATATTGGCCACCAATGCGATGGCCGTGGGTGGCACCAGTGGTTCGTCCCCTTGCACGTTGACCACAATCGTCGCCGGATCCCAGCCACGCAGCGCCGCAATTTCCGCGCATCGATCCGTGCCGCTTTTGTGCGTGGTCGCCGTCATGCAGACATCGATATCGCGTGCCTCGCAGGCGCTTTGCACACGATCATCGTCGGTCGCCACCACCACACTCGCGGCGCCGCTTTTCAGAGCCGCACGGTACACATGCTCAACCAAAAGATACGGGCCAATCAGCCGCAATGGTTTTCCCGGCAAGCGAGTGGATGCATAGCGCGCTGGAATCACCACATGGAACTCAGCCACGACCCGCGACTCCTCCAGCACGTGTTAATCGATCCGTTTCTTCTACGGACAACGATCGTGCCGATGAGGTCAACAGAATCGGGCGGTCGCCTTCCACCGGAAACGCCAGACGTTCGGCTCGGCACACAAGCAGGTTATCGGCGCGCGCGTAGTGCAGCGAACTCTTGCACAGCGGGCACGACAGGATGGACAGTAAGGCCGGTTTCATAGTCTCGTATTGTCGCTCAAGCCGTCGAGCAATGCATCGACTGCGGCACTTGCCGATGCCGACAGTCGCGCATTCACCGGCACGCTGTAGTAGCGCTCACAAAGCGCTGCGGGCAGCTTTACCGCATCTTTCTCGGTCATGAGCACCGGCAGGTCGTCGCCAAATTCAATTTGTGATGGACTCACGTCCGCGTGATCGTCCAGCGGATGTTCGATTACCTCAAGTCCATGATCGCGCAACGCGCAGAAAAATCGGTCCGGATGACCGATGCCCGCCACCGCGTGCACGCGTTGCCCGTCAAACTCGGTCATGGGCACCAATTCGCCGTCGACCAAACGGCGTGCATGCTGACCCTCAAGCGACATTGCATGTCCGTCGCACCCGCCGTTGGCAATCTGCAAGCCGGTCGACCACAGTGCCTCGGGCGGCACGCGCAACGGTCCGGCGGGCAGACAGCGCCCGTTGCCAAAGCCGCGCACGGCATCGACAACATCTATCTCAACATCACGCGCCAGAGCCAGATGTTGCAGACCATCGTCCGCGACAATGACGGTCGCCCCGGCCGCAAGCACCGCCTCACAGGCGTAACGACGATTCGGGCACACCGCCACCGGGACTCGCGTGCGCGTAAAGATAAGAAGTGGTTCGTCGCCGACATCCGCAGCACGCGACGTGGCATCTACGGTGCGCGCCGCGTCCGCCGTAATCGTACTGCCGTAGCCACGCGAAATAACCGCCGGCTGATGACCTCGCCGCTTCAGTCGCTCAACAATTTCAATGACCAGAGGCGTCTTACCCGTGCCGCCCACGGTGTGATTGCCAATCACAATCACCGGCACGGGCGCGCGATAGACCGCGCGTTGGCCGGTGCGAAAGGCACGCAAGCGACGTTTTACGACCCAGCCATACAAACCGGCCAACGGCCGCAACCAGTGGCCGCCGCGATCGCCGTACCACACACTGTTGAGGTAGGACTGCAGCGACATTAGCTGTCGTTAAACTGGAGACGATGCAGTGATTCGTAGTGCCCGCCAAGCGCCAGCAGTTCGGCGTGCGTGCCCGACTCAACGATGCGCCCGCGTTCCATCACAATAATACGATCGGCGTTTTCGACCGTGGACAAACGGTGCGCAATAACCAGCGTGGTGCGATTGTGCATCAGCTCGGTGAGTGCGTTTTGAATGGCGCGTTCGGATTCGCTGTCGAGCGCCGACGTCGCCTCGTCCAGAATGAGCACCGGCGCATTTTTTAGCAGCGCTCGCGCGATGGCAATACGCTGACGCTGGCCGCCCGACAAACGTCCGCCGCTGTCGCCAAGCTCGGACTCCAGCCCCTCGGGCATGTCGTTAACAAAATCGCTCGCATGAGCCGCATCAAGCGCCGCTCGGAGTGTCTTTTCGTCATTCTCCGCAAGCTGTCCGTAGGCCACATTTTGCCGCGCGCTGGCGTTAAACAACGTGACCTGCTGACTTACCATGGCAATCTGCGCGCGCAAGTCTGCGAGTTGGTAGTGCGCCACGTTGGCGTCGTCGAGCAAAATCTCGCCCTGCGTGGCGCCATAAAAACGCGGCAGCAAATTCACCAAGGTGGATTTGCCACTGCCCGAGCGCCCCACAAAGGCCACCGTCTGGCCGGGCTCGGCCACAAAGCTCACGTCGGTCAGCACCACTTCGCTGTCCTGCTCGTAGGCAAAACTCACGTTGCGAAACTCAATCCGGCCCGTCGCACGATCAATCCGTTGCTGACCTGTATCGACTTCGCTGGCCTCGTCCAGAAGTTCGAAGATGCTGCCGGCACCCGCGATACCGCGCTGCAAGATCGCATTGATATCGGTGAGACGTTTCAGCGGGTCCATCAAAAGCAGCATGGCCGCAATAAACGAGCCGAACTGCCCTGGTGAGAAGCCGCTGCTCGGGCGCGCCGCGACAAAAATAATGCTTGCCAAACCCGCGGCGGCGATGAGCTGAATCGTGGGCACACTGATGGCTTTGACCAACACCTGCTTCATGTAAGCGCGTCGGTTGTGCTGGTTTTCCTGGTCGAAGCGTTCGGTCTCGTAGTCGCGCCCGCCGTACAGACGAATCTCGCGAAAACCGCGCACGGCTTCTTCGGCGATGCGTGTGACATCGCCCATCGAATCTTGAATACGCGTGCTGTAGCGACGAAACAGTCGGCTCGTCACCCGGATCAAAAATGCCACCGGCGGCCCGATCATAAGAATGAACACACTCAAGCTCGGGCTGATAATCAACATCCAAATCACCAGACCCAAAAAGGTGAAGGTGTCGCGAATCAAAATGGTAATAGCTCGGGTCGCCGACTCCGACACTTGCTCAGCGTTGTAGGTAAACATCGACAGCAGCGTCCCGCCGGCGCGCTGATCGAAAAATGACACCGGCAACACTAGCAGCTTGTCGAACATTTCTTTGCGCAAGGTGGTCACCACGCGCCGGCCGATCCATTCCATGCCGTAGGTCGACACAAAACCACCGATACCGCGCAAAGCAAACAGCGCCAGCACCGCCCACGGCATCAATGCGATGGCCTTCGGATCGCGCTCAACAAACGTGCCGTCAATCAGTGTCTCCACCAACGCCGCAAAGCCGGTCACGGTAATGGCCTGCACCACCATCGCCATGGCGGCCAATACGAACACCGGCCAATACTGAGCGGAGTAGCCCAGCAAACGGCGATAGACGCTCTTGGATTCAGCCAAGGTCAGGGTGCCTGATTGGTGGTGGCGATGTTCACGTTTACAAAGCCAAGCCGCCCCACGACGTCCATCGCGGTGACCACATACTGATGTTTGGCATTGGCATCAGCGCGCAGCGTGACCGGTAAATCGCGGTCATCACCGACCACTGATCGAATGGCCTGGCGCAGCGTTTGCGGTCGCGCATTCACAAGCGCGACCTGATTCACCAGATAGCCGCCCTGAGCGGTAATCATGATTTCCAGTGCATCGGCCGGCGGCGTCGCCGCGTCCGACACATCGGCTTGCGGCAGTTCAATTCGCAATTCCGATTCTCGCTGAAAACTGGTGGACACCATAAAAAACACCAGCAGCAATAACACCACGTCGATGAGCGACGTGAGATTGACTTCCGGCTCTTCGTTGGCCTGCGGCGAGAGCTTCATCTTAAGCGCGCCGATCAGGCATCCGCGGCGGGCGGAGTGGGCGCTGGTGTCGCTGCCGGTTTGCCGACCGCGACGGCACGACGAATTTTGCGCGGCTGTTTATCCACCAGCGTGTCGATGAGACGCGTGGCGTCTTTTTCCATTTCGATCACGAGCGCATCGACGCGCCCGCGCAGATAGCGATACGCAATCAATGACGGAATCGCGACCAAAAGCCCGGCCGCGGTGGTAATGAGTGCCTGCGATATACCGCCGGCCAATGCACCCGGATCACCCACGCCAAATTCAGTGATGTCGTGGAAAACTTTCATCATACCTACGACCGTACCGAGCAGGCCCAACAGCGGCGTGATCGCCGCGATCGTGCCCAGCGAATTGAGAAAGCGACTCAGATCGTGCACGACGTGACGACCGGCATCTTCAATGCGCTCTTTGATGGTGTCGCGATCACGATGACGATGGTCCAGACCCGTGGCCAGCAATACACCCAGCGGCGAGCTTTCGCGCAGCACCCGAATGTGGCGCTCGTCGAGCTCACCCTGCTCCACCCACTGCCAGACTTTCGCCGCCATGCCCTCAGGCAGCACACGCGTGTGACGCAGCGCGAACAGACGCTCGGCAATGATCGTCACCGCCACCACCGAACACAGGATCAGCGCCGGCATCAACCAGCCGCCAGCTTTCACGATTTCGAACATATCTGGACCGCAATCAATAAGATGCGCGCAGGTTACCACGACGCCTGCAAGCACGAAATGCGGGCCACCCTTAGGGCACAGCGGCGCTGCGCCACAGCGCCGGTCGCGCTTGCCGCGCCGCGCTTAACTCCGGACTATTCACCGCGCCATTGAACACGCAGCGCACGGCGCCGTCGGCGGCCGTGTGATACACCTGTGCGCCCACCCGGCGCCAGCGCCGCTGTATCGCCACGCGCGGCAATGACCATCGATTGTTGTAGCCCGTCGGGAAAATTACGCTGATGGGCCGCGTGGCCCGCACGAAGGCTTCAGTGGATGAGGTGGCACTGCCGTGATGCTGCCCCACCACCAGATCCACCGCGGGCACACGCCCCGCGTAAAGCATGGACAGCTCGCCAAGCGCCTCGAGATCACCGGTGATCAGCGCGCGTCCATGTCGTCCTCGAATGAGCAACACGCACGACGCGTTATTGCCGTGCCACGGATGCGTCGTGGTGGGATGAATAAACGAAAACACAACGCCGTCCCAGCGCCACGACGCGGCGCCCGCGCAGGGTTGAGCCGCAATGCCAAGGCGCAGAACCTCCCCCGACCACCAGCGCGCCCGAGGGTAGGTATGTGCAAGTGTCGCGGCGCCGCCGCGATGATCCATATCCGCGTGACTGATCACCACACGGTCCACCCGATAGATGCCGCGAGCGTTGAGCTGCGGCACGACGATCCGCCGTGCCGCATCGGTGGTCTGCCACAGAGCTCCGGCGTCATAGACCAGCGTGCGCGAACGCGTGCGCACCACCACAGACATCGCCTGCCCAACATCCAGCACCTCCACGACAAATTGCCCGTAGGCAGGCGCTGGGGCACGAGCCAAAAAAAGCGGCAGGCACGCCGCCATCGCGACGACACGACCACCACCGCCCCCGATGCGCAGCAGCAGCGCGCACACGCCAAAACTCGCCAGCGTCAAGTGCCACATGGTCCAATCCGGGATCGCGCTGCCGGCGCCGGGCCACAGCGACATGTCGCCAAGCCAGCGAAAATGCCACTGCGCCATGGCACCTGCCAAGGTGTACATCTGCACGGCGAAACCGGGCGCGAACCACACCAACGTACTGGCACTGAGCGTAAGTGGCACCACACCAAGCGCGAACAGCGGCACGCTGACCGCATTGGCCAATGGTGACACCCACGACACCCGGCCAATGAACACGGCCACGAACGGTAGCAGCCCGACGAATGCTACCCACTGCGCGAGCCACGCGCGTTCACGCAGCTGCAGTCGCAGCGTCATAAGCGCCGCCACCGCGCCGAAGCTGAGCCACAAACCGGCATCCAACAACGCGCGTGGCGACATCAACAGCGCCACGATCAACGCCAGTGCCAAGCCGTCCGCGATGCTCACCTGGCGTCGCGCCAAAGCCGCCAGACCAAACACCCACAGCATGATTAATGCACGCACCGTTGGCAGCGCAAAACCGGCCAGAGCGGCGTAGAACGTTGCGCACAGCAACGCGGCGGCCCACGGCGCAAACATGGCCCAACGCGTGCCGCCCACTGCCCGCAATAAAGGCGCCAGAAAAAAACGCCCCACACCCAAACCGAAGCCGGCCAGTAGGCCCACGTGCAATCCCGAAATGGCCATCAGGTGTGCCGTCCCGGTATCGCGCATGACCTCGCGCCAATGCTCTGGCAGGGGCCCGCGCTCACCGACGGTGAGCGCCACAAACAACGGCCACGGCGCCTGCTCGCCGCTTAAAAATTGAATCCGTCGTGCGAGTTTCAGACGCCAGCGCAAACCACTGCTCTGCCAACGTGTACCGGCCGCGATCACGGCGGCATTGGCGTCAACCGTCGCATAGCCGTCAATACCGCGTACGAAAGCACGCCGCTCGGAATCATCCCCGGTGTGATTGAGTAATCCCCGCGGCGGCCGCAGCTTCAGCTGCCACACATAGCAGTCTCCCGCACGCGGCACATGCACGCCGTCGTAGGCGCTCACCGATAGGCGCTTGCGCACGCGCTTGCCATCTATGCGCAGCGTGCGCATGGAAAATCGGATACGTCGATCCTGTAACCACACTGGACTCACCACGCAGCCCAACACACGGGCAACACGCGGTGTTTTTATTTGCGTCGCGAGCGTAGCCTGCGCCACCCACAATGCACCGAGGGCCGCAGCGACTGCCACCAACAGTCCGCGCCACCAGCGCGCCAAAAGCGCGACGATAAGAAACAGCCCGACCGCAACGGTCGTGACGACGGGCGCCGACATCCACAACAAAACGCTGAGCATGGCGCCGGCCATGGCACCAGCGTACGCAACCACCGCGTCCTCCGTGACCGTTGGGTAGAAGATCTATTTAGTCATGCAACAACGTCTGGAGCCAGACGCCAATGTGGTCTTAACGACCGATAATTCGAGGCGCCGTTTAATCCAGCGTGATTTCGGTCAGCTTGCCACCGCCGAGCTGTAGCACGCGGTCCATCTGCCGTGCGATCCGATGATCGTGCGTCACCACCACCAGCGCAGTGGCAGCGGCGCTGTTTAATTCAAGCAGGCGCGAGAACACTCGCTGCCCGGTGGCGCCGTCGAGATTACCGGTAGGTTCGTCAGCAAGAATTAGTGCCGGCTCACTCACCATCGCCCGGGCCACGGCAGCACGCTGACGTTCACCGCCGGACAATTGTGCGGGCTTGTGCCCCAGACGTTCAGCCAACCCAACGTCGCTCAGCATCGCGCTGGCTTTGTTCAAGTGCGCTTTTTTGTCGCCGCCGCGAATCAAAAGCGGCATGGCCACATTTTCAAGCGCCGTAAACTCTGGCAGCAAATGATGAAACTGATACACGAAGCCCAGCATTTCATTGCGCAGACGACCGCGCCGGGTTTCATCCAGTCCGCTGATGTCATGTTCGCCCAGGTGCACACTGCCCGTGGTGGGCGTATCCAGACCGCCGAGCAGTTGCAGCAGCGTGGTCTTGCCCGCGCCCGATGCGCCCACGATGGCCAGCGCTTCGCCGCGGCGTACTTCCAGCTCCAGCTGATCGAGCACCGTGAGTTCGCGTTCACCTTCGGTAAACGTTTTGCCAAGCGCCGTGCAGCGCAGAATCACTTCAGAATTAGCTGTCATGACGTAACGCCTTGGCAGGCTCGGTCCGTGCCGCGGTGAGCGCCGGATAGAGCGTGGAGCACGCAGAGAGAATCAGAGCAATGATGGCCACAAGAAAAACCTCTTTGGCGTCCACCCGCGCGGGCAGATCGTCAATCAAATACACCTTGGGATCGAGCAACAGCATGCCACTGCTCCATTCCAGAAAACGCAGCAGCGGATCTACCGCGTAAGACAGCGCCACACCCAAAATCACACCGCCCAGCGTGCCAATCAGGCCGATCGCAATGCCCTGCACGACAAACACACGCAGCACCTGCCACGGCGAGGCGCCCATCGTGCGCAAAATGGCAATGTCGTTGCGCTTCTCGCGCACCACCAGCACCAGCGTCGAGACAATATTAAACGCCGCCACGGCAACGATCAGCAGCAGAATAAAAAATAACACCGACTTGGTCAGACGCACGCTGTGGAAAAAATTGGCGTGGGTGCGAGTCCAGTCGGTGACCAAATAATTTTGTCGCTTCAACGTGCGTGCCACCTCAAGCGACACTTGCGGGGCATCAAACATGTCGCTCAGACGCAGGCGCAGGCCACTGACATCATCGCCCATGCGATACAGGCGCTGCGCATCGCTCATGTGCACGTAGGCCAGCCCGCGATCAAATTCATACATCCCGACGCTGAACGTGCCCATAACTGTGAAACGACGCATGCGTGGAATTAAACCCACCGGCGTCACTTTGGCCTCAGAAATGAGTAACAGCACTTTGTCGCCCACGGCCAAGCCAAGCTCGTCGGCCAACCGGTCGCCCAGCACAATGCCGTAATCCCCGGCTTTCAGTTTGCCCGACGCGGCGCTTAAGGTTTCGATTTGTGCCACGTTGCGCTCGTACTCGGGCACCACGCCACGAATCAGCACGCCGCTCACTTTCTCGCCGTTCACCAACATGCCTTTGTCTTCAACAAACGGCGCAACGTCTTCCACCTCGGGATGCGCGAGCGCGGTCTCCCGCGTCGCCCGCCACAGCAGCAGCGGTTCGCTGTCATCGCCGGTAATGCTCGCGTGCGCGGCCAGCGCCAGAATGCGCTGGCGCAATTCGGCCTCGAAACCGTTCATAACCGACAACACCACAATCAGCACCGCCACGCCCAACGCAATACCCAACATCGACACGCGGGAAATAAACGACACAAACGAACGTTTTGAGCCGCTGTGCACGTAGCGCCAGCCAATCTCGCGCGCCAGATTACTCATAGCGCAACGCCTCGGCCGGCTCCACGGCCGCCGCACGACGCGATGGAAATAGCGTCGAGGTAAGCGCCAGTAGCAAACTGGCCGTGCAAATCATCAGCACCTCGGACCAGCGCATCTCGGAGGGAATATTAGTGACGTAGTACACCTCGGGATTAAACAGCTTGCGTCCCATCAGCGTTTCCATAAACGCCGCGGCGCCCTCCACGTTCAAGGCCCCCACGACGCCAATCACTGCGCCAATGACAACGCCCACCACGGCGATCACGGCGCCCTGGGTTAAAAATATGCGCGTGACACGCGACGGCGACAGACCAAACGTGCGCAGCACCGCGATGTCGTTGCGCTTGTCACTGACCACCATCATGAGCATGGCGTTGATGTTGAACGCCGCCACGCCTACGGCCAGCAAAAGGAACAAACTCATCATCACTTTTTCGACTTTGAGCGCGCGGAAGTAGCTCGACTGCTGGGTGGTCCAGTCTTCCACCTTCAGATCGGCGGGCAGCGCCGCGGCCAGTCGTGCGCCCACGGTAGGCGCCTGCATCAGATCGGCCACTTTGATGCGCACGCCGGAGGCTTCGCCCTGCAAACCAAACAACGCCACGGCGTCGTCGAGGTGCATCACTGAACGGGCCGCGGACGCACTCTGCAGCCCCGCATCGAAAATACCGGTTACCGTGAAGCGGCGCATCAGCGGCACCACCGAGCGGCCGTTTTTCCCCGGGCGCGGAATCATGATGGTGACTTTCTCGCCCAGTGACGCTTCCACCAGATAGGCCAAATGACTGTCCAGAAGAATGTTCTGCGCGCCGGGCTGCAGCGTGGACAAACGCCCCACAAGCAGACTCTCTTCCAGTTGCGAAACCTCGGCCTCAGTCTCGGGCAATACGCCGCTGATAATGGTGCCGTTCAGACGCGACCGATTTACGATCATGCCCTGCCCCTCGGCAAACGGCGCAGCCGAAATCACATCGGCATCGTCCACCACGGCCGCGACCGTCGCGGGCCAGTCCTGCAACGCGCCTTCGGGCCCGTTAATGGTGATGTGCGCGCTCAGGCTCACGAGTCGCTCGCGCAGCTCGTTGCCAAAGCCGTTCATCACGGAAATAATAATAATGAGCGCCGCCACACACAGCGCAATGCCGGCGGTCGAGGCAAACGTAATGAGTGAGACAAAAAACTGCCCACGGCGCGGTCGCAGATAGCGCAGCGCAATCATCGACTCAACCGACATTGGCCGCGACCTCCTGCGCCAGCGGTGGCGTCAGCACCGGCACCTGACGATACAATTCTACGGCGGTGTCGCTGAGCCGGGCCGCCCAGGCACACACCTCCACACCGTGGTCGATGGCCCGGCGCAGTGTTCGACCGTACTGCGGATCAATATCATCGGCCGGGCGTACGGACACCACGTCATCGCGCTGCACGCAAAACACCAGCACCGCACGTTCGCCCTCATCCACGCGACGCATCAACACTTCTAAATGCTTGCGCGCGCGTTCGCTCACCGCGTCGGGGAAAAACGCCACGCCATTGTCCACCGCCGCGCTGACGTTTTTGACCTCAACGCAGCAGCGCGGGCGATCGCATGCAGTCAAAACAAAATCCAGGCGACTGCCCTTTTCTACCGTCACCTCACGTTGGACCTGCGTGTATCCGGCGAGTTCACGCAATACGCCGCTGTCGATGGCCTCTGCGACCAGCGCATTGGCGCGGCCGGTATGCACGCCCACCCGGACGTCATCACTAATGACCTGCTCGAAAGTGTGCGCGTATTTACGTTTCGGGTTGTTCGAGCGGCTATACATAATGACGGAACCGGGATCAGCGCAGCCAAGCATTGACCCGGTGTTCGGGCAATGCATCGTGAGCGTCGTGCCATCGGGCAGCGTCACATCCGCCAAAAAGCGCTTGTATCGGCGCACGAGGACAGCGCGTTGGAGTGCGCTTTCGTAGTTCATGGAGCGGCACCCTAACGGTATGTGCCCGCCAGAACAACGGGTAAGCCCGGTGTTGCTGCGCAGCAACAAAGACAGGTCTTGAATCCACGCCCAACGTCAGGCTAACGTGGCTCTCCAACAAGGCTGCGGAGTACCCAATGGCTAACAAGAAACTGACAGTGACGATGGCTTTCGCCGCTGCACTAACCTTGCCCATTGCTGCTCAGAATCTTTCCGTTCCAGGTGCCGACCGCTCGGCAGAAGCCCGCGTGGCCTATCCCGCGCGCGGCATGTCGATGAACCAGGTCGAAAAAACCTACGGTGAGCCGAGCGCCCGACGCGCGGCCGTGGGCGATCCACCGATCACGCGCTGGGAGTACGGCAACTTCATCGTCTACTTCGAATACAAGCACGTCATCCACTCGGTACCTAAACGCTGACAGATGTCTTCTCGCCACCGCTGCCCAAGCGCAGCGGTCGCAGCCATGCGCTGCGCTTCGGCCGCTTATACGGATCCGCCTCTGCACTGACCATGGTCGGTGCCGCGCGCGCGCATCCGTCACAAACGCTTATCGTCGCGGACGGTGCCGAGCAAACCGAAGCGCTCGCCACGGCTCTGTCGTTTTTTGGACCTGATCTTAAAGTGGCGACGTTTCCCGATGTCGACACACTCGCCTACGACCGATTCTCCCCCCACCCGGATTTGATCGGCGAGCGCCTGCGCGCGCTGGCGTCGCTTGCCGCCGGTCAGCTCGATATTGTGGTGGCCGACGTTCGTGCTCTGCTGCGCTATCTGCCACCGGTGGCGTTTGTGCGGGCGCGGAGTCTGCGCCTGCACACCGGTCAGACGCTGGCCCCAGCCGAGCTGCGCGCGCAGCTCACGGCCGCGGGTTACCGCCACGTCACCACGGTGATGGAGCACGGCGAGTTTGCCGTGCGCGGCGCAATCATCGATCTGTTCCCAGCCGGTTTTCACGCACCCGTGCGGCTCGATTACTTTGATGATGAGATCGAGTCGCTGCGTGAATTCGATGTCAAAACCCAGCGCAGCGCGGCGAAACTCGATGAGTTGAGCCTGCTTCCAGCTCGAGAATTTGCATTAGATGAAGACGGTATTGCATTGTTTCGCCAGCAATTTCGTAAGAGATTTGAAGGCGATCCTACGCGTAGCAGCGTGTACCGCGATGTCTCCGATGGCGCGGCGGCTGGCGGCGTCGAGAACTACCTGCCACTGTTTTTCGAATCCACCAGCACACTCATGGATTACCTGGGCGACAGCCCGCTGATCATCGAAAGTCTGGACGCGCGCGACACCGCCGACGCGGCCTGGGAGTCGGTCGAGCAGCGTCATGAGCAGTTTGACCACGACACCGAACGCCCTATCCTGACGCCCGAAGAACTGTTCACCCACCCCGACCAGTTGCGCAAGCTGCTGGATCAGCAGCGACTCATCCGCTTCGGGCGCTTTGAATCGACCCGCGAGGACGATCAGGCCTTCGCCTTTGCCACCTCCGCACCGCCGAATCTCAATCTTAAGTCGACCTCACGCTCACCCACCGAGAAGCTGCGCGACTTTGTGACCGATTTCGACGGCGCGCTGCTGCTGGTCGCCGAATCCCCGGGCCGACGCGAGACGCTCCTCGACATGCTGCGCGATCAGCAGCTCAAGCCGACGGTAGTCGCGGACTGGCCGGATTTCCTGAAAAAACGCCCGATGCTGGGCGTCACCGTGGCGCCGCTGCAAGAAGGCCTGCACCTTACCGACGACAAACTCGCGGTCATCGCCGAAAACCAGCTGTTCCAGCGCAAGGTCAAAACGGCCCGACGCCAGCGCGCGGCCCGCGATCCGCAAACCATCATTCGCGACCTCACCGATCTGAGTATTGGCGCGCCGGTGGTGCACGAGGGCTACGGCGTGGGTCGCTACGAGGGACTCACCCAACTCGAAGCCGGCGGCTCCGACGCCGAATACCTCACGCTCACCTACGCCGACGGCGACAAGCTCTACGTGCCCGTGCACTCGCTGCATCTGATCTCGCGCTACACCGGCGCGGCGCCTGACAGCGCGCCACTGCATCGACTAGGCTCCGATCAGTGGGAAAAAGCGCGGCGTAAGGCGGCGAAGAAAATCCGTGACGTGGCGGCCGAACTGCTCGAGCTCTACGCCAAACGCGCCGCGCGCGTGGGCCAAAGCCTGAAAGTCGCTCCCGAGGACTATCAGGCATTTGCCGCTGGCTTCCCGTTTGAACCGACGATCGATCAGGCGCTGGCGATCGAGGCGATTGTCGAAGACATGACCTCGCTCAAGCCAATGGATCGCCTGGTCTGCGGCGACGTGGGCTTTGGCAAAACCGAAGTTGCGCTACGCGCCGCATTTGTTGGCGTGCAGGCCGGCAAGCAGGTGGTCATGCTGGTGCCCACCACGCTTTTGGCTCAACAGCACGGCCAGACTTTCGCCGATCGCTTTGCGGACTGGCCCGTGAACATCGAGGTGCTCTCGCGCTTCCGCTCACGCAAGGAATCCAATGAAATCCTGCGCAAGGTAGAAACCGGTCAAGTGGACGTGGTGGTCGGCACCCATCGACTGCTCCAGCCCGATATCAAATTCAAAGATCTGGGGCTGGTCATTATTGATGAAGAACATCGCTTCGGTGTGCGGCATAAAGAGCGCCTCAAAGCCCTGCGCGCGGAAGTGGACATCCTCACGCTGACGGCAACCCCGATTCCGCGCACGCTGAACCTGGCCATGGGCGGCCTGCGCGACCTGTCGCTGATCACCACGCCACCGGCCGAACGTTTGTCCATCAAGACGTTTGTGAGCACCTGGGACGACGCGCTTATCCGCGAGGCTTGTTTGCGCGAAATTCAACGCGGCGGCCAGATTTTCTTTGTGCACAATGCGGTGCAAACCATTGAAAAGACAACCGCCAAGCTCGCCGAACTGGTGCCTGAGGCGAGCATCGAAATTGGTCACGGCCAGATGCGCGAGCGCGATCTTGAGCAAGTGATGCTCGATTTCTACCATCGCCGCTTCAATATGCTGGTCTGCACCACCATTGTGGAAAGCGGCATCGATTGCCCGGCCGCCAACACCATCATTATTGACCGGGCGGATCGCTTTGGGCTGGCGCAGCTGCACCAGTTGCGGGGCCGTGTGGGTCGCTCGAATCGCAGCGCGTTTGCCTATCTCATCGCACCGCCCACCAAGGCGCTGACCGACGATGCGGTCAAACGTCTCGAGGCCATCGAATCGCTGGAAGACCTTGGGGCCGGCTTTGCACTGGCCAGTCACGATCTGGAAATTCGCGGCGCGGGCGAGCTTCTGGGCGAAGAACAAAGCGGTCAGATACATGAAATCGGCTTTAACATGTACATGGAACTGCTTGATCGTGCAGTAAAATCATTGCAAAGCGGAGACGAGCCCGACCTGTCTAGCCTGGCCAGCAGCGGCGTCGAGATCGATCTGCATGTGCCGGCCTTTTTCCCGGATGACTACCTGCCCGATGTGCACATGCGGCTGGTGCAATACAAACGCATCGCCAGTGCCAGCGACGATGATGCCCTGCGCGAACTCAAAGTCGAGATGATTGACCGCTTCGGCCTGATCCCCGATCAGGCGCAAGCGCTGTTCGAACTGGCCAACCTGCGCATCATGGCCTCGAAGCTCAACATCGCTCGGCTCGAGGCGTCCGACGAACGCGGCCGCATCGTGTTCGATCCACGCGCCGACATCGAGCCGGCGCACCTGATTGGGCTGATCCAGCACGAGCCTTCGGTGTACAAATTCGATGGGGCGCAAACCTTGCGCTTCACCGCCCCGCTCCACGAGCCGGCCGAACGATTTGAGTTCATTCGCGACACGCTGGCCGCGTTAGCCGGTGGGCCGCCCGGCGCGCGGTGACCTCGCCGCAGCGATCCATTACAATCGCCCCATTACAATAAGGTCCGTCCCGCCGGGGCGCATCCAATATCGACCTGCAATATTGATTTGAGACGTTCGCCATGTTGCTTCAACGCCTGCTGCTCCGCCCTGCTCTAATTGCCCTGTGCAGTGCACTTGTGTGTGCACCGCTGGCCTTTGCGCAGGACACCGACGACGAACCGATGTATCACGTCGAGGTGATTTTGCTCGCGCACAACGAGCCCTTCGCCGCCGGCGAGCGCTTTAATTTGGACGACAGCCTCTTTACAGACAGCACGTTCACCGACATGGACGACACGCTTGCAGCGCCACCCGAGCCGCTGCCCCTGGGCAATTTTGAGCTGTTGGGCGCAGATGAACTGCAGCTGGGCGAGACGGCCCGGCGCCTGACCAATGCCACACGCTTCCGCGTTCTGGGCCATTTGGGTTGGCGTCAGAGCGTGCAAGACACCGCGGAACAGCCGGCCAAAGGCGTGGCCGGCAGCGACAGCGATGGGCGCGTCAGCGGTCGCATTACGCTGTCACGCAGCCGTTTTTTACGCCTGGACGCCAACCTGTCCTTTGATGTGGACGGCCAGATGGTCGAACTCAACCAAACGCGCCGCCGCGTGCGCTTCAACAAGCTGCATTATCTGGATCACCCTTACTTCGGTGTGATCATTCAGGTGTCGCGCGCGCCCTGACGCCGCTGGTAATCGGGCCCGGACCCGGCTTCAAGCTCAGACTCAGGCTGCAAGCCCGGGTCCATTCCAACTTTCGGCCGCGTGGTCGCATCTAAGAGTGTCACGCCGCTTTTGCCAACTGCCAAGTCAAAGGATCGCCACATGCTGGATTTAAAAAACGTCTCCCACGTCTATCCGAACGGGACGCAGGCACTCACCGATGTCTCGCTGACGATCCCCAAAGGCATGTTTGGCCTGCTCGGCCCCAACGGCGCCGGCAAATCCACATTGATGCGCACCATTGCCACGCTGCAGACCCCAACTCAGGGCAGCATCCAGTTCGACGACATCGACGTGCTGGCGCAACCCGAACGTCTGCGCGAGCGGCTCGGCTATCTGCCGCAGGACTTTGGCGTGTATCCACGCGTTAGCGCCTACGACATGCTCGACCATATGGCCGTGCTCAAAGGCATCGCAACCAAAGGTGAACGCAAAACCACGGTCGAGACCCTGCTGAATCAAACCAATCTTTGGGACGTACGCAAAAAGGCCATCGCCGGTTTTTCTGGCGGCATGCGCCAGCGCTTTGGCGTGGCCCAGGCGTTGATCGGCAATCCGGATCTGATCATCGTGGATGAGCCCACGGCCGGTCTTGATCCCGAGGAGCGCAATCGCTTTTTGAATTTGCTGGCTGAAATTGGTGAGAACGTGGTCATCATCTTGTCCACCCACATTGTCGACGACGTGTCCGACCTGTGCCCGCGGATGGCGGTGCTGGCCGGTGGCCAGATTCGCCTCGAGGGCGCCCCGCTCGAACTCATTGAACAAACCCGTGGCAGCATTTGGTCCAAAACCATCCGTCGCGACGAGCTCGCGGCCCACAACGAGCAGCACAACGTGATATCCACGCGCCTGATTGCCGGCTCGACCATTATCCACGTGCTTAGCGCGGATGATCCGGGCAACGGCTTTACGGCCGCCAATGGTGGACTCGAAGACGTCTACTTCTCCACGCTCGCGACCCTGCGTCAGGCGGCCGCCAACGAAACGAAAGTGGCCTGAGCCGAAGGACCCAACATGTTTGCAAAAATTGCTGCCTTCGAATTTCGCTATCAACTGCGCAATCCGGTTTTCTGGGTTGTGTCGGTGATCTTTTTCCTGCTGACGTTTGGTGCCGTCACGTCCGAGAACATCAGCATCGGCGGCGGTGGCAATGTGCACGCCAACAGCCCCGCTGCGCTTGCCATGACCACCATTATTCTGACCATTTTCTTTATGTTCGTGACCACCGCGTTTGTGGCCAACGTGATTGTGCGCGACGACGAAAGCGGCTTTGGTCCGATGGTGCGCTCCACGCGAGTGAGCAAGTTTGACTACCTGATCGGGCGCTTCACCGGCGCCTTCGGCATCTCCGCGCTCGCGTTTGCCGTGGTGCCCCTGGCTATTTGGTTGGGTTCGCTGATGCCCTGGATCGATCCTGAAACGCTGGGGCCGAACCGCTTATCGCATTACGCTTACGCCTACTTCCTGCTTGCACTACCGGGACTGTTTCTCACCTCAGCATTGTTTTTCGCTGTCGCGACCATGACGCGGTCGATGATGAGCAGCTACATCGGCGTGGTGATCTTTTTGGTGCTGTATCTAATTTTCAGCGCGCTCACAGAGTTTCGTCCCGACTGGCTTTTGATTAGCGCGTATATCGAACCTTTTGGCGGCGCGGCCTACGATTACCTCACCCGCTACTGGACCGCGTCCGAGAGCAATACCAGCATGGCGCCGTTTTTCGGCGTGCTGATGGTCAATCGTCTGATCTGGATCGTGTTCTCGCTGCTGGTGTTGGCGTTTGCGTATTCGCGTTTTAGCTTCGCAGAACGCGGCCTGTCAGCGCGTCAGATTAAGAAGCAACAGCGCACGGCGGCGAAACTGGCGCTACAGACCCCGGAACTTACCGACACGCTGCCCGCCGCCCGTCTGCAACAGGCCTGGTGGCCGCGGCTGGTCACGCGCAGTCGATTCGAAATGCAGCAGGTCTTTCGCAGTCCAGCCTTCTTTGTCCTGATTGCTGTCGGCCTGTTCAATGCCGTAGCGGCGCTGTTTTTCGTCACCGAAAGCTATGGGACGCCGGCCTATCCGATGACCTTCTACGTGATTGGCATACTTGAGGGCACGTTCACGCTGGTGCCTTTGATCATCGCTATTTTCTACGGCGGCGAATTGGTGTGGCGCGACCGCGAGCGAAAAATGCATGAGCTGGTTGACTCCACTTCGGTCCCGAACTGGGCGTTCATGCTGCCCAAAACACTTGCCGTCGTGGGTGTCCTGCTCGCCGCGCTGGTGATCTCAATGATGGGCGCGCTGCTGGTTCAAACCATGCGCGGCTATACCGATTTCGAGCTGGGCAAATACATGAGTTGGTACGTGCTGCCCATGACCGTCGAGATGGTGACACTCGCCATCCTGTCGGTGTTTGTGCAGGCATTGAGTCCGAGCAAATACATCGGCTGGGGCATCATGATGCTCTATCTGGTGGCCACCATCACGTTCAACCTGCTTGATTTGAATCATCCGCTGTATTTGTTTGGTCGTGGCATCGGCGTGCCGCTGTCGGACATCAACGGCGCGGATGTGAGCGCTGCGGGAGCCTGGTGGGTGCGCCTGTACTGGGGCGCGTTTGCGGCCATGCTCGCGATCCTCGCACACCTGTTATGGCGTCGCGGCACGGCCGTCTCCATGCGCTCGGTGTTGCGCCAGCTACCGCGCCGATTAATCGGCCCGGCCGGCGCGCTGCTCGGCGTGGCCGCGGTGGTCGCCGCCGGCAGCGGCGTGCACATCTACAACAACACCAATGTTCTCAACGACTACCTCACCAGCGATTTTCAGGAAGAACAGCTCGCCGACTACGAAAAAAAGTACCTGCAATACGAGACAATCAAGCAACCCTCTTTTACAGACATGAAACTCAATATCGATATCTTCCCGCAGGAGCGTCGCATGACGGCCCGCGGCGAGGGGACGATCATTAACGATACCGGCGCGCCGGTCGAGGTGCTGCATGTTCGCTTTCCAGACACCAACGTGCAGGTACAGTCGGTCGAGGTGCCAAACGCCACGCTCGAAATGCACGACGAGGTGTTGAGATATCGCATTTATCGACTCGACCAGCCCATGCAAACAGACGAAGTGCGCCGCATCGGGTTTTCGACGCTGCGTGAACAACGCGGCTTTAAAGCCCGCGGCAACGACACCCGTCTGGTATTCAACGGCACGTTCTTGAACAATCAAGAATTTGCGCCGGAACTTGGCATGAACCGCAACGGGTTGTTATCCGACCGGGTAACGCGACGCAAATACGACTTGCCATCCGAACTGCGCCTGCCACCGCTTGAAGACGCCACGGCGACGGAGCAAAACTACGTGGGCAATGTGGACTGGGTAACCTCCGACATCACCGTGAGCACCAGCGCCGACCAAACCCCCATTGCGCCGGGCAATCGCGTGGCGGATGACATTGTGGGCGACCGGCGCATTGCACGCTTTGTGTCGACAACGCCGATTCTTGCGTTCTTTTCGGTGCAATCCGCGCGCTATGACGTGGCGCAACGCAGCGCCGACGGCGTCGATATTTCGATCTACTATCATCCAAGCCACGATTTCAACGTGGAGCGGATGCTAACGGCCACCGAAAATTCGCTGGCGTATTACAAGCAGAACTTCGGTCCGTATCAATTTGATTACGCGCGCGTCATTGAATTTCCGGGCTATGCGTCGTTCGCCCAAGCGTTCGCCGGCACGGTGCCCTACTCTGAACGCATCGGTTTTATTGCCGACACGAGCAATCCGGAGAAAATAGACTACGTGACCTACGTTACGGCGCATGAGTTTGGCCATCAATATTGGGCGCATCAGCTCATCAGCGCCAATCAGCAGGGCGGTACGCTTCTGGTGGAAACCCTGGCGCAATACTCGGCGCTGATGGTCATGAAATCCATGTACGGCGAGGACAAAATCCGTCGCTTCTTAAAGTACGAGCTCGATCGCTATCTCAATTCTCGTGGCAGCGAGGCCATCGAAGAGCTGCCGTTGAACCGAGTGGAAAATCAGGGTTACATTCATTATCGCAAAGGCGCTGTGGTGATGTATCTGCTGCAGGATCGTCTTGGCGAGCAGCGCGTGAATAAGATGCTGGCCGGGTTACTGGATCGTTTTCGCTTCAAAAGCCAGCCCTACGCCTCCTCCACCGAATTGGTGAACGGCTTCAAATCACTGGCCCGCGACGACGCTGAGCGCCAACTGGTGGTCGACGCGCTGGAAAAAATTACCGTTTACGATCTGAAGGCCGATTCGGCCACCGTGCGCGAACTCGACAGCGGCGAATTCGAAACCTCGTTGGTGGTTAAGCTTGCCAAATACTACGCCGATGGCGAAGGACGCGAGAGCGAAGCCGACTTGAGCGATAGCATCGATGTGGGTTTGTTTACGGCCAAACCCGGACTGGGCGTGTTTGGCGAAGCCAACGTCATTCGTATGGAGCGTTCGGCCGTCACTTCGGGCGAGCAAACCATCGTGATGGTCACCGATGAGCGGCCACTGTTTGCCGGAATCGATCCCTACAATAAATACATCGATCGCGACAGCGACGACAACGTGGTGGCGGTGGACTAGCGCCGCGCGACGATATTCACCGGCAAGCGCACCGGTACGCGTTCAAACAGACGTTCGATATCGGCGTTTTCCATGCGCACGCAGCCGTGCGAGGCCGGCTCGCGCATGGGTTCGGTATCGGGCGTGCCGTGAATGTAAATGTAGCGCCGCAGGGTATCGACGTCGCCGCCGCGATTGTGCCCGGGCTCCAAACCCGTGAGCCATAAAATTCGCGTGAGAATCCAGTCGCGCTCGGGATGCTGCGTGTGCAGCTCCGGAGACCAAATCTCACCCGTTGCGCGGCGCCGAACAAATACCGCGCCGCGCGGCGCATTCGCACCGATGCGAGCACGCACCACGTGCTGGCCCAGCGGCGTTTGCCAACTACCCTGCTGCTGCCCCACCCCCGCCTTGGCGGTTGACACAGCGAAGGTCTCATCCGGTTGACCGTCGCACTGCGCGTAGAGTGTTTGCGTCGCAATGCAAATCTCAAGCCGATCGTAAGGGGCCATCGCCTACACCTCGCGGTCAAACACGGCAATCGATTCGACGTGTGCCGTGTGCGGAAACATATCCATGATACCGGCCTTGGAAAGCGTAAAGCCGTGCGTGTGTACCAGCGCTTCGGCGTCTCGTGCCAGCGTGCCTGGATGACAAGACACATAAACGATGCGCCGCACACCCGTCGCCGCAACGCTCGCAAGCACCGCCTCAGCGCCGGTGCGCGGTGGATCGATGAGCGCCAGATCGTAGGTTTCGCCCACAAAGCCAAAGTCTTTCGGCTCCGCGAATAAGTCGGCCACGCCAAATTCTGTGTTGCTCAAACCGTTGCGCTCCGCATTTTGACGCGCGCGTTCGGTGAGGCCGTGGTCACCTTCTATGCCTTTGACCGAGCCGGCGCGCCGCGCCAAAGGCAATGAAAAATTCCCCAGCCCGCAAAACAGATCAAGAACTCGATCTTCAGACGTGGGCCCAAGCAGATCCACCGCCTGCGTCACCATCGCGCGATTAAGCTCACCGTGTACCTGAATAAAGTCGATGGGCTCAAATTCGAGTTCCAGCTCGAACGCTGGCAATGCGTAGCGCAACGGCCTCACCTGCGTCAACGGTGCGACCGTATCCAGTCCGCCGGGCTGCAAATAAATATCCATGTCGTGGGCGCTGGCAAACGCGTTGAGTTTCTCAATGTCCTGCTCACCCGGCGGGTCCAAGACGCGCAACACCAGTGCGACCACGTCGTCGCTTACCGCTACTTCAATCTGCGGCAGGCGCGCGTGTATTTCGAGCGTTTCGATCATTGCCGAAAGTTCGGTGAGTTTATGCCCCACGCGTGGATCGAGCACTTCACAGGCATTCATGTCGGCCACATAGGGGGCGGTGCGCTCGCGAAAGCCAACCAATACGCGTCCTTTCTTGATGACGTGCTTCACGCCGAGGCGTGCCCGACGCCGATAGCCCCACGAGGAGGCGCTCAGGGTATCCAGCCATTCCAGCGGCATCACCCGCCCAATTTTCTCGAAAGCGCTGCGCAGTGCTTCCAGCTTGGCCTCACGCTGCGCCGCATCGGATTGATGCTGCAACGCGCAGCCACCGCACACCCCAAACGCCGCGCAGCGCGGTGCCACCCGATCCGGGCTCGGCTCATGCACCGCAAGCGTTGTCGCCAGATCGAAACGGCGCTTGGTCTTGACCACCTTGGCGTGCACCCGTTCGCCGGTCAGGGCTCCGTCCACAAACACGGCCTTGCCTTCCACACGCGCCACACCGCGCCCGTCGTGGGTCATATCAACTATTTCAATATCTTCGAATTCTCGAAAGGGTCGGCGTTTGGCCACGTTTGATCTCAACTGTCTTAGTGCATGGAAAAAACTGCGCTATCATAGCGAATATGCGCGCTCTTTTCGGCAGTCCCGCCCTGTTCGTACAAACCCTTCTTGTACTGTACTGCGTTCCCATTCTGACGGGGGCTTTGCTGATCGCCCTGGAAGTACAGAATTTACGCAAGACACACGTCGCGGCCGCCGAGCACAGCGCCACGGTGCTGGCGCGTACAATCCAACGCATTCCGGTACCACAGCGCCCAATGTGGCTGCAGCAGCTCACACAAGACAGCGACGATCCACTGCGAATCTTGCAAGTAGCGCTTTACGACGCCGACGACACCTTAATCGCGGGCACTGAGGATTTTCCGAGCGAATCGGTCATCGTGGTGGACGCACGCAACCGCGCGGGCGAGCGCTTGAGGATCGCCGTGCCCCAGCGACCCGTGTCTGGCATCTGGGTGCGCGGACTTTCCTTGAGTATTCTGGTTGCCCTCTCCGCTACCGTGGCATTTTGCATCGCCGTTTGGCCCACGGTGTTCTCAATGCGCCGCTCGCTTGAAGAAGTGATGCGCGCGTTGAACACCTATCGCCAGTCCAATTTTGAAGCGCGCATCGCCGAGAACGGCTACGGACGATTCGGCCTGTTGGAAAAATCGGTGAATCGCACCGGCGACGCACTGCAAAATGCACAAGATAAAACGCGGGAAGTGGTCAGCCATACCACCGACGAGCTGCAGTCCACGCTTGAAGAAGTAGAGATCAAAAATGTAGAGCTGGATCTGGCACGCAAACGCGCGGTGGAAGATGCCCGCGCCAAATCGAACTTTCTGGCCAACATGAGTCACGAAATTCGTACGCCCATGAATTCGATTGTGGGCTACACGCAGCTTCTGGATTCAACCTCGCTGGATGCGGCGCAGCGTGGCTACGCCGAGCACATTGGTCAATCTGCGCGAACACTGCTAGAAATTATCGAAGACATTTTGAGTCTGTCGCGCCTGGAGGCCGGCAAGCTGGTACTCGCGACGCAGGAATTCGATATCCGTCATATCGCGGAGCAGTCGGTCGAAATGCTTGCCCCGGCGGCGTACCAGAAAAATCTCGACGTACGCACAGTGGTCGCACCCGATGTACCAGCGTGCTTTGTGGGCGACCCGATGCGCGTGCGCCAGATTCTCGTTAACTTCCTGACCAACGCCGTAAAGTTCACCGATCAGGGCAGCGTTACGTTGTACATCGATGCCGAGCGTCAAACCGACACCAACGCCGTTCTTACTTTACGCATCAGCGATACCGGACGCGGCATTTCCCGCGATGATCGGCGCAAGCTGTTCGACGCGTTTACCGATATATCGCGCCGCGAGATGGGCGGGGGTGCCGGCCTTGGCCTCACCATCGCACGCGCACTAACCGACGTTATGGGCGGTCAGATCTCTTTGCAGTCCGAGGTGGGACAAGGCTCTTCCTTCGCGGTGCATTTACCTCTGAAGACCAACTACGCCCTGAGCTTCGATTTCCTGGGCATAGTTGACGGCCAGCGCGTCGCTCTGGCTCTGGCGGATGAAACACTGGACAGTCATTTGACGCAAAGTTTCAAAGCCGCCGACATCGTCGTCGCCTCCAGCGAGCCGTGGCTCGCGTGGACCACACCGGCCAAAGTGCCAAACGCAGACTTCGTTATTCTCGAAGCCTCCGTCAGCGACGTACCAAGACTCACCAAGCTGTGGCAAGACCGCTGGCCAACACCGATCATTTTGGTCGCATCCGCCGACACCGGGTTGCATCAGGAACTCATGACAGCCACCAACGGCTACGCACTGGCCGCACACGTGAGTGCAACACGCATCATCGCGCAAATGGCCTTTCATCTGGGCGGTGACGTGAGTCAAATTGAATCTCAGGTCGCCAGCTTGCCGCTGCCCAGTGCCAACGGCGCCCGCGTACTCATCGCAGACGATGATCGGCTTGGTCGCAGCTACCTGGAGGAGCTTCTCGCGCAGCACGGTGTTGAGGTGACCGCGTGTGCCGATGGCGAACAGGCTGTTACCGTCGCGCGCGAAGTTGAATTTGATGCGATCTTCCTCGATGCCCGCATGCCGGTTTGTGATGGCGAACAGGCCGCGCGCCAAATTCGTTCGCGCTCACGCAACATGCGTACCGCCATGTTTGCGCTGACGGCCAGCGCGATGGATGACGACCGCCAGCGCTACCAGGCCGCAGGCATGGATGGCTGTCTGATTAAACCCGCGTCGATTCGCGGCTTGTTAACCCTCATCGCAACGGGACAGCAGCGGCGTAGCGAGGGCGCCGCCGCAAAAGCCGCCGTCACCAATGATCAACAGATGACGACTATGCTGCGCGAGGAACTGGCGCGCTATCGCGATGCACTGAGCGATGACGACATGCTGTCGGATTACGAACGCCTGTATGAGATGGCCCACAAACTCCACGGCGCCGCCGCCATATGTCAGTTGCCGACGCTACGACGGGACGCCGCCGGGCTCGAAGACGCGGCGCGCGCGGGCGACGCGCTTGCGATTGAGAAAAGCTGCGCCGCGGT
>JBGCEL010000018.1:0-14020 GCA_045106455.1 Gammaproteobacteria bacterium
TCGTAACAGCCCTCGGGCTCGGCCTGCAGCACGTCGGCTTCGAAGATATGGCCGTGGGAATCGATCACATAGCCGAGCAGTACATAGCCGTCGGCGCAGTCTTCGCGCGGCGCCGGCGGTGCGTCAAACGTCGACTCACTCTGCCGCACAATCCAGTAGCGCCCCAACAGGTCGCCGTCCACGTCCAGAATCTTGCCGTTGAAATGCGGATCGCCTCCCACACAGCCCAGAAGACTCAGCAACAAAGCGATCAGCAGTAGCGCACGAAATCTCATGTCTCTAACGATGCCATAAATTTCGCAACGGGAGGGCGAAAACGATCCATATCAACCAAAAACGAATCGTGCCCCTGAATTGAGTCCAAAGCGTTAAGCGTAACGTCCAAACCGGCTCGCTCGAGCAAGTCGGCCAGCTCTTTTTGCTGCCAAAACGGAAACAGAAAATCGGAATGTACGCCTACCACTAACGCGGAGCGGGCTTCGAGCAACGCGGCGCCAGCATCAAGCGAGCCACCATGTTCGGCCGCGTCAAACAGATCCATCGCTCTGGATAAATAAAGGTAGCAATTGGGGTCGAACGCACCGGTAAATTTGTTCGCGTGTGCTTGCAGGTAAGACTCGATTTCAAACTCAGGCCCGAACATCTCGCCGCTACTGGCGCTCTGCGCAATCCGCTCGCGCCCGAATCGCTGCACCCATTCGTCCGCACTGCGATAGGTAATCATGCCCAGCTTGCGCGCCAGACGCATGCCGCTGACCGGTACGCTTGCGTGATCGTAGTGGCCGTCTTGCCACAGTGGGTCACTGCGCACCAACTCGCGCTGCAAAGAGCGCAACGCAATCGCAAACGGCATGGCGCGCGCGGACGAGGAAATTGACACCAGATTGCGCACGCGCTTGGCAAACATCATCGAAAACGCCAGCGCCGTCATCCCGCCCATCGACGGGCCGACTACGGCAGCAACTTGATCAACACCCAGGCTGTCGAGCACCAGGCTACCAACGGTCGCGTTGTCTTCAAGCGTGAGCATCGGAAAGTCGAGGCGCCACGGCTCGCCCGTGGCCGGGTTCGTGGAGGCCGCGCCGGTGGTCCCAAAACAGCTGCCCAGCGCGTTGTAACACACCACAAACCAGCGTTCGGTATCGATGGGCTTACCCATACCCACCATGTCTTCCCACCAACCCGCCGACGGGTCGGCCGCCGACGACGCAACGTGGGCCGATGGCGACAGCCCGGTGCAAATGAGTACCGCGTTGGAGCGCTCAGCATTGAGCTCGCCCCAGGTCTCGTAGGCCACTTGTACTTCTGGCAGCACGCCGCCGTGGCGCAGCCGCAATGGCGCGTCCAGATTCAGATAACGACGGGCGTCAGTCATGATCCGGCCGGCGCCGATCCACAGTATTGTTCATAAACGTTTAGCGCCTCAGGCATCCACTGCGTAAATTGCTCAATGCGAGTTTGCGGTGACGGGTGCGTGGAGGCAAATTCCGACGGCGCGCGGCCTTCGCTGTTGGCGCCCATGCGCTCCCACAGACGCGGCGCCTCACGCGGGTCGTAACACGACTGAGCCAGAAGAAGCAGGCCAATACGATCCGCTTCGGTTTCGTGCTTGCGCGAGAACGGCAGCAAGATGCCGTATTGCGACCCCACGCCCAGCGCCCCCTGAATCATGCGCTGGCCCTGATAGCCAAGATCGCCCAGCGCAAATGAGGCCGCCATGGCCCCAATGCGCGTGAGTTTTTGATACGCCATACGCTCAGCGCCGTGGCGCGCGATCGCGTGGGCAATTTCGTGGCCCATCACGGCGCTTAAGCCGTCTTCATTTTCAGCCACGCGAATGAGTCCGGTGTACACCGCAACCTTGCCGCCAGGCAGCGCAAACGCATTGGCCTGATCCGAGCGAATCAAATTAAATTCCCATTCGTAACCGGGGTCGATACCCAGCTCGCGCGCGGCGTTTACCAACCGCTGTCCCATGTCGCGCACCAAGATTAGATTTTGTCCGTCGCGCACGAGATCAGATTTGGACAAGATGTCTTGATAGGAAGCAAGTCCGAGCGAGACCTCTTCTTCCCTGGAGATATCGACCAGCTGCTTGCGGCCGGTCACGGGCACCGTCTCGCGATTCGAGAAGTAATAGAACAACAGATACAGCGCGAACAAACCAATGGGAATGAGTCGCAAGCTGAGGCCCATACGACCGCGGGAACGGCGTCGGCGAGTGGGGAAGCGGCGCATAGTCAATCCTGTAGATGGAAAAAAGCCCCGCCGGCGCGAACGCCGACGGGGCCGTTTACTTAAGCGACGTTACCGCTACATGAGTTTCTTGGCAAAACCCATGACGTCGTCGAGCACGCTGCCATCGTTGTCAGCGTCGAGGAATTTGCCCAGCATGCCGCCGGCACCGCTACCGGTGATCGCGCTCAGTGCGCCACCGAGTGCGCCTTGATTCTGGACTTGCTTGCTCATGCCACCCATCGTCATGGCAGCAACCATTGGCAGCATCTTTTTGAGGATGCCGACATCGAGACCGGTGTTCTGTGCTGCCTGGGCAGCAACGGCGCGGCTGGCGTCTTTGGAACCCAGCAGGTGACCCAGAATGCCGTTGCCATCGCTGACCGCTTTAGGCTGCAGCAATTCTTCGGGCTTCTCGAGGTAGCGCGAGTGACCACCTTTTTGCAGTGCGCCCATCAGCGCGCCAAGACCATCTGTTGAGGCCATATTTTTCTTCAGGCCACCGGTGAGAGCCGGCAGCAACTGCGTGACCGCCTGGCCAGCTTGCTCGGGATTCAAATTGAAGTTGCCCGCGAGCTGTTTGAGCACGTTGCCGCCTTGGGCTTCGATGATCGATTTCAAAAGACTCATGTACTAAATACCTGTTGCAGAGTGAGAACAAGGTCACATTATCGCAACCGCGCGCCATCTTGTCGCTGCTGCGATGCAAAACTTTATGTCATTTCTTTTTAACATGACGAATCATGCGCTTACGGCTCTTTTGTTGACGTGGTGTGAGCTTGTTCTTCTTATCCTTGTACGGATTCTTCCCAGACTTGAACTGCAGACGAATCGGCGCGCCGGTCAAACGAAATGCCTTACGCACCCGCCCCATAAAATAGCGTCGCCAAGCTTCCGGTACGCGCTCGGTGGCGCTGCCATGAATCACCACGGTCTGCGGATTGCGCCCGCCTTGATGCGCGTAACGCAGCTTTGGACGACGCCCGCCTTTGACCGGCGGCGGATGTGCACGCACGGCGTCTTCGAGCATTTCGGTGAGCACCGGCGTGGGCAAATCGGCGTAGGCCGAGCGATGGCATTCACGCACGGACTTGAGCACGTCCACAATGCCGCTGCCGTGCAGCGCTGAAATAAAGTGCCAACGCGCGAAGTTCAAAAACGGCAGCTTCACCTCGAGCTCGCGACGTACCGTATCGCGCTGATCACGATCCAGTCCGTCCCATTTGTTCAGAGCAATGGTGACCGCACGGCCACGATGCAACACCAGACCAAGCAATGTGACGTCCTGCTCGGTGACGCCTTCGCTGGCGTCGAGCATCGCGATGACCACGTCGGCGCTATCTACCGCCTTGAGCGCTTTGATCACGCTGAATTTTTCGATGCCATCGTGAACACGAGCGCGGCGACGCACACCCGCGGTATCGATCAGCGTGTAGTCCACGCCGTCGCGCTCAAACGGCACGAACACACTGTCACGCGTGGTTCCCGGCTGATCGAACGCGACCACGCGCTCCTCACCCACCAAACGATTCACAAGTGTCGACTTGCCCACGTTGGGACGCCCGACAATCGCTACCTTGATGCCCTTGTGCTCCGCGGTCTCACCTTCGGGTGGCGGCAGCGCCTCGAACACCTCATCCATGAGCGAACCCACGTTGTGACCGTGCGCCGCGGAGACCGCAAGCGGCTGACCACTACCGAGCTGATGAAACTCGGCTGTGACGACCGCCGGCTCGAAGCCTTCGGTTTTGTTCACAATGAGGTAGGTGGGCTGCTCCTGACGGCGCAGCATTTGAGCGATCTGTTGATCAGAGGCCGTCAGGCCCTCGCGCCCGTCCACAATAAAGAGAATCGCATCGGCTTCGGCGATGGCGGCCTGGGTCTGCTTCGCCATAAGGCCATCGAGTCCGTCCTCGTCGCCCGACAAGCCGCCGGTATCGACCACCAGATACGGATGCGGCCCCACCACGCCAAAACCATATTGGCGATCGCGTGTTAGCCCCGGCTGATCCGCGACAATCGCATCACGCGTTCTGGTGAGCGCATTAAAAAGTGTGGACTTGCCGACGTTGGGCCGGCCGACCAGAGCGATGACCGGCAGCATGCCAAATCCTTTAAGGCGCGGGCGCTGGTTCGGGCGTTTGCGGACGCAGCGCCGTCAGCGAACCGTCCGTCGCCAGCACGTAAATCACATCCGACACCACGAGCGGTTGCGCCACAATAGAGGCGCCCGCCACTTTGACGCGGCCAACAAATTCACCGGAGGCGGCCTGCATGAAGTGCAAGTAGCCCTCAAAGTCGCCCACCACAACGTAATTACCGGCCACAGCTGGCCCGGTAATGTCGCGGTTTTTGAGCGCCGGCTGATCCCAGGCAATGACACCCGTGGAGCGATTCAGCGCGACAATCGCGTTGTCGTCGCGCGCGAGGTACATGCGATTCCAATCGACCGCCACCGACTGATGGCTCGACATATCCTGGCGCCAAATCGGACTACCGCTGACCACGGACAACAGCGAAGCCGTGCCCTGAAAACCGGCGGTGAACACGTCTTCACCAACAACCACCACGCGCCCATCCACATCGGCCAGACGTTCAAGTTCGGTACGACCACGTCGATCTGACGTCGCGCGCTCCCACTTGGTGGTGCCGTCATCAAGATTAATGGCGAGCAGCGAACCGTCGTCAAAACCAGAAATAACCACGTCGCCGCTGATCACAGGCGAGGCGTTGCCGCGCAGCGTAAGACCCTGCACGCGCTTGCGCACATTCCACAGCGGTTCGCCGCCGTCCAATCCATAAGCCAAAAGCGTACCGTCGCCCGTCCGTGCGATCAGCCGGTTGGATGAGAACGCGGGAGCGGCGAGCACTTCGCTGCCGATTTGGGTTTGCCACAGCACTTCGCCGTTATCGATGGCAAGCACAATGAGTTCGCCTTCGCTGCTGCCCAGCGCAATTTGGTCGCGACCTACGCCGGGTCCACCGCTGAGCTTCAGCTCGGTATCGGTGCGCCATTGCTCTTTGCCGGTGGTGGCGTCAAAGGCGTACACATTGCCGTTATCGGAGGCGGCAAAGATGCGCGCGCCGTTGGTGGCTGGGATCAAACCCAGACGCAGACCCTTGGCGTCGCCGCCCAGACCCTGATTCCACAGCGTATCGATTTTGATGGGTGCATCGATCGCGACCAGTGCCGCCGGCTCTGCCTCTTCGTCTTTTTCACCGAACAGTGAGCAGGCGCTAAGGAGCGCGCAGGTGGCAACGAGTAACGCGGCACGCATCAGGGGTTATCTACGCCCAGGCCCAGCGCGTCGAGCTTCATCTGGACGAAGTTGCGATCCACCGCACCACCTTCGCTATCCAGAGCCGCCGCGTAGGCTTGTTTTGCATCTTCGCGCTGCCCCATGGCCGCGTAGGCATCGCCGCGCACTTCATCAAAAAGTGCCGCGTACTGGCCCGCAGGCGCACCCAGAAGCTCAACGGCGTCGGACGCCCGATCCTGAGCAATGCGCACGCGTGCCAGACGCAAACGCGCGATGGACGCGATCTCCCCCGGCCCGTTCAGCGAATCACCAAGCGCTGCAGCGGCGGCATCAAGATCACCGTTTTCCATGTGCAATTTCGCCACGCTCAACGGCGCGAGACTCGAATACGGCGTGCCCGCATAGTCGCCGCCCAGCTGCTCCGCGGCGGCCGACACGGCATCGGCGTTGCCGGCAGTCACCGCTTCCACCAACGACGAATGCACCGTCGAGGCGTTGTAGGCTTTGGTCAGCTTCTGGTTCTTGTAATAGTTCCAGCCAAACAAAATAGAGGCCCCCAGCGCCAGACCGGTGATGACGAACGTTTTGTTCTCGTCCCACCATTTGGCCAGTTCTTCTATCTGTTCTTTTTCTGTCAGGTTCTCGTCCACAACTTTGGTCCTGCTGTGGCTTCGCACAATGGCGAAGCGGTTTTAGTTTGCGCGGTTTTCAAGCTCGCGCGCCATCGTCGCCGGGATATCCTCCCACGACACCTCAATCTGCTCTCCGCCGCGCAGTGGTTTAAGACCCGCTACACGCCTGGATGTTTCATCTTCGCCCACAATCAGCGCCCAATCAGCGCCGCTTTTGTCCGCCGCTTTCATCTGCGCCTTGAACCCGCCCTCGTTGCCGTGACAAATCACGCGCAGCGCGGGCTGATCGCGCAGAGTCTCAGCCAGAATCTGGGCCGCTGCGGCCGGGGCATCGCCCACGCTCACCACATACACGGCGCGCGGAGCGGCCGGGATTGTAGCACTGCAAGCCGCCAGCAGGGCCACCAGTCGATCCAACCCCACACCAAAGCCCAGGGCCGGCGTGGCGCGGCCACCCATATGGGCCACCAGGCTGTCATAACGCCCGCCACCACAAATGGCGTTTTGCGCTCCCAGCGCATCGGTCTGCCACTCGAAAACGGTGCGTGAGTAGTAATCGAGCCCGCGAACCAGCCGGGGATCCACCTCGTATTCGAGGCCCGCGGCGTCCAGACGCTGGCGCACACCATCGAAATGGGCGCGTGACTCGTCGTCCAGCGAGTCGATAAGCGAGGGGGCCGCCGCAATCAAAGCCGCCAGATCGGGGTTCTTGCTGTCCAGTATGCGCAGCGGATTCGAGGTGAGCCGGCGCTTTGAATCGCTGTCGAGCGCCTCTTCGTGCGCGCCAAAATAGTCCACCAACGTGGCGCGATAGCGCTCGCGGCTGTCCTTGTCGCCCAGCGTGTTGATCTTCAATGTTACGCGCGACAGACCCAACGTGCGCCAGACTCGCGCCAACAGCAAAATCATTTCCGCGTCGATATCGGGCCCGTTGAAGCCAAAGGCCTCGGCCCCGAATTGATAAAACTGGCGATAGCGCCCGGCCTGCGGTTTTTCATAGCGAAACATCGGGCCGGTGTACCACACGCGCTGACGCTGGTTGTGCAATAGACCATTACTGATACCCGCGCGCACGCAGCCCGCCGTGCCCTCCGGTCGCAGCGTCACAGACGTACCGCCCTGAGTGTCAAACGTGAACATCTCTTTCTCAACGATGTCCGTGGTGTCGCCGATCGAACGTTTGAAAAGCTCGGTGCGCTCAAGCAACGGCAGTCGAATTTCCTGATAGCCGTAACGGCTCAGCACGTCGCGAAACACGTGCTCGACGTGTTGCCACACGGCGGTGTGCTCAGGCAGCAGATCCGGTATGCCTTTCACCGGTGGGACGCTTTTGCTCATGCTGCGGCTCTAGCGAGTTTTGGCGTCGACGTAGAAGCGCGCCGTACCCAGACGCGAGACGCGTCGCACGTCATAAGGACGTCCGTTGACGCTGACCTCGACATCACTGGCCTTGCCGAGAAATACCTGTAGCGGACCGGGCCCACTGACCGAGCGCCGGGTACCGGACTGGCCCATGTCGTAGAGAAGTTTGGCGCGGTTGGCGTCATACACCTCAACCCACGACTCGCCCTCAAACGACAACGTCACACGTACTTCGCCGGGCGTGGACAGCGTGGTCGACAACGTGCCACGAGGCTCGGCGGCCGCGACGGTGGGCTGGGCGGGTGGCGCGCTGACGGGCTCAGGTACTGGTTCCGGTTCGGGCTCAATCTCAATTACCGACGGTGCCGCAGACGGCGCCTTCGGCGCGGAATTCTCGCCATTCCCAGACAAAGCTTCAGACACGGCCTCAGGCACCGGATCGGGCTTGGGCTGCGTTACGACCGTCGCCGGCACAGGCACCTCATTGCGCGACAGCGGCAAACGTAACGTGCGCTCATCGGCCGTCGTAGTCGGTGCCTCTTCCATGACTACCGTTGCTGCGCGTGCGGACTCGGCGCTGTCATTGGGCTGAAAATAAAGAAACAACACGACCGCAATGATCGCAAGCGTCAGCACACCGGCGGCGGGCGCAAGCCAGTTGAGTCGAGCGCCCTTGGTCGATTCAACACGCAACATGGATTCGGCGACCAGCGGTGGCGCTTCACGCGTGCCATCGAGCTGGTAGTACGAGACCATCACATCGCCTTCATCAAGGCCCAATGCGGTGGCGTACTTTTTGAGATGCCCTTTGGCAAACACCGGCGCACCCAGCGCGCTGTACTCGTCGTGCTCGAGCGCATCGAGCATCCACGGGTCCACGTTCATCGTGGCCGCAATTTCTTTCGTGTTTAGATTTTTTTCTTCGCGCGCCTTGCGCAACATCTCGCCGGGTGTCGGAATGCCGGCGAAATGCTTGTTACTGACGTCCTTGTCCTGCTCGCAGTCGGTGTCATCCGCCATTTCGCTGGGACTCCAGAAGTTGCGTGGTTTCACGCGATTCAGGGAAATTTTCTTTAAGCTCGCGAGCGTAACGATCGGCATCACGTCGATTGCCCAGACGCTGCTCCACACGATGCGCCAGATACAGCGCATTCGACGGCAGCTTCGTGCGCTCCGCCAAACGCTCGATGAAAGCCCGCGCCTGCAGATCACGATCACGCTCGTAGCTAAGCGACGCCATCTGCCATAGCGCCGTCACATAGCGCGGATTGATGCGCAGAGCCGAACGGAAGAACTCTTCGCCCTCTTCCCAGCGCTTGTCGCGAACCGCGCAAATGCCGGCATTGGCGTACGCGGCCTCGGGCGTGCGGTAACGCGGATTGCGCGCGGCGCGCAGCAGATACGGCTGAGCTTCCTCCAGATCGCCATTGCGACACAGATAAGCGCCGTACATGTTGTCGATCACCGGATCGTTGTTGCTGTAACGCACGGCCTTGAGGTAGTGCGCTTTGGCCTCCTCTGCAAACCCCATGCGCTCGTAAGCAAGCGCAAGCGTCGCGTGTGCCTGCGTATTGCGATCGTCCTGATCCACGGCTTTTTGCAATTTTGCGACCGCCGACTCCAAATCGCCCTTGCGCAAATAGGCCGCACCCAGATTGAGATTCGCAAACGACGCCTCCTGAACGGAAGGCTTGGGCGTTTTGTCAGCGCCCTCGGTAATGCAGCCTGTGAGGCCAACGAGCACAACAAGAACACCGAGCAAACGAATCATGACGCCTCCTGAACGAGCGCAAACTGACGACTGCCCAGACGCACGCGCGTGCGATCGGCGACCTGACCTGCGAGCTGACCACACGCCGCATCGATATCGTCACCGCGCGTACGGCGCACCATGGTGCGAATGCCGCGGCGGTGCAGCGTATCGTGAAAACGTTTGATCACCGCGTCGTCAGAGCGCTGATAGCGCGTGCTGGGAAACGGATTAAACGGAATTAAATTTACTTTGGCCGGTCGATGGCGCAGCAACGACGCCAGCTTCGTGGCGTGCTCGACCGAATCGTTAACCCCATCGAGCATGGTGTATTCAAACGTAATGGACTGGGCGCCGGTGGTCTCGGCGTAGCGCCAGCACGCATCGAGCAACGACTCGATGTTGTGGCGGTGATTGATCGGCACCAGCTCGTTGCGCAGATCGTCGATCGGCGCGTGCAGCGATACGGCCAGCGCAACGTTGGCCTCTTTGGCCATCTTGTCGATCTGCGGCACCAGCCCGGAGGTGCTCACCGTAACGCGACGGCGCGACAGCGCGTAACCGAAGTCATCTTGTAAAATATTGAGTGCGGGCAGCACTTCACGATAGTTGGCGAGCGGCTCGCCCATGCCCATAAACACGACGTTGGTGACCGCGCGACGCGATGCCTCCGGATCGTGCAGCGTGCGCGTGGCGTGAAACACCTGCGCAATAATTTCGGCGCTCGTGAGATTGCGATTGAAGCCCTGTGCCCCGGTGGCGCAGAACGAGCAGTCCAGCGCGCAGCCCACCTGTGACGAAATGCACAGCGTGCCGCGTTTGGGCTCAGGAATATAAACGGTTTCGACGGCCTGACCGCCGCCCACATCGAACAACCATTTGCGCGTACCGTCCGTGGCCGTGCGATCGGAGATCACCGGCGGGACCGACACCGTTGCGCGCTCGGTAAGTCGAGCGCGCAGCGATTTTGAGATATCGGTCATCTGATCAAAGCGGTCGATGCCACGTTCGTGCATCCAGCGCATGACCTGACGACCGTGAAACGGCTTTTCACCCATCTCGGTAAACCACGCCTCCAGAGCGGCGCGCGGCATGCCGAGTAAGTTGTCCTGCTCGGGACGCTCGCTGGATGTAGTCACCGCCAGATCAACCTAGCCGATGGTGCGCGGGCAAACGCCGTCATCACCAAAGAAATATTTGATCTCAACGGCGGCCGTCTCCGGCGCGTCAGAACCGTGCACGGCATTGGCGTCGATGGACTTGGCGTGATCCGCACGAATGGTGCCGGCGTCGGCTTCGGCCGGATTGGTGGCGCCCATCAGATCGCGGTTTTTCAAGATGGCGCCCTCGCCCTCAAGAACCTGAATCATCACGGGGCCCGAGATCATGAACGACACCAGGTCGTTAAAGAACGGACGTTCAGAGTGCACGGCATAAAACCCTTCGGCCTCAGCCTTGCTCAGGTGCGTCATTTTGGCCGCAACAATTTTAAGGCCCGCGTTTTCAAAACGGTTCAGGATGTCGCCAATGGCATTCTTGGCCACAGCGTCAGGTTTGATAATGGATAGTGTGCGTTCGATCGCCATCGGATTCTCCGGTCAGCCGCCTGTGATGAAAAAACCGCCTGGTCGCGGCGATCCAAGGCGGCTTTAATTGTTCGCTTATGTAAGTTTGCAGCCGCTGGCTACAACCCCATGATTTTACGCTTTTTAGGGTGCCGGGTGCAATCGCCGAACGGCGCGGCTGCAGAAACTATTTATTAGACGCTAAAGCTCTCACCGCAGCCACACTCGCCGGCCACGTTCGGGTTGCGAAACTGAAACGCTTCATTGAGACCATTTTTGACAAAATCGACCTCGGTACCGTCGATCAGCGCCAGCGCTTCGCGGTCCACCACGATCTTCAGGCCCTGCGACTCAAAAACCTCGTCGTTTTCAGCCACTTCATCGGCGTAGTTCACAAGATAGGCGTAGCCATTGCAGCCGGTTTTCGTGATACCGACGCGCAAACCGATGCCCTTGCCCCGTGCTTTGAGGTGTTCGTCGATGCGACTGGCCGCAGCGGCCGTGAGATTAAGCGCCATTGCAGGCCTCCTGTTGGGCTGCACAGGCGCGCAGCGCGTCTTCCGCTACGAGCACGCTCGAGAGCTTTTCGACTGGTAATTCAAGCGCTTCGGTAATGACGTGGCGATCGAGCATAAAGTTATCGGACAGCTTGCGCCCCGGCAGATACTCGGTGAGCCACGACGCCAGCGCGATGGTGTGCGGGCAGCCATAGGCCCGAAACGAGGCGCTTTCCACGGCTTCTTCATCCAGTGTCAGCTGGAATTCAATCCAGGTGCCGCGCTCGACACTCCCCGCCCGGCCGCAAACCGCCCGGTTGCAAGGCCCACCGGCTGGGTTACGCGGATTGCGAAAGTGGTCTTCCACCAGCGCGTTGTAGGTAAGCATTTCCATCATGAGACAATTATAACACTCTAATATTCATAACTTATCCGTATCGCCTTAGCGTACGACAGGATCGCTGTAATTGTTCAACGCCCGCAAGCGTGGCACTTCGGCCTGCACCAGTTTGATCGCCTCATCCACATCTTTTTCCGTGGTGAAACGACCAACGCTGAAGCGCAACGAGCTTTGCGCCAGCTGATCTGACAGCCCCAATGCGCGCAGCACATACGATGCCTCGGCGGTGGCCGATGTACACGCCGAGCCACTCGACACGGCCAATCGACGCAGAGCGAACAGAAGGCTTTCGCCCTCAACGCCGTCAATACTCACGTTCAAAATACCGTTAACACGACGCTCGCCATGACCGTTCATGCGGACGCCACCGACTTTTTCAATGCCCTGCCACAGTCGCTGGCGCAGCGCATCGAGTCGGCTGCACTCTTCGGCCATGCCCTGCGCGGCCACATTAAAAGCCTCGCCCATGCCGACAATCTGATGCGTGGCCAGGGTGCCGGAGCGTAGGCCCCGCTCGTGACCGCCGCCGTGAATAATCGGTGCCAGATTCGTGCGCGGTGCCGAACATACGTACAGCGCGCCAATGCCTTTGGGACCATAAATCTTGTGCGCCGAAAAGCTCATCAGACACACCGGCAGCGCTTCGAGATCGATCGGAATCTTGCCGGCGCTCTGGGCCGCATCCACGTGGAACATGACGCCGGCCTTGCGGCAAATATTGCCGATGGCCTCGATGTCCTGCACCACGCCAATTTCGTTGTTCACGTGCATGATCGACACGATGACCGTGTCGTCGCGAATGGCATCCTGCACGGCCTGCGGATCGATCAGACCATTGGATTGGGGCAGCAAATAGGTGACATCAAAGCCCTCGGACTGCAGCTGCTTGCAGGTATCGAGCACCGCCTTGTGTTCCGTGCGCGCCGTAATAATGTGACGACCGCCGCGGGAAGCGCCGTAATGCAGCGCGCCCTGCAGCGCCAGGTTGTTCGATTCGGTGGCCCCGGAGGTCCAGACAATTTCGCGCGCATTGGCATTGACCAACGCGGCCACGTCGCGTCGTGCCAGCTCAACCTGACCCTTCGCGGTGCGCCCCACCTGATGCGACGACGCAGGATTTCCAAAAATACCGTCCACGGTCAGACACTCGGCCATGCGCTTGGCCACCCGCGGATCGACCGGCGTGGTCGCCGCATAGTCGAAATACAGTGCGGGCGGAGTAAACGTGGCGACGTTATCGGTCGGAGCTTGTTGTGGCTTTACCAAGATGATTCTCCATTGCGCTGAGCAGACCGCGCAGAATATTCACTTCATTATGATCCGGGTAGGCCCGATTAAACAGGCGCTTGATCCTGCGCACCAAGTGTCGCGGATTTTTCGGATTGAGGAAACCCGTGGCCAACATAACGCGCTCCAAATGCTCATAAAAGTAGCGCATTTCGTCGCCCGTGGCGGGGCGCGCCTCAGGCTCAGTGGGCTCGCGCGGTACGGGCGCCACCAACACACCACGCGTCTCATACGCCAGCACCTGCACGGCCATGGCCAGATTCAGCGAGTGAAACTCAGGATTGGTATCGATATTCACCAGCGCATGGCAACGCTCGAGCTCTTTGTTGGTCAGGCCGGTCTTTTCACGGCCAAACACCAGCGCCGCCTTCTGGCCATCAGGCATTTGGCTGACCGCCTGCGCGGTTTCGCGCGGATCGCTCACAGGCCAGGGCAACGAGCGCAGCCGGGCGCTGGCGCCGAATGCGCGCGATACGCCGGTGAGCGCATCATCAAGCGTATCGTGCAGTGTGGCGGTTTCCAGCACCGAATCGGCCCCCGACGCACGCGCCGTGGCCTCCTCATGCGGGAAATAGCGCGGGGTCACCAGACGCAGATCGGCCAGGCCCATAGTTTTCATCGCCCGGGCCGTTGCGCCGATGTTGCCGGGGTGGGTCGTGCCAACGAGCACGATGCACACATCCTCAAGTTTCAATCGATTCGCCTTTTGCTTACTGCGGTCATTCGCTATTCTACCGCCCCGCAGCGCATTAAGCGCATTTAAACAGGCCCCATCGCTATGTCTCAACCGCTCCTGAACACCGGCATCAAAGCCGCTCGCATCGCCGGCAACGTGCTGATCCGGGGAATGCAGAACCTCGATTCGCTCACCATCGAATCCAAGGGCAAGAACGACTTTGCGACGCAAATTGATCGCAATGCCGAAACGGCGATCATCGAGACCATCCGCGAGACCTATCCGGATCATGCGTTTCTGGGCGAGGAAAGCGGTGCCAGCGGTGACGGCGACGTGGTCTGGATCATCGATCCACT
>JBGCEL010000019.1:0-84534 GCA_045106455.1 Gammaproteobacteria bacterium
CTTCGGTGGGTATACCTCTGGACACGCCGGAGGACCGGCTACAGTCCAGAGGCATACCCACCGAACCGAACGCCGAACCAAGTGCGTAATTCGAATCCCGCGCGCTTGTGGGGTTTAAGAGCAAGAGATAAGAGGTGCCGCGGATCGTGCAGCGCGCGCCGAAAAGCACGAAGCACTCTCAGGTTACGCCGCTAGAGGCGCCCACCCCCAAAGCTTCGACTCAGTTAGGGGAGTGGGAGTGGCGGGTTTTGCTCTGGGTTGTTAGCCCGTTCCTCGGGCGGTCCCAGAGTGAAACCCGCCACTCCCGCTCCCCGGGATCGAAGCACCTAAAGCCGACCCCGTGATCGGAGCGACCAGAGCCAACCAACGCGCAAAAAAAAGCCGGGCAAAAGCCCGGCTTCTCTCAAGTCATCGAACGCTCAGCGTCACCGAACCCCGGAGGATCGTAGCGCGCGCGTCGTGAAATCTTTCGTATCGTGTTTCTCGTCAAGACGATACATGTTGGACTCGTTGTCCAGACCAAAAGCGATGTAACGCGCCGACTGCAAATCGTAGTGCGTCTCAAGCGTGGTCCAGTAGTTTTGCACGTCGTAGTAGTTGATGCCGTGGCCTTCGGACACGCGCCAGATTTTGTCGCTCTTGTCGTACTGATCGACCACCAGCACCTGCCACGAATCTTCGTCGATGTAGAACGTACGACGCTTGTATTGATGGCTCAGACCGTCTTTCAACGTTGCGTCCACCACCCACACGCGGTGCAGTTCGTAGCGCGCCAGACCTTGATCAATGTGGCCGGGTTTTAGAATTTGCTTGTACTTCAGCGAATCGCTGTGCAGGCCGTAGGCGTTGTAGGGCACGTAGATTTCGCGCTTGCCCACCAGCTCCCAGTTGTAGCGTTCCGGGCTGCCGTTGTACATGTCGAACTGATCCGACGTCATCAGGCCATCTGAACCCGAACGCGGATTGTCGAAAGCCACGTTGGGTGCACGACGCACGCGACGCTGACCCGGGTTGTACACCCATGCTTTGCGATTTTCTTTCGTCTGGTCTAGCGTTTCGTGCACCAGCAGAACGCGTCCGGCCAAACGTGCCGGCGCGACCGTCTTCTCTTTGAAGTAGATGATCACGTTGTCCATCTCTTCAACCGTCATGCCTTCCATTGCGTAGGGCACGATAATTTTGTCGGAGAATTCGACCACCTGATAACTGCCGCTGGTGGTAACCGCGGCCTGACCGTAAAAGCGCGAGCCGCTTTCTGCACGCCAGCGCAGAATGTGGTTCCAGATTACCTCGAGGCCGTTTTCAGGAATCGGGAACGGAATACCGTTGATCGCACCCGTGACACCGTTGCCACCCTCAGCCAAGTTGGCCGTGGTTGCGATTTTCTTCGTGGCGTCGTAAATGCGCTGGGGCGCCGAAGCGCTGCGGCGCGTTGGGTAGACCACCATCTTGTAGTCGGGGTACTTCTTCAGAAGTGCCTTATTGCCCACCGTGAGCATGTCCGCATACTCGGCCATGTTGGCGGCCGTAATGGTGAACAGCGGCGCATCATCAGCAAACGGATCCGGATGATGATCGCCCGGCGTGTAGCCCGCGGGCGGCGTGGTGACACCACCGGTCCACTCAGGAATGGTGCCGGCTTCGTTGCCAGCGCGCTCGCCACCCAGCGGTGTCAGATCAGCGCCAAGGCGTGCCGCTTCTTCTGCGCTTACCCCGGCCATTGCCGGCGCAGCAAGCGTGAGCGCAGCAGCAGCGCTGCATGCGGTAATTACGAGTCGTTTCAACATAGAGTTTTCTCCAGTGTCCAGACCGCGGGCGTGGGGCAATGTCGCCACTGACGCGCCGGGCCAGTACAAATTAAATCAGTCCTAGAAGGTATAGGTGAGGTTGGCACCGAGAAAATCACGGTCTTGCAACAAATTTTGACTTCCGCCGCCAAAAAACGACGTCCAGCTCACGTTCAGGTCCCACGCGCTAAGATAATTCGCACGCACTCCCAGGGTTAGAGCCTTCCTACCCTCTAGAAAGTTCCCCCCCGGTCCGGGTGACGTGCCGCGCACATCGTGCTGGAAGGAAAAGTTCGGGATCAGATTGACCGGCCCAATCGCGTTGTTGTACTCCAGCAAACCCAGCAGGCGGTAGCCGTAAGACGTCGCGGTTGGGAAAAATTCTGGACCCAGAATTTCCTTACCCGGGTGGGCAAGATCGCCCAGCGCCGCGTTGCCACTAACAAAGGTGCCCGGCGCATCGAAACGTAGCACGCCCTGACTTGGCATTTTGTGCACGTGCACGACCGCGGCCTCGGCCACCAGCGCGCCCTGATTGGCACCGAACATTGGGCCAAACAGGCGCGTTGCCGTGACCTGAAACTGGCTCACGTTCTGGCGTTTGAAACCGTTGATGACGGTGCCCGGTGGTGCATCGGGGTTGAACTGTGGGCTAATCGAATTGATGGAAAACGATCCGAGCTGACCAAACTGAGCGAACGGATCACGCAGCGAACTCAAGCCCGCAAACAGCAATTCCAGATCATCAATTTGCAGCGGCAAATCCAGCTTCAGCGAATACTCACCCTGTACGGCCACCTGCCCCACGGTTGTGTTGAAGCTCAGACCAAGATTGGTGATGTCTTCCGGGAAGCCCGTGAAATAGTTTGCCGTGGCACCGAACGCGTCGGTGGCGTACGCACCGGCGACCGCAGCGACATTGCCACCGCTAATCGCGGCGGCCGCGATTCCTGCCGCAGCAAAGTCGGACACGCCGGGGTTCGCCGCCGCCTGACCCGCAGCGATGGCCGCCCCTTCATTACCGGGGTTGGTCACCAAAAACGACAGACCTGCCGCACCGGCAATATCTGCAGCGCCACCCGCACCGGCGCTGGCGCCAATTGCAGCGGCCGCGACCAGTCCGTTGATCTGCCCTGAACGCGCGCTCAGAACCGGCAGACGGCTGTGGTAGTTGTAGAAGTAGAAACCAAACTCAGTGCCGTTGTTGAAGTCTTCGGCGTAATAACGCAGAGCCAAACCGTACTGACCGCCATCGTCAGGCTGGTCGGCGGCGCTACGCGGGATCGCGTTGAACGGCCGTGTTGGATCCGAGAACCGCGGATTCGGCGTGTCTGGCGTATCGCCAAAGCCCAGCCGCACGTGCGTGCCGCCATCGACCGCGAAATCATTGGTTGAGAAAAAACTACCGACACCTTCGGGTTCAGTGTCATCCCAATCGTACTGATAAACCAGTTCGACGGTCAGATTGTCGGTGGGGGAAATTGAGAACCACGCCAAATCCTGAGCCAATAGCGCTTCGCGCAGCTCGGCACCGGGAATACGCAGAGCGCTCACGTTGAAATGGTTGATGACGTTGTTGCCACCCTGGATGAACGTGCTCTCACCCCAGTTGACCACTTGCTCACCGATACGAAATTCAGCCGGCATGTCACCGATGTCAAAACGCCAGTACAAAAAGGCATCGAGGACGTCGCCATCAGAACCACTGCGGCGCAACGCGCCATCGGACAGCGGCGTACGCAAGCGATCGCCGTCTTCGAGTTCGAAATCGTAGAAGAACGTGCCACGACCAAAGAAACCGAAGTTCTTATAATTGACTTCCAGCTCGCTGGTAATTTTGCCCACGGCGCTGGCCAGGCCGCGATTGAAGTTCAGCGTGCCGTCGTCATAGTTCACAGAGAAAGCGTCGCCGCCGTTGGCCGTGCCAACGAGCTCGTTGGAGCGTTTTTCCATGCGCCAGATGCCGCCAAGCGACACACTGGTATCGAAACTGCCGCTCAGCTCGCCGTTCTCAAAGGACACCGCGTAAGCGGGCGCAGCCATTACGGCGGTAGCAAGCGCAGCCCAAGGACCAAGACGAGACATACGGCCGATCCGGCAGGCAGAAAGCGTCAATCGCATCGATTTCCCCATGAAATTAATTTAGTTGGATAATTTTTGACTGGCCGAATTACCGAAAAAACCACACCCTGACGGCAATTCCAGCAATCCAAACAGCAACATACACGCCTCAGAAGCTGACCTCACGTTGCATTGCAACAGACCTGTTCAAGAGTGCGTAACCTGCAAAATACTGTGGCGTATCTGATCGCTCAGAACCATTCGCGCATCTTGCTCAACTGCCTGAATTCGGTCATCAAAAACAATCCGTCGTTCGTCGTCCAGGGCGACAAAATCGATGGATTTTAAGTGTTCGATAAAACCGGCAAACAAACGTCGATCAAAAAACTCCGGCGCACTGAGCTCATGCAGCATCGACATGCGTTCAGCCACCAGCTGGCACTCACGCTCAAGTTCGCGCTGCGGTAACGCCCCGCTGCCGTGTTTGAGCATCACCGCCAGCACCAAATAGTAACGCTCGATGGTCTGCAGCAGGCTCTGCGCCAGCACCGACAGCTGAACGGCCTGCAGCGACTTGGAGGGGGGGCGTCGCAGCGCGTCACCGTCATCGTCCTCAAGCAACAGACCGTGATCGACCAGATGCCCGATCATGCCGTTGATCTGACTCACGAACGCCTCATCGCTCAGAGAGATTGACAGTTCGCGCTCCACAAACGGGAACGCCAGCTTGCACAGCCGAATGATTTGCGAGCGAAGCATGATCTTGTTGTCCAGAAAACAACACGCGATCATGGATGGCAAAGCCAGCAGGTGCAGAATGTTATTGCGAAAATAGGTCATGAGAATCGCGTCTCTGCCCTCGAGCACGATCACATCGCCAAGCTGATGCTCGCGTCGACCGATCACCCCGAGCTCCTCGCCATAGGTCACGATTTGCGCACCGTCCATATCCGGAAACGTCACCAATTCGGAATACGGCACGGCCCGCAACAGTGACAGCGTCACGTCGATTTGTCGCACCAGATCCGCTTCGGTCATCGCCTGCTTGGCCGTGGCAAGTAGCGACACCGCCAGCAAATTGACCGGCGTTACGGCCGCGGCGCTGTTGATCCGATACAGAATATTGCGCCCCAGATCCTCCACCAGCGTTTTGACGAAGCGTGGCTTGTCGTCACCGCTGTAATCGCGTTCGCGCCAGTCCGGCGCGATGCGATCGAGCGTCTCGTTCAGATGAATTGGCCGACCCACATTCACATGCACGCGCCCCAGGTCATTGCGCAGGATGCGGGCCGCACGCACGATGCCGCCGAGTGACTCGCTCTTTTTGGGTTTGCCGCCAAGCTCGCGCAAATAGCTGCCACCTTCGGCCAGTTTTTCATAGCCGATGTGCAGCGGCACGAATACCACGGGGCGCTGTTGATCCTGCAAATAGCTCTGTACCGTCATCGCCAGAAGACCACCTTTGTGACTCAGCAAACGACCGGTCCGACTACGCGTACCCTCAATGAAATATTCGATGGACACACCGCGCGCAATATTGCGCCGCAGATAGGCATCAAACACTTTCGCGTAGAGCCGATTGCCCTTGAAACTGCGCCGTATAAAAAACGCACCACTGCGTCGCAGGATGGAGCCGACGATGGGAATATTGAGATTAACGCCGGCCGCAATGTGCGGCGGCACAAGACCGCGGTGGTAGAGCAAGTACGACAGCAGCAAATAATCCATGTGACTGCGATGACACGGCACGTAAATGACTTCGTTGTCAGCCGACACATCTTGCAGCAATTCAAAATGACTGAATTCAATGCCGCGATACAGCTTGTTCCACAGCCACGACAAAAATATATCCATGAAACGAATCACGGGATACGAATAATCCGCAGCGATTTCCTTGGCGTATTTGCGCGCCTTACCGCGCGCCCGCTCGATGGACCAACTGTTGGCGGCGGCTTGATTAGCAATCTCTTCGCGCACCGCCGGCGTGGCGAGCAACTCCTCCACCAGATTGCGTCGGTGTGACAAATCCGGACCGATGGTGGTTTCACGTCGGCGCCGAAAATGCACCCGCAGCACGCGCGAAAGTTTGCGCAGGGCGCGCTCGCGCGTGAGCCCTTCAGCCAGCATTTGCGAGAGCATCGCCGGTGTCGAAAATTGCACCAGCGTATTGCGCCCGTGCAGAAGAATAGTCAGCATTTTGCGAAAGCGCCCCACCACCGACCATGAATCGGCGAACAACACCTTCAGGCTCGACTTTTCTTTTTCCGGCGAGCGTCCCCAGAAAATAGAGACCGGTACGATGCACACATCGGGGCCTTCACCGATATCCACGTGATCAATCAACCGATCGAGGCCAGCCGGCAAGCGCGGATCGATGCGACGTGAAATAACCCCGCGCATTTCGCGCAGGTAGACCAAACTTGGCAGCGCATCGGGTTCGTCGCCGGCGGCGAACGGCCGCGGCAGGCCCATCTTCTCGCACACCTGCTCGACAACCAGCGCGTTGGAAATGCCGCGGATGTCCAACACGTAGACCACGTGTTGATCGGTGGGCAACGCAAGCTCAGCAATGGGCTTGGGCAACACACGCGTACGCACCCACACAAACATGAACTTGCGCAGCAGATAAAACAGCGCGGCTCGCAGACTGCGTAGCGCGCGCACTAGATAAACGTGTCCGGGTACGCGCCCATCCACCACCGTCTCGTTATGTCACAGACAGCAGAGGATACGTGGCGGCCACGCCAGACGGAAGCCCGCCGGGGCGCTACCGGAGTTTGAGGTTGCTACGGTCGCCGGTTGTAGGGGTCGTTGATCGTACCGCGTGACTCGAGCAATTCGAGCTGATCACCGATCGGCGCATTGGTCCTGCCTGATGCAGGCTTTTTGCGCCGCTTTGCGATGCACGGCCGAACCCCGTCTGCGTACAGTGCTCTCAAGGCCTGTTTTAGACGTTTGTCTTCCATACGCCTCACGTTGCAAATTTTGGACCAGCGCGGATAAGTCACTGACCGCACATATAGCGCGACCCACTATTTGCCTGGTTTTGCGACAAGGTGTAAACACAACCGACACTATTTGAGTTGAATTATGCAAAATCCGCCGACCAACGTGGCATTGATTACGGGCGCGTCTGAAGGGGTTGGCCGCGCTCTGGCCCACCAGCTGGCACGTGACGCGCACTACGACGCAATTGTCCTGGCGTCGCGTTCAAAGGAACGCCTTACCTCGCTTGCAGCCGAACTTGGCCACGCTGGCATGCGCACGCTGTGCATCCCAACCGACATAACGCAACCAACACAATGCGCCGCAATGATCGCGCAGGTGCTTGAGCACTTTGGGCGTCTCGATACGCTGTTCAACAATGCCGGCGCCACGATGTGGGCACCGTTTGAAGACATCACCGACCTCGGCATTTTCAGGCGCGTCATGGACGTGAACTATTTTGGCGCGCTGTATTGCACCCACGCAGCGCTGCCGGCGCTGCGTGCAAGCCGCGGCCGCATTGTGGTGGTCGCAAGCCTTGCCGGCATCACCGGTGTGCCGTATCGCAGCGGTTACTGCGCCAGCAAACATGCCGTCATCGGATTTTTCGAATCACTGCGTATCGAGCTACGCGATACCGGCGTCTCGGTGACCATCGTCGCGCCGGATTTCGTGGTCTCCAACCATCACAAACGCGCGCTGACCGGCGACGGCACGGCATTGGGCAATACGCCTCTGAAAGAACGCGACATCATGAGTGCCGAGCGTTGCGCAGAACTTGTATCCGTGGCCGCGCAGCGCCGCGAACGGCTGCGCATTACCTCAGTTCGCGGCAAGCTGGGTCGTTACGTGCGTTTGTTATTTCCGAAATTTATTGATCGGCTGGCGATCAAGGCGATCGAGACGGGGCGCTAAAAACGCAAAAGGATTTCGTCACTGCTCGGAGCCCAGCGATACTTGGTCATGCTCACGCGTCCGTTGTTCACCATCACCCCTTCGCTCATCAAATGGTCGCGCTGTCGCTGATAGCCATCAGAATCCGCTGCCATGGCAATCCGCCCGCTGGCTTGCAGCACCCGAAACCACGGCAGCGCCATCTCAGGCGGCGCCTTGCCGAGCGCTCGACCAACTTGTCTGGCGCCTCGCGCGATCCCCGCGAGTTCCGCAATTTGGCCGTAGCTTGCCACTTGCCCCGCAGGAATCGCTGCCACCACGCGCCAGATTCGCGCATAGCGAGCCGCGGCTGATGTTGGATCTGTGACGGATTTGGGCATCGCCCCATGCTACCCGATTTAGCTGGGAGACAGCATCTCGCGACGGGAGCGGGCCAGCGTCTTTTCGGTATCTTCGCCATACAACGCCAGCGCCCGCCGAAACAATGGCGCTGCAAGGTCGGGGCGGCGCTGCTCAAGTCGAATACGCCCGAGACAACGCAACGTCGCCGGACACGCCGGATGCGCACTCAAATAGTTTTCGAGTATGGACGCCGCCGAGTCAGGACGTTTCTTGATCATTAGATGATCCGCAGCATTAAGAGCCAATAGGCGCACGCGGCTCATGGGGTGATGTTCGATAGTGGCAGCATAGGTTCCGACAGTCTGTCACAGACGGTGCGCCTTGCGGGTTGCCTGACATCACAGTTCGACAGTAATCCCGGCACGATCAGCAAAATGAGACTGCGCGCACCGACGCCGCAATGGGCATCTGTCACTCTGCGCATCGCATGAAAGGCCCCCTAACTTCATTTATGACAAAAGCCGCAATGTACGGCGTGGTGACCTCCGCTTGGGTACTGAAATCTTGACCAACAGCGTGCCGCTCCTTGGCAGCAGCGCCCTGCTCACCATCATGACCGGCATTGCCGTTAGTTTCATCGGTATTATGTTCGTCGTGCGCGAGGGTGGCGCGCGCTCGTCGCTGCCGTTTCTGGCTTTGGCGCAATGTGCCGCGCTGTGGCTATTCGCCGAAGGCATGGCCAGTGGCACCAGCGGTGCGCAGCGCGCTCTGCAGTGGTATCAAATTGCCGCCGTCGGTGCGGCTTGTTTCCCACTGGCGTTTGCCTGGTTTACCCATCGCGTTGCCGGGCCCGTCCGTTTTGCCTTGCCGCTGCGCCACGCTGGCGTCGCCGTCACCGCATTGCTCGTGATCGGTGCTCTGGCGTCGCCGCTGTTTATCAGCGGCGTCACCGAGACCGCACGCGGCTATCAAATGCGCTTTGGCCCGGTTGGCACCGGCTTCTCAATTTTATTTGTCGCCGCCATGTGCGCCATTGGCGCCGTCTACGCCACGCAGCTCAAGCGCCACGGCAATTCAGACTACCGCCACCGACGCGCACGCGTGCTGCTGGTCGCCTCTGTCGTGGGTGCAGGACTCTTTTCGAGTTTCCTGCCCGCGCTTGGCGTGGCGTACTTTTTGGACACCGTGTGGATCATGGGCTGCTTCTTCGCCCTCACAGGCTACGTGAATGCACGCTATCGCAGCAGCGATATCACGCCTGCCCTGATCGGACGCCAGATTGCCAACGTCATGCCGGAACCGCTGCTGGTGCTCGACCGTAATGGTCAGGTGCACCAGATCAATCCGGCCGCACGACGTTTTTTTGGCGTCAGTACAGAGACGGCAACGGGCCGCTCGTCGCGGCGATTGCTGGGACAAGATGCACTGCGTCAACCGATCAACGATTTGATTGAAGGCCGCGCCGTCGATGATTTCGAACTGGACGTCCTGGACGGAAGCAAGCGCAAGCGTACTCTGAGCATCTCCTGTTCGGCCGTGCGGGAATTCGACGAATCGCCGCACGCGTTCGTTTTTATCCTGCGCGATATCAGCCCGCACAAAATCAGCGAAGAGCGCATTCGTCAGCTGGCCTACGTTGATGCGCTTACGCAGCTGCCCAATCGCGCTGGCTTTTGCGACAGCATCAGCCAACACATCGACAGTGCGCCAGATGCCCGCATAGCGCTCATGTTTCTGGACCTTGATCGTTTCAAGCTGGTCAACGACAACCTGGGGCATGACGCGGGTGACAAAATGCTCACCGTGATCGCGCGTCGCCTAATTCACTCGCTGCGCAAAGACTCGGCACACCGCCATGACGATGACCTGATGATTGCGCGACTCGGCGGCGACGAATTTGTGATCGCCCTTTATGCTGCGCAGGATCAGATTCGCGTCAGAGAAGTTTGCGAGCGAGTGTTGCGCTCGTTGAGTCAACCGATTGATCTGGGTGGGCAAGAAGTATTCTCCGGTGCGAGCATCGGCGTGAGTCGCTTTCCGGAAGATGGCCAGTGCCTGCAGTCATTGCTCAAATGCGCCGATCTGGCGCTTTACGATGCCAAAGACGCCGGCCGCAACACGTTTCGCTTCTATGACGCCGAAATGTCGGCGCGCTTCAGTGCCCGTGCGCGGCTCGAAGCCGACATTCGCATGGCGGCGGAGAACGAGGAATTCAGCGTGCACTTCCAGCCCATCGTCGATCACCGTACGCGCACCATCGTCGGCGCCGAAGCCCTGCTGCGCTGGCATCACGCTCGCCGCGGCATGGTGCGCCCGGACGAATTTGTGCCGGTGGCCGAAGACATGGGTCTGATGTCGATGCTGGGCGACTTTGTATTGCGCACGGCTTGCACCGAGCTCAATCGCTGGCAGGAACTTGGCCTCACCCATCTGAACGTCGCCGTCAACGTGTCCGAGCATCAATTTCGACGCGACACTTTTTCAAGCTCGGTGCAACGCTGCCTGGATGATTTTGGCATTGATCCACGCCGCCTGATTCTGGAGCTCACCGAATCGGTCGTCATGAACGGCGAAGGCGGTACGCGTGACAGCGTACGTGCGCTGAAACAGCTGGGCATACGCATTGGCATTGACGATTTTGGCACCGGCTACTCGTCGTTTAGCAGCATGGAACAACTTGGCGTTGACATGGTGAAGGTGGATGGGCGATTTACACGCGCCATCGCCAACGAAGACGACGCCAGCGCGGTGGCTCAAGCCATTATCGGCATGGCCCGAAACCTCAATCTGCAGGTGATTGCCGAAGGCGTGGAAGATGAGGCGCAGGCCGAACGACTCCTGCGCGCCAACTGCAGCTTTATGCAGGGCTATCTTTACGGTGCGCCGATGCCGGCCGATGACATCTTCGCCCTGCTGGAGGCCGAAGCCGTCAACGACCAACCCAACCCGACGCTTACTCTGCCCCAGGTCAGCTCAACCCGTCACTAGGCTACCAGTGAATACCGCGCGTCAGCTGCGCAATCGCAATTTGCTCGGGCGAACTCTGATGGCCTGACTTGCCCTGCGCCGCCGCAGAATCCGGGAACAGCTGGAACGCCTCGTTCATACCCAGCTCCGTCATCTTCGGTGCCAGCAGATGCAAAATCTCGGCAAAGATTCCCAGACGCGTCGCAATGCGTTTCGGGCGTCGGACAATGGCATCCACCACCATGTCGGCGGCCTCTTCGGGACTCTTGGTCGGCACGTTCTGGTACAGCTTGGTGGGCGCGATCATGGGCGTGCGCACCAGCGGCATGTTGATGGTCGTGAAATGCAGCCCGCTGTGGCTCAGCTCGGATGCCGCGCAGCGCGTAAACGCATCCAGCGCGGCCTTTGACGCCACGTACGCCGAGAACCGCGGCGCGTTCGACAGCACACCAATGGACGAGATATTGATCACGTGGCCCTTATGCCGCTCAGTCATCGACGGCAGCAATCCCATAATCAGGCGCAGCGATCCGAAATAGTTGAGCTGCATGGTACGTTCGAAATCGTGAAAACGATCAAACGAGCTGGCGATACCGCGGCGAATTGACCGACCGGCGTTATTCACCAACACATCCACGTGTCCGTGATTGGCAATCACCGTCTCGATCAACCGATCGCAATCCGCCAAATCGGACAAATCACAGGTGTAGGCATGCGCATCGCCGCCGTGTCTTGCCACTTCCTTGCGGGCTACCTCAAGCTTGTCCGCCGAGCGCGCAATCATGATAACGGTGGCGCCCGCCTCACCCATTTTAATCGCGGTCGCGTGGCCAATACCGGAGGATGCACCGGTGACCATGACCACTTTGCCGCCGATGCGGCCGCCCAACGTGCGATCAATGTGCAGGTCGGGATCGAGATTACGTTCCCAATAGTCCCACAGGCGATCGGCGTAGGTTTCGATGCGCGGCACGGCGATGCCGCTACCGGCCAGCGCCTTGGTGGTCTCGCGCGAATCAAAATCGGTGGGGTAGTTAATAAATTTGAATGTTTCCAGCGGCAGATCGAAACTCTCCAGCGCCGCGCGCACCATACGGCGCACGGGCGTGAGCGCCCACAGACCCTGCCAAACGTATTTGGGCACGATGCCAAACATACGTGCATTCACACGCATCGCCATGGCCGGTGCGTGGCCGGCTTTGGCAAAGACGTTGAGCACGTCGCCAATGCGACGCGCGTCGGGATCGGTCAGGTGGAAGCACTTGCCGTTCAGACCTTTCTTATGGGAAAGATAGGTGAGCGCATCGACCACAAAATCGACCGGCACCAGATTAATCCGCCCGCCTTCAATGCCGATGGTTGGAAACCACGGCGGCAACAGCGCGCGCGTTTTCTGAATGGTCTTAAAGAAATAGTACGGACCGTCGATCTTATCCATCTCGCCCGTACGCGAATCCCCGACCACAATACCGGGACGATAGACACGCCACGGGATACTGCATTCATTGCGCACGACGCCTTCCGCGTCGTGCTTGGTACGGTGATACGGACTCTTGGACATGCCGGTGGCCTCGGCAAACATGTCCTCACGAAACACTCCCGTGTACAGACCGGCCGCAGCAATCGAACTAACATGATGAAAATGCTTGGCCTTAAGATCTTCGGCCAGCGCCACGGTTTGGCGCGTGCCCTCGACGTTGACCTGCTCTTGCAACGCCTCGGGGGCCGTAATGTCGTACAGCGCCGCGAGATGATAGACGTGCTTGATCTGACCGCGCATGGCATCCCGGTCTTTTTTAGCGACACCAATGTGCTTTTTGGTCAGATCGCCTTTGACCGGAATCGCCCGCTTTTTGTCGACGCCCCAATATTCGTACAGACCGGCCAGTACTTTCGGGTCTTTTTTGCGCACCAGAAAATACACCGAACCGCGCTTTTGCAGCAGCTCCTTGACCAGTCTGCGACCGATAAATCCGGTGGCACCGGTTACGAAATACGTCATGCGTCTACTCCCTAGTTGGCCAGCCCGCTCGGTCCGGGCGCGGTAAAGAACCGCTGTCGCAGGATACCCAGATCAACCACATTGACAACCCCGTCACCGTCAAAATCGGCATTCACATCCGCGGTGAAGAACACCTGCCGCAGCAGCCCAAGGTCAATCACGTTGGTGATACCGTCGTTATTCAGATCGGTGTCGCAGGCGTTGCCGAAGCCATCACCGTCGGTGTCGCGCTGGTCAGGGTTCGATACCGTGGCGCAGTTATCCACGCTGTTATCGATGCCGTCAGCGTCGGCGTCGGGTCCAATCACGTTGGGCACGGAGCACAGCTCGACACCCCAACTATTGAGTCGACCGCCGTCGGTCGGAAAGTTATCCGACACGTACATGCGCCAGTCGCCGGTGCCATCCACACCATTGAATTCCGACAGTTGCGATTTGGGTGTGTGCGTGCCGCCGCCAGTGGGCGGGCACGGCGCGGGCGTGCCGGCCTGGTCGTCAAAATTCAGATCGAAGTTATCGGCCGAACCGCAAATACGATCCATCAGCGTCACGGTTGTACGCTGCGGATGCCGTGACGCGCTGGCCTCGCTACCGTGGCCCGTGTTCACCGGGCCCTCAATGCGAAACTGAAGATCGCCCACATAGGTATGCAAACCACTCAAGTCCACCACGTTGACGTCGGTGACCAGCCCCTCAAGATCGGTCAATAATGTTGACACGATCGTCGGTGTACTGCCGCCGTCAATATTGAACGGTACGTCTTCGGCATTGAAAACTTCGCACGACTCGGCCGCGGTCGTAAAGGAATAGACGGGCGAGTCCGCTGTGCCGCAGGCATTGCGCGCTCGCACACGCCAGAAATACGTGGTGTCCGTTTCAAGCCCTCCGACCGGCGTGAACGTGGTGGCATCCACATTACTTGCCACGGCAATGGTGTTACCAAGGGCCGCGTCCGTCGCCACCTCAACGTCGTAACGGAAAGCGCCGTCGCCGGCCAGCCAGTAGAACGGCTGGAACACCGACATATTTTGAGCACCGTCAAACGGCGTACTGATACCTGCAGCGCCGGGCTGATCACCCGATACCGACACACTCAGTGAGATCGAAAAGTCATCAATACCATCGCTACCGGTCACCGTGAGTGGGTACACACCGGACGCCACGTTGTTCACATCGATAGACAAACTTAAACTGGCCGGCGGCGCGATTGCCTGCGGCGAAACCGTTGCGGTCATGCCCGCCGGCGCGCCGGCCACCGAAAACGACACGGGGTTTACAAAGCCAGCACGTCCGGCCATTTCTAGCGCGGCGCTACCCGAGCCATTGCCGCAAAAATCCAAATTACTGGTGGTCGAGGCAAGCGTAAACGGTGCCTCGAGTGCCGTCGGACGCAACACGAACAGTCCCTGCTCGATGCCAGACACCACCACGATGCCGCTATCGAAATACGGATACACACTCCACGCTCCGTTGAACGACGCGGTGTCGCTGTTGGGGAAGACGTCGAAGAAACCGTTTTCCGACACCACACCGTCGTCCACATTGTTCAGATCGAGAATGCGCAGACCGCTGCGGTAGTTGGCCTGGAACGCAAAACCGTCGCGAATATAAATATTGTGATCGATCGATGAGGTCGGCGCGTCGTAGGTAATAACCATGCGCGGATCATCGAGATTGGAGATATTCCAGATGTAGGTACGCGTGTTGTGGCCGTTACTGGTCTCATCACCCTCATCGTCCAGCAACAGGAACGTTTGGTCTTCATTTACCCAGCCCTGATGGGTGTAGTCACTGCCCTGGTAGCCGCGACGCGCAATCAGCTTGACGTCACTCTTGTCGGTAACATCCACAATGGTGAGCGTATCTTCGTTGTAGTTGAAGCAAATCTCGCTCCCGTTGTTGTAGTCGTCGTCCGGACCGGTGTAGGTGACGCACTGAGCATCATGGGTATAACCATCTTCGCTATAGCAACCCGCGAACTGAGGATTGGTGACGTTGGAAATATCCACCATGTGGAGACCACCGTTACAGCTGTCATCGGCGTTGCGCGTGCCGACGCCGTACGCAAAACCACTCGAGGTGTTAATCACAATATTGTGGGCACTGCCAAAGTCGTCGTAGTGCGCGGTCGGCGCAAACGTCTGCGGCGGGTTTTGCACGTTACGCAGCTGGCGCAAATCGAAGACCTGCATGCCGTGGCCGCCGGCTTCGCTGACAATAAACGCGTGGTTGTTGTAGGTTTTGACATCGCGCCACGTCGAGTTGGACGTTTGCGTTGGCAGGTTGCCCAGATACACGGGATGATCGGGCTCGGAGACATCAATAAATGCCGTACCGTTGGTGCGCCCCATAAGCGCATATTCGCGACCGGTGAGACTATCGGTCCAGCCCCAGATATCGTTGCCGGACCCGCCGCCGATATCACTCAGCGGCGTAAACGACACCAGATCAATGTTGTTGCACGGATAGCCGTCGGCGCTGCCGTTGTCGCACACGATGGTTTCATCATGCCGCGCCACCGCATTCGCTTTTACGCCCATCTGTTCATGCGACAAAGGGGTTACCGGGCAGGCCAGCACAGACTGAACGAAAAACGCACCCCACAGGGTGCCCAACAGTACGCCGCTCAATCGTTTTACAAATTTCATGATGCTCCCTCCCCAGAGAACTTATTTTTCTTCGCTTTGGGTGGGAGTCTACTCCTTAACGGCGGTGGCTATTCTAGGTGACGTTTTTGTCTGGTTATTTTGTTCTTTATTGGCATCAAACTTTTAGGCATGCCTTGTCCGTGCGGATCCAAAATGACGCTCTCGCTTCGAAGGCCGCCCCGGCCACGAGCGATTTATAAAAAAAAAGCCCGCTCGAAACCGAGCGGGCTTTCATCTTGGGACTATGACGCTCGCCGTTACGGAGCGACACCACTTGGCCCTGGCGGCGCAAAGAAGCGCTGACGCAGGATGCCGAGATCCACCACATTAACCACACCGTCACCGTCGAAGTCCGGATCACCATCACTGGTGAAGAACGACAGGCGGAACAGCCCCAGATCAACGGCGTTAACGATCAGATCATTGTTCAGATCCGCGTCGCAGAAGTTGCCGTAACCGTCGCCATCGGTGTCGCGCTGAGCCGGGTTCGGGAACAGCGTGCAGTTGTCTTCGCTATCGAACACACCGTCGGCATCGCTGTCCGTAGGCGTGTCTTCATCAAACGTAATCTCAACGCACCAGGTGTTCAGCAGACCCACAGTGCCTGGCGTGCCGTCGGACGCCACCAGCGTCCAGTCACCCTGCAGCGACTCGCCGGCAAACGTCGCCAGCGCCTCATCGGGTCTGGCTTCCACACCGATACCCGGCACCGTGGCATTGCACAACTCTTCGGCGGCAAAGGCCGCGTTGTCGTCGAAGTTCACTTCAACATCCGGGGTCGGGCAACCGCCCGGGAAGATCGGTGCGCCAGGCTGATCCATCAGCGCGATTTGCGTGCCGGTGGATTCGTTGCGCACATCAAAACTCAAATGCCCGCTGACGCCATGGCTGGCATCCACAAACACTTTCACTTCGAGGATGTTGCCGTCTTCTACCAGGTTCAACGTCGATTCCAGCGGCGCGCCTGCTTCAGGAATGCTGGCGTTAGGAAACGCGCAGGCAATCGCGGGGCCGGACACCGTTCTAAACGACACGGTGTCGCTAATGGCGTCCCCGCAGAAGTTCTGCGCCGACACGCGGAAGAAGTAGTCGGTTGAGAAATCGAGCGTGGTCAGCACTTCGTGGCTGGTGGTCGGCTCAGTCTCGGAATAGATGACGCTGTTGAAACCGCTATCCAGTGCAATTTCCACCAAATACGCCTCGACGCCTGCCGCCGGGCTCCAGCTCAATATTGGCTGCACGTCAACATTGACCGCTCCGTTGGTCGGGGACGCGATGGTGGGCGTGGCGGGCACACCACTGCCAATCTCAAGATCCAGCGTATCGCTACGCGTACCGGTGCTACCGCTACCGCTGATCGTGAAGTTGTAGAGTCCCGGCGCCGCCGAGGCAATATTGCCCAGAGTAAGCGTACTGCTGTTGCCGGCGTTCACCGACGCGGGCGAGAACGAACTGCTAATGGCCCCGGGCGTACCGCTGGTCGACAGCGTGACCGGGTTGGTGAAACCACCGATGCTCAAAACGTCAACGTCGACCATACCTTCGTCAGGTGCGCACACCTGCAGCGGCACGTTCGGCGCATCGATCTGAAAGTCCGGATCGGGATCGTCCAGAATCGTGATATTCACATTGTTGATGTCGAAGAAAATATTGTTGGCACATTCGACCATCACGCGTCCCACAGACGTCTGGATGCTCGGCACGATGATGTCTTCGCTGCCGTCGTTGGGCGTAAACAGCGCCAGGAAGCTGTCGAAGTTGTTGCCCAAATCCGATGAAAACAGAATATTCACTTCAGTACAGTTGACCGGCGCCGCGTCGGTATTGGCCACGTCCCAGCTAATCGTTTCCACCGAACCCGGCACCCACGTTGTCGTGGTGTTTTGCGACGTCATATCGAACGGACCGGCCTGATCGGTGACCGTGTGGGTCACCACATCGTAGTCCACGCCGCCGCCGCTGCTTTGCTGATCCAGCGCCGTAAGCCGGAAGCGCAGGCTGCGCGCATAGGTTGGCAGGCGTTCGCCTACCGACTGCGAGTTGGTGAGAATGTCGTTGAGTTTTGGCAGCAGACGCGTTGGCGTCGAGACGGCTGAAAACGAACGGAACAAAGGCGCATTGCCTGATGGCGCATTCGGCGAGCCACCCGGACCAAGATCAAACTGCTCCCAGCGATACACCAGCGTATCGCCGTCCGGATCGTTGCCCGAGCCGCTCAAACGCAGCGGTGTATTCAGCGGCACGATCATGCCCGTGCCCGCATCGACCAGCGGTGCCTGATTGCCCGTGTTGGTGGTCACGGCGCAGTTGTCGCCACTACCAAAGTTGGTGTAACTCACAATCTCGTCGAAACTTGAGGTGTGAAAATGATCATCGCTGAAGTTCGCGATGTTGTGGCTGCCGCAGATACCCGCGTACGCCATGATGGTCGAACCACTGCCCGGCTCGAACGCCGTTGAGCCGTTGCGGTTATTGCCACCACAGGCCGAGGCCGTGCCATTAAAGGTGTGGTTGGAGCCAAACTGATGGCCAATTTCATGCGCCACAAAATCCACGTAGAACGGATCGCCGATCGGCGAACCCAGACCGGTCACACCGCGTCCCTTGTTGTTGGCGCGGCACACCACGCCAAGACCGGCAACGCCGCCGCCACCGGTGCTAAACACGTGACCGATGTCGTAGTTGGCCGAGCCAATGACCTGATCAAGACGCGCCTGGTTCTGACCCAACATCGTGAAGCCGTTGTTGTTGGTGTAACCGTCGGTTGCGGCGTTGGTGAAAATAATCTGATCGTTATTCGGAATCAGCTCCAGGCGAATCGAAAGCTCGGCCTGATAAATACCGGTCACCCGGTTGATGGCCGTGACAATGGCGGCCAGCGCGGCGGGCACCGTGCCACCGTGAAACTGGGCGTATTCGCCCGTAGTAGCAACGGCCAAACGATAGGTGCGCAGCTGCGGCCCGGTGGGCGTACGTGACGCCGCGGGCGTCGACTTGGGCGCATCTTCAGACGCCGGTGCGTGCACACCGCAGGAATAGCGGCGATCGGCACGCTGCGTCACATCGCGCTTGTGGTAGCTCAGATAGTGCTCGCCCACGATCTGACCTTTTACCGTTTGGTAAGGATCGATGTACACGCTGCCCTCAGCGCCGTGCACCATCGCGTGAAAACCCGCTGGCGTGCGGTCAATACGCACCCAAGCCGTTGGATCATCCAGTCCGTGTCCGCCGTAGGTGCGAATCTCGGGGTAACGCTTGGCGAGTTCGTCGGCCATCACCGGCGAATCGTAAATCTCAAAGCGCTCGAAACCGCCGTGCGGCATCGGCAACGTTAAGACCACACCGGGTCCACCCTGGACCTGGGGCGACGCTCGGTCGAGCACGCGTAACAGTCGCGCGTCGTCGAGCGCAACGGTACGAAATTCGGCTGGACGCGTCAGCACCTCACCGCGTGCAGCAATGCTGCCAACGGGAACGTCGCGCCACACACCGTCGCCGGAGCCCGCAGGCGCAGCCGTCGCGTGCAGCGTCATGCCGAGCATAACCAGTAGTGCGGCATGCGCCGTAAACTGCCTCAAATTCTTCATCTTGATCTCCCTCATAATCCCCTGTCGCCGACGCCTGATTGGATCGCCAACGGCCGTTGATCGCAGTCACCGCGCTCGCGCGGTTGGTTTGTCACAACGGGTAGAAATGCCGCGTACCCGGTACGGGTCGCCGCTCTTTTGTGTGCTTACACTATTTAATACGCCGCGATTTAACAATTAACATAATCTTGCTAACCGTTTTAAGCGGCTCAGATCCGCTACGGATCAAGCCGAAACGGCAGCGGCAGATGGTCTTTCAAGCGACGCGTGGTGTCGGGCGCGGTGATGATCTGCAAATCGTCATCCCCAAATTCCGCCAGGCACTGCAGGCACGCCCCGCAGGGTACGGGTTCGGCACTGCCGCCATCGGGGCCAATGACACATACCGCAACACGCCGCAGTTTACGCCCGCCACTGGCCACCATGGTGAACAACGCCACGCGTTCCGCGCACACCGTCAGACCATAGCTGGCATTCTCAACGTTGCAGCCGGTATGAATGCTGCCATCGTGCGCCTCCACCGCAGCGCCGACACAAACGCCGGAATACGGACTGTAGGCACCGGCCGCGGCCGCTCTGGCGCGCGCAAAAAGCTCGTGATTGGTCATCTTTGTCGCCTCCTTCTGACGCAAGCCTCGTGATACCCTTCGCGGCGCACAAGTTTTGGAGCACACGATGAGCCAGCCCACCGATCTTGAAACCGTGGCGCAGCAGTTGGATGCACACGACGACTATCGTGTGATTCGTCGCTACGCGCGTCCCGCGCAGTACGCTCCACTGCCCGCGGACGATAGCACGATACGAACCGGAATCTACCTCGACACCGAGACCACCGGCTTCGACGAGGACACCTGCAAAATCATCGAGCTGGCGATGGTGAAGTTTCGCTTCAACTCGGCAGGCGAGCTGTTCGATATGCCCGCCGACTACGACGAATTTAATGATCCCGGTGTGGCCATCCCGGAAGAGATTGTCACCCTCACCGGCATCACCGATGACATGGTCAAAGGCAAGGCCATCGTGCAACAGGAAGTGAACGACTTTTTGCAAGGCATCGCGCTTGTGGTGGCCCACAATGCGGCCTTTGATCGACGCTTTGTCGAAGCCCATCTGCAGGGTTTTGAAAATCTGGCTTGGGGCTGCTCCGCATCACAGGTGCCCTGGCGCGACGCCGGCTTTGAAAGTCGCAAACTTGAATACGTGGCATATCGACAGGGTTTTTTCTACGGCGGTCATCGCGCCATCAACGATTGCCTTGCCGGCCTGCATGCGCTGGCGCAGCCGCTGCCGGATGTCGGCGGCACCGGCTTCTCGCACATGGTGAGCAATGCGCGGGCCAAAGAGAATCGCATTTACGCGACCGGCAGTCCGTTTGAAACCAAAGACAAACTCCGTGCGCGCGGCTACCGCTGGAACACCGGTGACAACGGCAAGCCCAAGGCTTGGTACATTGATGTGAGCGCCGACGACACACCGGCTGAGATGACCTGGCTCAGCGACAACGTCTTCGGGCGCACGGTGGATTTACCCACCACCTCGATCACCCCTTTCAACCGTTTTTCATCGCGCATTTAACACCGCCATTCTGGATACCTCACTATGACCACAACCGCCTACGGCATCGACGCCCGCGTCACGCCAGCCGGCAGCCTCGAGCTGCTTTCACAGCATGAAGTTCTGAAGCTGCGCGACCGAAGCATGAGCGGCCTTTACGATTTGTTTCGCCGCTGCTGTCTGGCGGTGTTGAACAGCGGCCAGGAAGTGGACGATGCGCGCGCTGTATTGGCGGCCCATGAAGCGTTTGAGATCGCCGTCGTGCAGCAGGAGCGCGGCGTCAAACTCGATTTGAGCTCAGCACCCTCGAGCGCGTTTGTTGACGGCGACATTATTAAGGGCACGCAGGAAAACCTGTTCGCGGTCATGCGCGACATCCTGTTTGTGAATCACGAAATTCACGACAGCGGTAAATTCGACCTCGAGCACACCGAGGACATTACCAACGCGGTGTTTCATATTTTGCGCAACGCCGGCACGCTGGTGCCGCGCAGTACGCTCGATCTCACCGTATGCTGGGGCGGCCACTCCATCTCCCGTGGCGAATACGCCTACACCAAGCGGGTTGGCTATGAGTTGGGCCTGCGTGGGCTGAATGTGATTACCGGCTGTGGCCCGGGTGCCATGAAGGGCCCCATGAAAGGCGCCACAATCGGACACTCAAAGCAACGCATCAAAGGCGGCCGCTACATCGGCATCACGGAGCCGAGCATCATCGCGGCCGAGGCGCCAAATCCGATCGTCAACGATCTGGTGATCATGCCCGACATCGAAAAACGTCTCGAAGCGTTCGTACGCGCTGGCCATGGCGTGGTGGTGTTTCCGGGCGGCGCCGGTACCGCAGAAGAAGTGCTCTACCTGCTCGGCATTCTGCTCAATCCCGCCAACGCTGACATCCCCTTCCCGTTCATTCTCACCGCGCCCGCGGGCAGCGCCGAGTACATGGAACAGCTGAACGGGTTCATCGGCGAAACGCTGGGCGACGTTGCGCAGAGCAAATATCGCATTGTGATTGACGACCCGGCGGAAGTTGCACGGGCGATGCGTGACGGCTTCGAACAAGTTCGCGCCTATCGCAAGGCCAGCAGCGACGCGTACTACTACAACTGGGGTCTTACTATTGAGAAGGACTTCCAAATTCCGTTTGAGCCCACGCATGAGGCCATGGCGAGCCTCGATCTGAGCAAAGATCAGCCGGTGCACGAACTGGCCGCGAACCTGCGTCGCGCGTTCTCAGGCATCGTGGCGGGAAATGTGAAAGAAGGCGGCATCGCCGCAATTGAAAAGCATGGTCCGTTTGAGCTGTCTGGCGACCGCGAGCTGATGACGCGTTTGGACACCTTGCTGCGCGCCTTTGTGGCGCAGAAGCGCATGAAGCTTGGCAGCGATGAGTACAAGCCCTGTTACCGGCTGGCACTCTAACCCCCGATCAGGCGGTTTGCGTGCCCTCGATACCACTCATTTTTTCATCGTGAGCAATCGCGAGCTTGAGCAACGGAATCGCTTCATGCGGCAGCCCTTGCGCCAAACGGATGCGACCCAGTCGGCGCAGCAATTCCGGATGATAGGGATGACGATCGAGCACACGTTCGAGTACGCTTGAGGCGCTCTCGAGCATATTCCACGCAATCAATCGGTCCGCAATGTTTTTTGCCCGTTCAATCTGTCGCATTTTTTTCGCTCTTGCAAAGCGCCCCTTTGCGCTCGACATAAGCGGGGCGTTGAGTAGCCAGTGTGCAACCGAGTCCGCGGAGCAACCGTGACCCACATCACACAAACCGCGCCTGCGCGTCTGCATTTTGTAAAGTTGTGACTCCGTCCCGGCCCCAAACTCGCGCGCTCGAATTCTGGATCGACCGCGGTGGTACGTTTACCGACATCGTCATGCGGACCGACGACGCGCGTATCGAGGTGGGTAAATACCTCTCGCACGCACCGGGGCAGTACACCGATGCCGCCATCCACGGCATGGCGGATCTGGCCCGACGCGCGGGCTTCGACGATTTGAGCAGCGCGCCGATCAGCGCGATCCGCATGGGCACAACCGTGGCCACCAATGCACTGCTCGAGCGCGCCGGCAACCCCACGGTCCTGATTACCACCAAAGGCTTCGCCGATGCGTTAATCATTGCGGAGCAGCACCGGCCCGATATTTTCGCTCTGGACATTCGGCGGCCGCCAGCCCTGTTTAAACAGGTCATCGAAATCGATGAGCGCATCAATGCGTCCGGTGAGGTCGTGCGCTCAATGGATCTGCAGCCATTAGGAATCGAGCAACTCAAAGTGCAGCTACACTGCGCTCTGATGGGCGGCGCCACTAGCGCTGCGGTGGTGCTCATGCATGGCTATCTGACGCCAGAGCACGAGCAACACTGTGCCAGACTGGCGCGCGAGGCAGGTTTCGCGCATGTGTCCATGTCACACGAAGTGAGCGCGCAGTCACGGCTGATCGGACGCGGCGACACCACCGTGGTGGATGCGTATCTCACGCCCGTACTGCAACGTTACGTGCGCACGGTCGCACGCGGCATCGGTAAGGCGCACGCCGCCCGACTGCAGTTCATGCAAAGCAACGGTGGACTGGCACCGGCGGCCGCGTTTCGAGGCTACAACAGCGTTCTTTCAGGACCGGCTGGCGGCGTCGTGGGCATGGTACGCACCGCGGCTGAGGCGGGCTTTGATCGACTGATTGGCTTCGACATGGGCGGTACGTCCACCGACATCACGCTGTACGACGGCGAATTTGAAACGCGCATTAACAACACGGTCGACGGTGTGCGCCTGCAAACGCCCATGCTCGCGGTACACACCATCGCCGCCGGCGGCGGTTCGCTGTTGCGCTACGCCGACGGCCGGCTGCAGGTGGGGCCGGCATCCGCTGGCGCGCACCCGGGCCCGGCGTGCTACGGCCTCGACGGCGCGTTGGCCGTGACCGATATTCAGGCCGCGCTGGGCCGGCTGCAGCCGGATTGCTTTCCCGCCGTCTTTGGTCCCGATGGCGACCGTGAGCTCGACATCGAACGCCCGCTAGAATTGTTCGCAACGCTGGCCACCCAGGTGCCGGGCGATCACAGCGCGGCGTCGCTGGCGCAGGCATTTTTGGACGTCGCGATCGACAAAATGGCGCTGGCCATTCGCAAAGCGGCGCTGAGCCGTGGCATTGATGTCGATGCGTTTTGCTTAAGCGGCTTTGGCGGCGCTGCCGGCCAGCATGTTTGTGCCGTTGCCAAATCGCTGGGGCTCAGGCGCGTGCTCGTGCATCCTCAGGCAAGCGTGCTGTCTGCCGTGGGCATTGGACTGGCCGATCAGCGTGCGGGGCGTCTGGAGAGCGTGAACCAGCCGTTAAACGAGCACAATATCGAACGCTTGGAGCCACGTTTCGAACGACTCAGTAGCGCGGCCAGTGCCGACCTCGATCGCGCACAACCCGACCGTGTCGAACGGCAGCTGCGCCTGCGCTACGCCGGCAGCGATACCGTGCTGGACGTGGCCCTGACCGATGCGCCAGGTGCTGCACAAGCGTTTCACCAGCTGCACGAAAAGCGCTTCGGCGTAGCAGCGCGGGACGATGAAATAATCATTGAGGGCATTGCGGTGCAGGTGATCGTGCACGGTTCGCCAGTCACCCAGCTGAGCGGATCAAATACGGCCACCGATGTGGAAGTACGGCAGCGCCCGGTCTGGTTTCAAGACGCGTGGCACACCACGCCGATGCTGCCTCGCCCAAGCGTAACGCCCGGGCAAGAAGTCAACGGCCCTGCCATCATTTTCGACGCCCACAGCACCATCGTGGTGGAACCGGGATGGCGCGCAAAAATTCTGCCTGACGGGCAGCTTTTGTTGCAAGACGACGCCACAACGATCAAGCCACAATCCGACAGCGCCGTTGTTTGCGAACCGGCGCGACTCGAGCAGTTCAACAACTTGTTTACCCATATCGCGGAACAAATGGGGCTCGTGCTGCAAAAAACCGCGCGCTCGGTCAACATCAAAGAACGGCTCGATTTTTCCTGCGCCCTGTTTGACCGCAGCGGCCGCCTGCTGGCCAACGCACCCCACATGCCGGTGCATCTGGGCAGCATGGGTGAATCAGTGCGTGCCGTCATGCGCGCCTTTCCACAGCCGGCACGTGGCGACAATTTCGCGCTGAATGACCCCTACGCCGGCGGCACGCACTTGCCGGATATCACGGTCGTGACACCTTACTTCTGTAACGACGGGCCGCCCGCGTTTTATCTGGCCGCGCGCGGCCACCACGCCGACGTCGGCGGCACTTCCCCAGGCTCAATGCCCGCCGACAGCCGCCACATCGACGACGAAGGCGTACTGATTTCACCCATGCGTCTTGTGCGCGCCGGCGTCTTTGAAGACGCCGCCATTCGCCAACAATTGGCCGGCGCCCGCTTTCCCGCGCGCAATATCGAACAAAACATCGCCGATCTGTTTGCCCAGCTTGCCGCCAATCGCAGCGGCGTGAACCAGCTCAACGATATGATCGATGCGCACGGTCTGACCATGGCCGAAGCCTACGCGGGCTTTGTGCAGGACAACGCTGCGCTGGCCGTGCGTGAGGTGATCGCAAAAATTGAGCCAGGTCATCACGTCGTTGAGATGGACGGCGGCGAACGCATCGAGGTGCGCGTACGTCGCCGCGGCGACCGCGTCGAAGTGGATTTCCACGGCAGTTCCGCTCAGGTTGCGGGCAACTTCAATGCGCCGGCCGCCGTGTGTCGTGCCGCGGTGCTGTATGTATTTCGCTGTCTGGTAGCCCGGCCGATTCCGATGAACGCCGGCTGTCTTGAACCGGTGGATTTAATGATTCCCGAAGGCAGTTTTCTTGCGCCGAAATCCCCGGCCGCCGTGGCCGCCGGCAACGTTGAAACCTCGACCTGCATTACCGAAGCGCTGTTTGGCGCGTTGGGCGTACTCGCGGCGGGCCAGGGCACCATGAACAACGTGACCTTTGGCAACGACGAGGTGCAGTACTACGAAACGTTGTGCGGAGGGGCTGGCGCCGGTGACGGTTTCAATGGCTGCGACGCCATTCACACCCACATGACCAACTCGCGACTCACCGACCCGGAAATCCTGGAGCAACGCTTCCCGCTGCGCGTACTCACATTTGCCATTCGTCATAGCAGCGGTGGCACAGGTCGCTGGCGCGGCGGCAACGGCATGGTGCGAGAGTACGAATTCCTCGCCCCCATGACCGTGTCACTACTGGGCAATCGACGCAGCACGCAGCCGTTTGGCTTGCACGGCGGCGGTCCGGGCGCAGCAGGTATCAACACCCTGTGGCGTGCCGGGACTCAGGAATATGAGATCTTAAACGCAACGGCCACCGTGAAGGTGGCCGCTGGAGACAGATTGAAAATCGAAACGCCGGGAGGCGGCGGTTTCGGCAAGCGCAAGAAAATAGAACTACCGCTTGTCGAGTGACACGAAGTCACGCGCGGCCGAGCCGGTGTAAAGCTGACGTGGACGCCCGATGCGCATGGGACCCGCGCTGCCCGACACCATTTCCATCCAGTGCGAAATCCAGCCTACCGCACGACCAATCGCAAACATCACCGTGAACATGTTCATCGGAATGCCCAGCGCCTGGTAAATAATGCCAGAGTAGAAGTCGACGTTTGGATACAGATTGCGTTTGATGAAGTACTCATCTTTGAGTGCAATCTCCTCCAGACGCATCGCCAATTCCATACGTGGATCGTCGCCGTAGGTCTCAAGCACTTCGTGCGCAATTTTCTTAATGATGCGCGCGCGCGGATCGAAGTTCTTGTACACGCGATGACCAAAGCCCATCAGACGGAACGGGTCGTTCTTGTCTTTGGCTTTGGCGATGTATTTTTCAATGTTGGCCACCGAGCCAATCTCGTCCAGCATATGCAGCACGGCTTCGTTCGCACCACCGTGCGCCGGACCCCACAGGCACGCCGTGCCTGCCGCAATGGCACCAAACGGGTTAGCACCGGACGAGCCGGCGAGTCTCACCGTTGAGGTAGACGCGTTTTGCTCGTGATCGGCGTGCAGCGTAAACAGGACGTCGAGCGCTTTTTCCGCGATCGGGTCCACTTCGTATTCTTCCGCCGGCACCGCAAACATCATGTACAGCAGGTTGGCGGTGTAGCTCAGATCGTTGCGCGGATACATAAACGGCTGACCCAGCGAGTGCTTGTAGCTGGCGGCTGCGATCGTCGGCATTTTGGCAATGATCCGATGCGCCGTAATCATGCGCTGCTCCGGATCGTTGATGTCGAGCGCATCGTGGTAAAAGCCCGACAGCGAGCCCACAACACCGGTCATGATCGCCATCGGGTGCGCGTCGTGATTGAAACCATCGAGGAAACGACGCAGTCCTTCGTTGATCATCGTGTGCACACGAATGATCCCTTCAAATTCTTCCTTCTGGGCGAGCGTCGGCAGTTCGCCGTGGATCAGCAAGTAGCAAACTTCCAGATAATTGCAGCGCTCGGCCAGCGAATCGATCGCATAGCCGCGATACATCAGCTCACCTTTGGCGCCATCCAGATACGTGATCTGGCTCTCGCAGCTGGCCGTGGAGACAAAACCCGGATCGAGCGTGAAATGACCGAACGACTTGTTCAGCGTACCGATGTCGATGACTGGAGTGCCCACGGTGCCTTCGCGAACCGGGAGCTGGACGCTTTCGCCCGTGCCATCGTGAGTAATCGTGACGCTTTTATCTGCCATGGTGTCGTTTCCTTCTTCCTTCCAAACTGCCATTGGGCGCAAGGCAATCACAATGCTGCGCTGCGCCGGGTGGGCAAAGATACTCTTTTTTGGGTCCAAAATCAGGCGTTATGACCTGATTGCACCAGAATGGGGCGGAGCGGTTCTGGCTCCCTGTGCACCCAATCTGATTTGTTTAGCGGCTAATCCTAGAAAAATCTGAATGATAGACGCGAATGACCAGTGTTCTAGCTGGACTTTATCTAACCCTAGGTTGGCTTTTGGTGCTTCGATCCCGGTGAGCGGGAGTGAGGGGTTTCACTCTGGGACCGCCCGAGGACGGGCTAACAACCCAGAGCAAAACCCCTCACTCCCACTCCCCTAATTGAGTCGAAGCTTTGGGGGTGGGCACCTCTAGCGGCGTAGCCTGAAAATGTGTCGTGTTTTTCGGCCCGCGCTGCACGAGCCGCGGCACCTCTTCCTTCTTGCTCTTAAACCCCCCAAGCGCGCGGGATTCGAATTACGCACTTGGTTCGGCGTTCGGTTCGGTGGGTATGCGCCTGGGTTGTTAGCCCGTCCCCGGGCGGTCCCAGGGGTATACCCACCGAAGCGGACGCCGGGCCAACCGCCAGAATGCGAACCCCGCGCGAACCCCGCGCACCCCAAAAAAAAACCGGCTAAAAAAGCCGGCTTTAAAGGAGAGACAGGAAATACAGGAGGTTCAATGCAGATGTGACCAATGAATAACGTGAACGTCATCCGAATCGACGTCGAGGTTTTCGGCGAGCATCAGTCTGGCCTCATCAGCCATCATGCCATTCGCGCGAACACGATCGACGTGCACGACGCCGGTAAACTCACCAAACCCGGACCCGCCGAGTTCCGTCAGAACAAAGTGTGCGTAATACTTCACATCCATGCCGTTACTCTACCAACGCATTGCCGTTTTCTGTGTGATCCGTAACACAGATTTGTGCTTGCCATAATCCACGTAAGCCGCCGATTTTATGACACTTTTTTACTTTGATGAGCAGTGCGTCACACACGACATGGGCCGTGGTCACCCCGAGTGTCCTGCGCGCCTGCAGAGCGTTTACGATGCGGTGGCTACCGCGCTGCCCCAACGCGAGCACAAGACGCCCACGCCAGCCCCATTCGATGCACTGATTCGCGCGCACAGCGAACGCCATGTGCAGCAACTGTTCGATTTAAGACCCGGTGCGGAATTGGTCGCCATCGATGGCGATACGCTTTTTGGTCCGGGCACACTGCAAGCCGCGCGTCTTGCAACCGGCGCCCTGCTCGATGCGACCACCGAGGTGCTTGCGCAGTCGGACAACCCGGCCTTTTGCTGCGTGCGCCCACCCGGACATCACGCTGAGCGCGATCAGGCCATGGGCTTTTGTTTTTTCAACAGCGTGGCGGTGGCGGCACTGAGCGCGCTGGAGACGCGCGGCCTGTCACGCGTGGCCATTTTGGATTTCGATGTCCATCACGCCAACGGCACTGAGGATATTTTTCGCGATGATCCGCGCGTGCTGTTGTGCTCGTCGTATCAGCATCCGCTGTATCCGTACACCAATACGCCGTCGGTGCCGGGTCAACGCGTGAATGTCCCGCTTGCCGCCGGGACCGGCAGTGATGCGTTTCGACAGGCCATTCTGGACACCTGGTTGCCCGCACTCGAGGCCTTTCGTCCACAGCTTATTTTGGTGAGCGCGGGTTTCGATGCGCATCAGGACGACCCGCTAGGCGGTCTTTGCCTGCGCGACGATGACTACCACTGGCTGGGTTTAAGAATTGGCGAATGGGCGGCCCGCTGGAGCGCGGGACGCGTCGTGGCGGCACTGGAAGGCGGCTACGATTTGGCGGCACTGGGTCGCAGTGCCGCCATGTTTTGTTATGGACTGGACGGCGGCTCTCAGGGCTTGCCGACCACCGCATCAACGGAGCCGACAGCCAGCGGGTGATAGCCCGGACGGGCTTTGGCGTACACGCGTTGCGCGAAGCGCTTGCCCTTGTCCGTCGTCACCAACGCGGCGTACAGCGGCACGATGAGCTTGCGCCGCCCGATACCCACCAAATAAGTTTCCATCGGCACAAACGCTGGCGCGTAGTCGTGGCGAATCGCCTGCAGGAACCAGCTGTGCGCAATTTCGTTGTTGCGGCTCGCCGTGAGATCAAACGCGGCATCCAGCTCAGCCATACGACTTGCGGGCATGTCTTCGGGCAAATTGTTCAAAAAGTACAACCACTCATGCACGCTCCAATCGTCGTTGCCCGCCACGGCCAGCGTCTTGCGACCGGCCAACCAGTCCGCAGTAAACCCACTGATCACCTCAAACGCGTTGGAATACGGCTGCGGGCGGTCCGACGGCAGTCCGGGCTCGAAAATCCACTGCTCGATACGCTCACGGCTCACAACGCCGGGGTATTTTTCCAGCAGCGCCGTCTCGAGATAGGTCATGAACTGTTCGGTGGTGATGCTCTGGAAGGCAAACGCATCGAAATAGCCGCGCAGGAACGCATCAAAACGTTCCCGGCCGAGGCGCGTTTCAAGCCAGGTTAGAAACAGCTGACCCTTGGTGTAGGGCACACCGGAAAACACGTCATCGGGATCACGACCGCGCAGATCGACCGCCAGGATCTGATCGCCGGCCGCCATGTCTTTCATGTCTTTTTCAAGACTCTGCACGTCCAGGAAATATTCCATTTGCGCCCGTCGCTCGCCGTACACTTGATGCATGATGCGGTCGGTCAGAAACGACGTGAAGCCTTCGTTGAGCCACAGATCACGCCAGGTCGCGTTGGTCACAAGATTGCCCGACCAGGAATGCGCCAGTTCGTGCGCGATCAGCGCCACCAGTGATTTATCGCCCGCAATCACCGTGGGGGTAATGAAGGAAAGTCGCGGATTTTCCATGCCACCAAACGGAAAGCTGGGCGGCAAAATCAACAGGTCGTAGCGCCCCCATCGATACGGGCCGTAAAGCTGCTCGCTGATCTCGAGCATGCGCTCGGTATCTTCAAACTCGGCCGCCGCGGCGGCAACCAAAGATGGCTCGGCGTAAATACCGGTGCGCTCACTCATGGGTTGAAAGGTCAGATCCCCAACGCCCAACGCAATCAGATAGGCAGGAATAGCCTGCGGCATTTCGAATTCGTATTCGCCGTCACGCTGCGTGTCGGGATCGTTCGAGGCGCTCATGACGGCCAACAAATGTTCCGGCGTGCGGATCGTAGCCGTGTAGGTCATACGTACGGACGGCGTGTCCTGAATCGGCATCCAGCTGCGGGCGTGGATCGCCTGCGACTGGGAAAACAAAAACGGTTCGTTCTTGCCCGCCGTTTGCTCCGGCGTTAGCCACTGCAGACCACTGGCGTTGGGTGACGTGGCGTAGCGCACCACGAGCCTGGTGTTGCCGGATACGGTGCGCGGCAGCGTGATCGTCAGAGCACTACCAAGGTTCGGGTCGGCGTCGGCCAACGTAAACGCCAGCGGTTCGGGCGTCACGCCACGGTACACCAGCACCTCTTCGATCGTCAGATCGCGCGTATCGAGCACCACCTTCGAGGCGCCGGGCTGTAACGCAACACGAAGCGCCACCTCGCCACGCAACTGACGTCGCTTGAAATCGACATCCAAATCCAGATGCACATGCTCGATGCGCGCCTCGTCCACATTGGCAAACGAGTGATAGTCGCGGCCCACTTCGATGGACGGCGCCGATGTCTTTTTCGCCATCATCGCCGCATCGTCGGAAACCGGCGATGTGGCACACGAGACGAGGCCAACGGCGCAGACCAGCGCGCCGCACAGATGTTTGATGTTTGTCATTACCAGATCTTCGTTAGTTGATTGTCAGGACGATGGAGTTCGTCGTTCTCTTTCACGTCAAAGGCCTCGAAAAACTTCGGCATGTTCGACACGATGCCGTTCACACGATATTCCGACGGCGAATGCGGATCGGTAACGAGGCGCTGACGCAGCTCGTCATCACGATACAAGCGACGCCAGATCTGCGCCCAGCCCATAAAGAAGCGCTGATCACCGGTATAGCCGCCAATCACGGGCGCTTCGGCACCGTTGAGTGACAATTTGTAGGCCTTGTAGGCCATCGCCAGACCCGCCAGATCACCGATGTTCTCGCCGAGCGTGAAATCGCCTTTCACGTTCATGCCTTCAATCGGCGAGTACTGATCATATTGGGCGACCAGACCGTCGGCACGCATTTTAAACTCGACCGCGTCCTGCTCGGTCCACCAATCGCGCAAATTGCCGTCGCCATCAGACTTGCGTCCCTGGTCGTCGAAGCCGTGGCTGAATTCGTGGCCAATAACCGCAACGATGGCGCCGTAGTTCACCGCATCGTCGGCCTCAATATTAAAAAACGGAGGCTGCAAAATAGCCGCCGGAAATACGATCTCGTTCATCGACGGGTTGTAGTAGGCGTTCACCGTCTGTGGCGACATAAACCACTCGTTCCGATTAATCGGTTGACCCAGCTTGGAGATCATCCGGTTGTATTCCACGTCGCGCGAGGCCATCACGTTGGCCAGCAACTGATCAGGTTTCACCTGCAGCTGCGAATAATCTTTCCACTCATCGGGGTAGCCAATCTTGGGCGTAAATTTAGCCAGCTTCGCGTGCGCTTCGCGCTTGGTCTGCGGGCTCATCCACTCAAGATCATCGATCGCGATGGCAAACGCCTTGCGCAGATTCTCAACCAGACCTTCCATGCGCGCTTTGGCTTCGGGTTTAAAATGCTCGTCCACATAGAGCTTGCCCACCACTTCGCCGAGTGCGCCTTCAACCGAGCCTACGGCGCGGCGCCAGCGCGGGCGGTTTTCTTCAATTCCGCGCAACGTACCGCTGTAGAAATTGAAGTCTTCCTGCACGTATTCCTCGCCAAGGTAGGGCGCAGACGTACTCAGAAGCTGCCAGTAAAGATACCCACGCCACTGATCAACGGGTATCTCATTGACCAACTGCACCATGGCCTCAAAGTAGTCCGGCTGGCGCACGATCACTTCGCTCTCACCCTTGAGTCCGGCGTTCGCCATCATGGCGCCCCAGTCGGCACCGGGCGTGAGTTCGTTGAGTTCGGCAATCGTAAATTTGTTGTACACCGCGTTGCGATCACGATTACGCACCCGCTCCCAGTGGTGACTGGCGAGCCGCGTTTCGATGTTCATGATGTCGCGTGCACGCGTTTTCGAATTGTCCAGCGCGGCCAGATTCAGCATGCGCTCAATGTGCGCCACGTACGCAGCACGCTGCTCGGCGAATTTTTCGTTCTCGTAGTAGTCCTTGTCGGGCAGACCAAGTCCGCCCTGCGTCAAATACGTGATGTATTTCGTGGACGCTTTGGCGTCTTGATTCACAAACAAACCAAACGGTGAACCACCGCCGATTTTTTGCGCATGACCAAAATAGGCCATCAGGTCGGCGGGCGACGCCACCGCCGCAATCCGCGCCACCTCATCATTCAGCGGCGTCAGACCGACGCGTGCAATCGCAGCGGTGTCCATGAAGCTTTTGTAGAAGTCACCCACTTTTTGGGTGTCGGTGCCGGCACGCGCGGGCGTTTTCGCGGCGCGCTCAATGATCTCACGCAGACGCTGACGCGACTGATCAGCAAGCTGAGCGAACGAGCCGTAGTTGGATTTGTCGGACGGGATCTCGGTGCGTTCGAGCCAGCCGCCGTTTACGTGACGATAAAAATCGTCCTGCGGACGGACGGAGGTGTCCAGATTTGCTGGATCGAAACCCAGGCGCGCTTTCAATGCGTCGTCGTTTTTGGGTCCCATCGTGGCCGTCGAGCAGCCAATCGCCAGCGCCGCGGACAGAGCCGTTACCGTGATCCATCTCATCTGTGTGTCCCCACTTGATGTTTGAGGACGCGAAGAATAGCAAAAAAGCTCCCCGGACTGATCCCGGGTGGTCAGTGGCCGCCGGGCTACGGCTCTTCAGGCTTGGCGCTGGTGTCTTTGATGTACTTGAGCTGGTAGGAACCGATGGTAATGATGTCGCCCGAGTCAAGACTGTACTTCTTGATCCGGTTTCGGTTCACAAACGTGCCGTTCATGCTGTCGAGGTCCAATACGTAGTCATCGCGCAGCACAGTGAAGATCTGCGCGTGATGGCGACTGGCGTTTTTGCAATCCAGTCGGATGTCGCAATCGTGCTTGCGGCCAATCGTGATGCGCCGCTTATTCAAGCTGTACTCCGCCACCTGCTCACCATCCTTGCGGACCAGAAGCCGGGCAGCCTGAGTTTCATGCAACGTGCGTAGCGTGGGCGTAGACATCAGATAGAAATAACCACCAGTTAAATAGAGCGAAGACGCGGCGCGGTAGCGCAGCGACCAAAGCACGATATCAGACCGTTATGACGCAAAAGTGGACGTCGGTCGCATTTAACTGTGCCCTTTTTCGGCCGGCTGCGGGCTATTAATGTTACATAATGCAAAAACCCGTCAAATCGCTCGGCATGACATTCGTCAGTATCGTGCGGTGACAGTTATTACTTATAGTGCATTTGCCGTTACGCCAAAATGTGTTTCGTCGTCACTACACACCGGAGATACACATGGAATTCCTCAAACCGCTGGCCCTGATCCTTGTCTTGAGCTGCATGGCGCCTGCCGAGGCGTTGTCTGTCGATACCGTTGAGTACGCCAGCGTGCGCAATGATCTCGATGGTCTGGTTGCCCTGCGCAGCGAATTGACCGCCAACACCGCCTCCTATAACGCCGCCTTCCTCGAATTTCGCATCGGCGTGGCCGCCAACGCCAATGGCGAGGGCAAGATTGCCAAGAAAAGCCTCAAAAACAGCGCCAAAATTTTGAAAAAAGCGCTCAAGGAATCGCCGGATTCGGTGCCGCACATGGCTTTGCTTGCCAACGTTTACGGCATGCAGATTGGCGTGAGCCCGATGAAAGGTCCGTTGCTTGGTGGCAAAGCGCAACGATTGGCAGAGCGCGCAACACAGCTCGAACCTGGCAACGCACAGACCATGCTGATCCGCGGAATTTCAAGTTTCAATACGCCCAGCATGTGGGGCGGCAGCAAGAAAGATGCGCTCAAATGGCTCGATCAGGCGATCACCGCATTTGAGCGTGGCGCCACCACCGGCTGGGGTGCCGCCGAGGCCCACGTCTGGCGCGCACTGACACTGGACGCGCTGGAACGTCGTGCGGAGGCGATCGATGCGCTCAACGTCGCACTGTCCGTCGAACCGGACTACGTGTGGGCCCGCTTCATCCTCTCCACTTTGCAGGAGCAAGGCTAAGTCGTCTGCCGCCCGGCCACCGCCGTGGCCGGGCGATTCACCGCTTCAAGCTGACACAATATCCCCATGGCAAAAGCAAATAACGACGTGATGCAACCCACCGAGCACGGCGCACAGCCCTCCGAGTCGCGAATGATCACTTTGCTAAAGCGCGTTTTTGCCACGCCGAAAGAACTCGGATTCCTGCCCCACGCGTGGCTGGTGTTCTTAAGTTTTTTTGTCGTTCAGATGATTCCGATGAAACCCATGAGCCTCCCTTTCGGCCTGTGCGTTGTCGCGCTGCTGGTGTTCATTCCCACCTACTACGCCGCCTTCCGCCGCGAAGGTCGGGCGATGTATCGACCCATTGCCATCATCAGTCTGCTCGGCATGCTGCTCACGCCGATAAACCTCGGCTCCAACGTGTTCTTCAACTTCGCCGCGCACATGTGTGGCCAGGCCATGAGCGCGCGACGCGCTATGGTGGCCGTCGGGCTCATGTGCGCCTGGATGTTGTTGGCGTCGTACGCACTCTCGCTGCCTTGGTGGTACTGGGGCCCGGGCATCATCGTCGCCGTCGGTCTGCTCGGCATCAGTATCAACGATCGACGTCGTCAACTTGCCGACAGCGCGCTGCGCCGCTCGCGCGAGGAAGTGCATCGCCTGGCACAAATCGCCGAGCGCGAACGTATCGCGCGCGACCTGCATGACGTGCTCGGACACACGCTGTCGGTCATCACGCTCAAAGCCGAGCTGGCCGGCAAACTGATCGACAAAGATCCGGCCAAAGCGCAAACCGAGCTGGCCCAAATTGCACAGACGTCGCGTGCTGCGCTTGCCAACGTACGCGAGACGGTCAGTGGCTACCGGCGTGTGGGACTGGCCGATCAAATTGACGATGCCGGCGCCAGTCTGCGCAGCGCAGGCATCGAGTTTGAGTCAGCCATTGCCTCCACCACCTTGCGGCCACGCGAAGAAACTGTGCTGGCGCTAATTGTGCGCGAGGCGGTGACCAACGTGATTCGACACGCCAATGCCAGCACCTGTCGCATTGACGTCGCGCGTGATGAGCAGGGGCTGGTCATGAACGTGATCGACAACGGCCAGGGCTTTGACAGCGATGAAGGTCAGGGCCTCACCGGCATGCGCGAACGACTCACCGTTTTGAACGGCACGCTCACCGTTCGCTCCAATGAGGGCACACATCTTCAGGTGAAATTGCCGGGCGCTGGCCGGCCCAACGCATGAAGCAGCGCATTTTGCTGGTTGAAGATCAATCCATGCTGCGCGGCGCGCTTGAGGCGCTTTTGTCCATGGAGGACGATCTCGAGGTCGTGGCGACGGCCGCCAACGGTCGCGAGGCGCTGGCCAAGCTTGACAACGTCGAGGCCGACATCGTCCTCACCGATATTGAAATGCCGCACATGACGGGGCTGGAACTGGCCGCGGCGGTAAAGCAGCGCACGCCCACACCCAAGGTGGTTATTCTCACCACGTTTGCGCGCGCCGGCTACCTGCGTCGCGCGCTGGACGTCGGCGTGCGCGGCTATTTGCTCAAAGATGCACCGTCCGAAGAACTCGCGCTGGCATTGCGTCAGGTGGCGGCGGGCAAACGCGTCGTCGACCCCGAACTTGCCATGGAATCACTCGATGCCATCGACCCGCTCACCGACCGTGAACGCCAGGCGCTGCGTGCCGCGGCCGAGGGTAAGACCACGCAACAAATCGCAACCTCGCTTCATTTGAGCGAAGGCACCATACGCAATTATTTGTCCGAGGCCATTAGCAAACTGAACGCAGCTAACCGTATCGACGCTGCGCGTATTGCGCGGCACAAAGGCTGGCTCTAGTCGTGCCTCAATCGGCGACCGCCGGGGTGTTGTAGGTAACCCGCCAAATGCGCCCGGTGCGTGACTCACTGATGTACAGCGCGCCGTCAGGGCCCTGCGCCAGCCCGGTAGGTCGATAGCGCGCGTCGGCTGGCCCGCGCACCTCCTCGCGCTGTGTAAAGCCGTCCGCAAACACCTCAAACTCCGACGGATCATCCAGCGCAACAAACGCCACCTTGTAACCACGCTGTGGCTCCGGTGAACGGTTCCACGAGCCGTGAAACGCGACGAACGCGCCGAACCGGTAGCGCGATGGAAACTGGCGGCCGCGGTAAATCAGTAAATCGTTGGGCGCCCAGTGCGCGGGAAAACCGAGCAACGGTGATTTGAATCCAGCGCAGCGGCCTACTTTATCGCCATCGCCGCCATACTCTGGCGCCAGCACTGCACGTTGTTTGAACGGATCATAAAAGCAGTAGGGCCAGCCGAATTCATCGTCCTGCTCAATGGCAAGCAACTCCTCTGCCGGCAACTCCACGCGCTGCGCCACGCTGAAATGCTCCGGCCACAACTCACTGAGTTGATCGCGGCCGTGCTGCACAGCAATGAGCTGCCCACGACGCGGATGCCAGTCGTTGGCCAGCGCGTTGCGGATACCGCTGGCATAGCGTCGCCCATCAACAAACGCCTGTTGATCGGTCGCATCAGCATCGTAACGCCAGATGCCGCCGTTTTCGTCCAGTTCGGGACACGGGTCCTGCCCCGCCACACCAGGTGAGCGTTGCGGTTTCTGACACGCATTGGAGGGCGCACCCACGTTGACCAGCAGACCGTTGCTATCGTCAAAGACGATTGTTTTGCTGGCATGCGCGCGCTGTTTATTAAAACCGTCAACCACCACCTCCGCGTTTTTCTCCGGCAGCAGAGCATCGCCCGCAAAACGGTAGCGCACGATGCGCGTTGGCATGCCGAAGTAGAGATAGCCGTTGCGGATTCCAAGTCCCGTACCACCGCGACGCCCGAAGCGCGCCTCACGATCGGCTTTGCCGTCGTTGTTGGTGTCGCGTAGCGCAACGATACCGCCCTCCTCGCCAATCAACGCGACATACACATCACCGTTGTCGCGCACCACCAGATGTCGGGCGTAGCCGACCCCATCGGCAAACACCGTGGCGCAAAAACCGGCGGGCAGCTCAAGCACGGTGTTTTGAGCGCAAATCTGCGGCTGGTTTTTCCGCGCAACGGGTTCATTAACATCGGACTCAACCACCGCCGCGCAGCCAGAAACGAACAAGATCACAAGCGGCAGCACCGTAGCGCGCAGACGACGTAACAACAGCATGGTTAAGATGCTCGCAAGTTTAGAAGGGAGTTTAGTGTACGCCGCCGCGAAGGCCCGGCGCGACCTGCTCTAGCAGGCGGCGAGCTTCGCAAGTTTGGGCATGCGATAAAAACGCCGCAACGTGGCCATCCGCGGCATTGCGACATCGTGTGGTCGCTGCAAGCGTCGACAGAAGCGCCGTGCCGCACGATTGGCGCGCGCGTACCGCTCCAGCTCCACGCGCGACAGAGTGTCGGCATAACCCACGCGATCAAACAAGCGCCGCCATAGCGCTCGGTGCTGCGGCACCGAATGCTGCCGCCGCAGCAGCAAACTTGCTACCACGTATTTATCCACTTCGGCCTGCAGCTCGAGTTCGAGTAGAGTGATGCGTTTGTTTAGTGCCGCATTGCAGGCGGCGTAGGTAAAGTGACTCACGCCTTCCAGCACGAGACAAAAATCACGAAAATTCGAATCGCTCAAGGCCCGCAGCGGATTGTCGCGCTCCAGTCGAAGCAATGAATCGCGCGCAATCACCAGAGCCAGCTCCACCTGCTCATTGTCTGAGCGAATGAGCAACTTCTCCGCGTTGGTTCGACCCGCGGGATCCAGTCGCTGCGCGACCGCCTCGTCACACACCAGATAGTCGTCCACCTGCACAGGTGAACGCACGTCGTAAATCGTCTCCAACGTGCGCTGCAGTGCGCCGATCAGGGTCGGCGCCGCGTTACTCACTGAACGCGCCCGGGACCGCCGCTCGCCAAAGGAATCACGCCCAACTCGCGCAGCTTACTCGCAGCGCGGGGGCTACCCGTGCGCAACCACACACTGTAAAGGCGCATCAGATCGCGGTCCGAGTGTTCGTAAGCGCTGTCGGCAATTTCATTGAGCACGTCGACAAACGGCATAAAATTACGCGCAAGCTCATCGAATATATCGCCAAAAACGTGCGCTCGCGACGTGCCGCGCATGGAATTGGACAGCGCACCATAAGCATTACCACCCATGGCGATGTAGTAATCGATATCAATCGCTTTGTTGGCAAACCCGCGGGCAAAAAAACCGGCGACGAAAAGCGCCACATCACCCAGACGCTGAAAACGTTGATCGCGCTGCGCCTCGGTCTCACTCGCGAGCGCATCGTCGAGCATCATTGCGAGCGGCTTGATCGCCACACCATCGTCGGTGGTCTCATAAAATTGATCGGAGCGGGAAAACAGCGTCAGCAGGTTCACAACGTAGTGTGACGCGTGCGGCGTGACGTCCACATTCTGACTTTCAAGCGCGGCATCCACAGAGTCACGAAAGAACTCCTGCAGATTATTCACGGCAATAACGCTTTTGCCGCGGCGTGATGGGTCGTTTCCGGGTATCGCCATAAATTTCCTCCGAGGTCTATAGTTCTAGCACTCCCAGCAGTTATTACCGCCGATCAGGTCACAGAGCCATCGACTGCTGAGCGCGCATTACTTCATCTTGCCAGCATTATTTTGCCAGCAACAAGTGGCCAAAATGTCACACGCAGGCGCCATGGCGTTACGGTTGCGAACAGCCTGTGAGACGGTTATTTTTGATCGGATGGATTTCGAACAAGACAAACCCGACGCCGCCGCTGCCAGCGAACTGGTCATCGCCAATGAAGTATTACCTGCCAGCATTCACGTGTTGCCGCAGGAAAGTCGCCCCGTATTTCCGGGGCAGGCAATACCACTGATCGTGAACGAACGCTGGATTGAGACGGTCGAAAAGGCTTTTGCCACCGATCAAAAAATCCTGGGCCTGGTTCTCGCGCGCGGCGAACTCGACGACAGTATGACGCGGCATGATCTACACGTTGTGGGCACGGCCTGCCGCATTCACAAAATACAGCGCGTGGACGAACAGCTGCAGGTCTTGCTGGAGGGGCTACAACGCTTTCGCATTGTCGAATGGTTGAACACCGAAGCGCCGTTCCTTACGCGAGTGAGCTACCACATCGAGCCGCGCCACCCAAACAGCGCAGAGCTCAAAGCGTACGCCGTAGCCATCATCAACACCATTAAGGAGCTGCTGCCGCTCAACCCGCTGTACTCCGAAGAATTTCGCGCCGTTCTAAACCACTTTAATCCAAACGAGCCGTCGCAACTGGCCGACTTTGCAGCCGCGCTCACCACCTCAACGCGCGACGAACTTCAGGACATTCTCGAAACCACGCTCATTCAGCCACGTCTTGAGAAAGTGCTGCGTCTGCTGCACAAAGAGCTTGAGGTCGCACGCAGCCAGGACAAAATTCGGCGTCAGGTGGAAGACACCATTCAGGGCAAACAGCGCGAAGCCATTTTGCGCGAACAGCTCAAGGCAATTCAAAAAGAACTGGGACTATCTAAAGACGACCGCACGGCTGAGCTCGATGAATTTCGCGGCCGTCTGGAAAAACTGATTGTGCCCGAGGCCGTACAAAAGCGCTTGGACGACGAGATGAAAAAACTCGGCGTGCTGGAAACCGGCTCACCCGAATACGCCGTCACGCGCAACTACCTGGACTGGCTCACGTCACTCCCGTGGGGGCTGCACAGCGAAGATCAATTTAATCTCAAACGCGCGCGCAAAGTGCTCGATGAAGGACATGACGCGCTGGAAGATGTGAAAAAGCGCATTATCGAATTCCTCGGCGTCGGCATCATGAAGGGCGAAATTTCCGGCTCTATCATTTTGTTTGTCGGCCCGCCAGGCGTCGGCAAAACCTCGCTCGGTCGCTCCATCGCCGATGCGCTCGGACGCGAGTTTTATCGCTTCTCCGTGGGCGGCATGCGCGACGAGGCCGAAATCAAAGGACATCGACGCACGTACATCGGCGCGATGCCTGGCAAAATCGTACAGGCGCTCAAAGACTGCGGCACCGCCAATCCGGTGATCATGCTCGATGAGATCGACAAGATTGGTGCGTCCTACCGCGGTGATCCGGCGTCGGCCCTGCTCGAGGTGCTCGACCCGGAACAGAATGATCAATTTCTCGATCACTATCTGGACGTACGGACCGATCTTTCCAAAGTGCTGTTCATTTGCACTGCCAACCAGCTCGACACGATTCCAGGCCCCCTGCTCGATCGTATGGAGACCATTCGTTTGAGCGGCTATCTCACCGACGAGAAGATCGCGATTGCGCGACACCATTTGGTGCCACGCCAAATTCAGCGCGCCGGCCTCAAGTCCAGTCAGCTTAAAATTAACGACAGCGGGCTGCGTCGCATTGTTGAAGGCTACGCGCGCGAAGCCGGCGTACGACGCCTCGAAAAACAGCTCGGCACCATCGCGCGTAAATCCGTGATCAAAATTCTCGAGGGCGCGAAAACACCCATTCGCGTTGGCGCAAAAAACGTTGAGACGTTTTTAGGCCTACCCACCTACCAGCGCGAGCGACGCCTTGAGGGCGTCGGTGTGATCACTGGCCTCGCCTGGACACCCATGGGCGGCGCGACGCTATCGATCGAAGCCACCCGTTCGCACACGCTTAATCGCGGCTTCAAACTCACCGGCCAGTTGGGCGACGTGATGCGCGAATCGGCCGAAATTGCCTACAGCTACGTAATGGGCCACACCGACGCGTTTGAGATTACGGAGGGCTACTTCGACAAATCCTTTGTGCATCTACACGTGCCCGCGGGCGCCACACCAAAAGACGGCCCGAGTGCCGGCGTCACGATGGCCACCGCGCTCATCTCGATGGCACGCCGCCGACGCATCAAACGCCACGTCGCCATGACCGGCGAACTCACGCTCACCGGACACGTGCTACCTGTGGGCGGCATTCGCGAAAAAGTCATTGCCGCCAAACGCAACGGCATCCGCACGATCATCCTGCCGGACGCCAATCGGCGCGACTACGAACAACTCCTGGACTACATCCGCGCGGACCTCGACGTGCATTTCGCGACTCGGTATGAGCAGGTGTTTGAGCTCGTGTTCGAATAGATATTTTCTTATTGCTGCGGTTGGTCCCTCGTCCGGTTTTGGGGGGCTCGCGCGGAGTTCGCATTGTCGCGGTTGGCCCGTCGTCCGCTTCGGTGGGTATACCCCTGGGACCGCCCGAGGACGGGCTAACAACCCAGGCGCATACCCACCGAACCGAACGCCGAACCAAGTGCGTAATTCGAATCCCGCGCGCTTGGGGGGGGGGTTAAGAGCAAGAGATAAGAGGTGCCGCCGCTAGTGCAGCACGCTACGAAAAGCACGTCGCACTATCAGGCTACGCCGCTAGAGGCGCCCACCCCCAAAGCTTCGACTCAGTTAGGGGAGTGGGAGTGGCGGGTTTTGCTCTGGGTTGTTAGCCCGTTCCTCGGGCGGTCCCAGAGTGAAACCCGCCACTCCCGCTCCCCGGGATCGAAGCGCACCAAGCCGACCGTGACGCTATACCAAGCTCAAAAAAAACCCCGCCGAAGCGGGGTTTTCAAACCTAAAGCGAACGAGTTCGCTTAGCGAGCACGCACCGCGCGTCGACGCCGCAATCCGTACCACAGAGCACTGAAGATCATCAGTGCTGGAATTGGATACGCCACCGCGTAGACCACCGGCGTCAATGCATAGCGCGTTGCCGTGCGGGCGCCTTCGTGGCGTGCGATGTAGTCGGCCAGCATTGGCGAGTTCGCATAGTAGAACTGCACCGCTTTGCGTCCCGCGCCGTTGGTGAGCAACACGTCATCGCGGAAATCACGCAACACCTGCACGTTTGGATCCAGATACGAACCGAACGCCGCCGTGGCGATAAAGCAGCCGCCGTCACTGTCGACGTCCGAGGTCGCAAAGATCGGTGGAACGTTGGTTTGCGAGCCAGGCGGAGCCGGTGGTGGTGCAGGTCGCGCAGCCGCCGTTGCTTGAATCGGGATGATCGTTGTCACCTGACTATTGCCGCGCGACAGCTGACGCGTCACCACACTGTCAGTCACGATCGTCAATTCCGCGTTTTTGGTACCCGGTGTCGTGGGTGAAAACGTCACCGCAATATCGCACGTGCCGTTGCGATCGACCGGCGCCGCCGTGCAGTCTTCCGTTACGGAAAAATCGGCAGCGTCCATTCCACCCAGCATCACCGACACCACCAGCAGCGGATCGGTGCCCGTATTGGTGATATCAAACGCACTCGTACCGGACTGTCCCACGGTTACCGGGTCCGTGCTGCTGCCAACCTCGATTTCCGGTACGGAGAATTCGGGGCGACTGCCGACCAGTACAAAGCCCACCAGCGGTGCGGTTTGCATAGGCTCGTCCACATCGTTTGAGGTCACCGTGATCGTGGCGGTCTTGTCGCCAGCGGTGACTGGCGAGAACGTGATCTGAACGTTGCACGTGCTCATCGGTGCCAGAGGTGCCTGCGTGCAGGTTTCCGAATCAATGGTGAACTCTGCAGCGCCCGGGCCGGACAACGCGACGCCAGAGACCACGGCATCAATTGAGCCCGAGCTCACGACCATCAGTGAGGCCGTCGCCGATTGATCAATCTCAACCGGATCGGTGCCGCTGCCAAACGTCAGCGATGCTTCTGTGGTTGAGGGGATCGACAGAACAATCTGCGGCCCCAAAACGCCGACGCCCGTGAGCGCTACGGTGGACAGCGTTTCATTTGCGCCGTCGGATTCGATGGTGAGCTCGGCTTCGCGATCACCCACATCAGCGGGGGCAAACGCCACCGTAATGGTGCAACCGGCATCTGGCGCCAGCGTGCCGCACTGGGAGGTTTGTGAGAACTCAGCGGCGTTGGTGCCGCCAATCGCCACCGCGCCAATGGTCAAATCTGCGCTACCGTCGTTGATGATGCTGATCGTGCCCATGTTCATGGCCGACACAATCACCTCGCCCAATGCCAGCTCACTCGGGTCTACCGTAATGAAAGGCTCCGGTGCGGCCGTTGCCGTACCCGTCAACATCGCCGTCACGACAGGCTCATCGCCGTCGTTAGACGGAATGTCGTAGCTGTTGGTGAAATCACCCGCGGCCACCGGCGCAAACTCGATCATGAGTTCGCACGTCGCCATCGGCGCGAGCGTCATGGACGAGCAAGTGTCGCCATTGAGCGCAAACGGCGCCACGATCGACGCGCCGTCGATCATGCCAATCACCAGATCGGCCGTACCATCGTTGGTAACCGTGACCGTGCGCACCTGAGTCTCGCCGGTCAAAATGCTTGGGAACACCAGATTCATTGGTGCTACCGCGATATCGGCTTCGGCGCCAGCGCCGGTCACAGCAACGGTTACCGTTGCCTCGTTCGGGTCGTTGGAGCTGATATCAAAACTGGTGCCTGCCGCGCCAGCCACGGTCGGCGTGAACGTAACCGTAATGGTGCACGTGCCTGCGGGTGCGACACTTGTGCCACTGCAGCCGTCCGTCGTGATCGCATAGGGCGCTGTCAGCGCGGTGACGCCCATCGCGGGAATATCGAGTGCTGCGCTACCGGTGTTGGTGACCGTGACGTCGAGCGCCTCGGAATCACCGATGAGCACGTCGGGGAATTCGAGCGGATTCGGCATCACCTCAATTTCCGGCACAATGGCGTTACCGACGAGCATAACCTCGATGCTGGCCGGATCATTGTTGGCAGATTCCACCGTAAACGACCCCATGGCCGCGCCTTCAGTGGTTGGCGCAAACGACACGTCGATCGTGCAGCTGCCGGTCAGAGGCACCAGCGGCGTGCCCGTACAGCCGTCGGCGGCAATCGCAAACGGCGCCATCAACGAAGCGGTGCCCAGCGTGACAATGCCCTGGCCTTCGCCGGTGTTGGTGACCGTGACCGTTGCGGTCTCGGTATCGCCAAGCAGCGTATCGGGGAATGGATCGGGGTCTGGCATGCTCACGGCAAGAACGGGGGGTGCTGGCGTGAAACCGCCGTTGGCGCCCGTGCTGCCCTGAATTTCCGTGAAGGTTACAACGCCGCCGAATACCGTTCCGATGCCGGTTGAATCTGCCACATTAAAGGTCACCACGGCGCCGTTGTTGCTAAACGGGGCGGCGGTAAACGTAAAGATAATGGAGCCAGAAACAAAGTTGCCATCGGCACCGACGACACCTGAGCCCTCGACCGTCGCGACTTCGCCAGAAAGCGGCAGCGGGTTGACAGAGGTTGCGTTACAAAGCTGACCAGGCACGTCTGGTGGCGGACAGCCGCCCCCGGGTCCCGGGTTGATCACCGGTGGCTCCAGCGGAATCGCGCTGGTGGTAATCGTAAAATTGAACGGCACGTTGTCGGTGGCGGCAAATGAGAACGAGCCGTCACCCTGCACCGGGATATCAATGGAACCCACGACCACCGAGTTGGTGGTATTCGTCGAACCGCCAGCAGCGCCGCCCAGCGCTCCGAAGCTGTCGCAGGTAGAGCTGCAGAAAAAGATCTCGCCGTCGTACAAAAAGACGTCAGCAGAGGCGCTTAAGACCAGCCCTGTTGAAGAAGCGAAAAACAACACAATCGCGGCAAGGCGAGCGCGCAAAGATCCCGTCATGGTTTATCCCCTGTCGATATCACCCGATGAAGTGAGGGGACGATGGACGGCAGAAGCGCAAAACGGCAGCGATACCCCGCTGCGCGCTCGATCCGTCATCCCCAATGTGCTCTTTAATAAAGCATCATTTAATGCTGGCACTATGGGGGGGCGTACCCACCCTGTCAAGATGGTCTATTTGGCGCAAACACCCGTTTTTCGGACGAAAAATCGGCGAATTCGAGGATTCGCAGTGAAACGTGAACAAGCGTGACGCCACCACCCTGCCACGCCCTGCAAAAATAAAGCTCGCCGGTGGTTGCTGCAACGCAATGCGGTCGTTATCATCCGCGCGCATCAGGTCGGCGCTGCGAATCATTGATCGATATGCATCGAGGCACCTGACGCCCTATGTTAAATTACCGGGCACCGAGCAACGCCGCGCGTTGCATCAAGACCCCCTATTTTGTGTTTTGAACTACGGAGTATTGGAATGAAGCACGCAATCCGAGCGTCTGTCGCATGTGCCGCACTGCTGGTGACCGGCCACGCAACGGCCCAGAGCGCTTTCTCTGAAGGCCAGTGGTACGTCTCGCCGATGGGCACGTACATTTATAAAGAAGACAGCGATCGTGCGACCAACTCAAGCGTTGGTGCACACATCGGTCTGGGACGCGGCTTTTCCGACGCCTGGGCGGTGGAGCTAAACCTGATCGGCAACAGCAGCGATGCCTACGACGAAGTCAATCAGTGGGGCATCGGGGTTGACCTGATCCACGGCCTCAAGCCGTGGGGCAAATGGGTACCTTATTATTCGGTAGGCGTTGGCCTTCTGAAAACGCAGATCGCGGAAGATCCCTCGATCTCTGTGATTTCATCCAGACGCATGGATGACGAAAACCCGTACGCCGGTGTTGGCGCCGGTTTCATGCGCAACTTCGGCAGCAGCCAAACCAAACTTCGTGGCGAAGTGCGTTACCGCATGGACATGGCCGATCCAAACTCCTATCGCGACTGGCTGTTGAATGTCGGTGTCGTGATGCCGTTCGGCGAGCCACCCGCACCACCTGTGACCGATGCAGACGGTGATGGCGTCAACGATTTGTCCGACCAGTGCCCGAACACGCCCGCCGGTTCGCCGGTTGACGGTCGCGGTTGCGAGCTCGACAGCGACGGCGACGGCGTTGCCAACAGCAAAGACGCATGCCCGGACACCCGTGCCGGTACCCGTGTTGATGGTAAAGGCTGCGAGATCGACAGCGACACCGATGGCGACGGCGTAGTCAACAGCAAAGACCGCTGCCCGAACACGGCGCGCAATACCAAAGTGGACGTTTACGGCTGCAAAACCATTGGTGATTCTGATGGCGACGGCGTGCTCGACAACCGCGATCGCTGCCCAAGTACGGCCAAAGGTGCTCGCGTTGATGTCAACGGTTGCGAATTCAAAGAAGAAATTCGTCTGCCAGGTGTCACGTTCGAAACCAATTCGGCAACGCTTACCTCCCAGTCGCTGAGCGTGCTCAACGATGCGGCGGAAACGCTCAAGCGCAACAGCGACGTGCGGGTTGAGTCACAGGGCCACACCGACAGTCAGGGCGCAGCGGCCTACAACCTGAGCCTGTCTCAGCGTCGTGCCGAAGCGGTTCGCGACTATCTGGTGACCCGTGGCGCCGCCGCCGGCAACATCACGGCCAAAGGCTACGGTGAGACCGCGCCGATCGCCGGTAACGACTCGGCCGCTGGCCGTGCTCAGAACCGCCGCGTTGTACTGAAGGTCATCGGCCAATAAAGCCGACAGCCGAAAATAGGAAACCCCGGCTTCGGCCGGGGTTTTTTTTCGCACCTTTAGCAATGACGGTGCTGTTGGTGTCGCTCGTCAGCTCAATCGGTTGTAGCGGCAAAACCAGCCCGGACACACTGGGCGAACCCTTGCTGAAAGATTTCTCACGCAGCACGCTGTCCATCCAGTCAGGATCAAGCACCCACGATTTCAGCATCTACGTGGCCGATTCGAACGCCGAGCGTCGTCAAGGCCTGATGTTTGTCGAGTCGATGCCGGTTGACGTCGGCATGCTGTTTATCCACGAGGTGCCATCGCGCCAGTCCATGTGGATGAAAAACACCATCCTCTCGCTCGACATGCTGTTCGTGCGTGCCAACGGCGAAATTGAAAGTATCGCTGCGAACACCACGCCCGGCTCATTGAAGTCCATCGCATCAAAAGGCAACGTGTGCTGCGTGCTCGAACTCAACGCCGGCGTGAGCAAGGCTCTGAACATTAAGGAGGGGGATCGTCTGATCCACCCGCACTTCCAGACACCGTGATGCCGTTGGCGCTGATCGCCGCCGCCGCGATCGCCTGCATTTGGGTCTACCTGAGCTATCAACACCGACAGGTGTTTAAACCCACATCGGTAAGCGCGCCACTGTCACCTAACCCCGGTGAGCACGACGTCGATTTTGAGATCGTCAAATTTGACGGCCCCGGCAAGCAGCCGCTGTACGGCTGGTGGCTTCCCTGTTCACCCGAAGCCAGCACGCTGATTTTCTGTCACGGTAATCGCGGCAATCTTTCGGATCGCACGCAGAGCTGCCTGCTTTATCGCCGCCTCGGACTGAACGTTTTTGCGTTTGACTACCGCGGTTACGGCCGCAGCCCGGGCCGCCCGACCGAACGCGGTTTGTACGCCGACGCCTACGCAGCCTGGCGCTACGTGCGCGACGTGCGCGGCATCGACGCAGCCGACATTGCTTTGTTGGGGCGATCACTGGGTGGTGGGGTGGCCTCGCATCTGGCCCTGCACACCAAGCCCGCGGCCGTGATCATTGAATCGACGTTCACGTCCATTCCGGATTTGGCGCGCGAGCATTTTCGTAACCTGCCGCGCGTTGGCCTTGGACGCATGCGGTTCGACAACGTGGGCCGCGTCGCGCAGATCTCGTCGCCGCTGCACATGTTTCATTCAACCGAAGATGCGGTGATCGGTTTTCACCATGGTGAGACGCTGGCGCGCAGCGCCAACTGCCCTCTGACTCCGATCCGCGGCGCGCATTCCGGCGGGCACATCGAAAGCGGCACACGCTACACCGAACCGTTAAGCGAATTTCTACGCAGTAACGGACTGCGCATGACACCCGACAGTTAGGCTGTTCTCACGTCCCGGTGCAGCGCAATGTGTAGCGCAGATCGTGCTGATACGGATTGTCGGCAGCGCTGCCAATCCGCTTACGATCAATCACCTCAAAACCATGCAGGCACATGCTCTGGCGGTCGAGCCATTGGCGCATCCATTTTTCGCGCGCACTTTCAGCTGCTGGGCTGTCGAGCGGGTAGTCCGGACTGATACTGGCCTCGAAGACGATGCCGCCCTCGTCGGTCGCCCACAATCGACTCATGCCGTGACGATCATGCACCGACTTGCCGCTCAGGGTGCTGGCACAACCCAGCGCAAAAACTACCCCTGCAAGCATCGCAATGCGTTGCGTTTGCCGCAGTTTTCCCCGATATTGCTCCACAACTTCACCGCGCTTTTTGGACCATAACAATGTCTATGAGTTTACGTCTGACGACCTGTCTTTTCACGCTTTCTATTGCAGGCTGCGCGGCCACCACTGCGCCGGCGGTTATCAAGAGCGACTCTACGCACAGCGTCAATGCCAAACCGTGGTTTGAAGCCGGTGACGCCGCCGTCGATGCCATGGAGCGCCAAGCGCAGCGCCCCCATGTGGCCAAAAACGTGATTTTGTTCGTGGGCGACGGCATGAGTCTGGACACCATCACATCGGCCCGCATTCTGGCGGGACAGCGACTTGGCAAAAGTGGCGAGGAGCATCGTCTCACGATGGATACGCTCGCCCACACGGCGCTCATCAAAACCTACACCACCGACATGCAGGTCCCCGACTCGGCCGGCACGGCGACCGCCATGCTCAGCGGCGTGAAGACCAAAAGCGGCGTCATTGGTGTCGACGCCGGTGTCATCCGCCGTCAGTGCGCGGGTTCCAAAGCCGCCCACGTCGAGTCGTTTCTCGAACATATGGCCGGTCGCGGCAAAGCCACCGGCGTCATCAGCACGGCACGCATCACGCACGCCACGCCGGCCGCGGCGTACGCCCACAGCCCCGAGCGTGGCTGGGAAGTCGATGGCGAAATTCCTCCAGACCAGCGCGACGGTTGCGTGGATATCGCCGTGCAGCTCACCGATTTTAATGTGGGCAACGGCATCGATGTCGTGCTCGGCGGCGGTCGCGCAGCGTTCATGCCCACGTCGGCCACCGATCCCGAGCAAGCCGACCGTACTGGCGCGCGGGAAGATGGTCGCAATCTGATTGACGAATGGCAGACGCGCTACGGCAGTGATGCCGAGTACGTTTGGAACGCGGCGCAACTCAACGCGCTCGATCCAGAGAAAACCGAAAGAATCATGGGCCTGTTTGAGCCCTCACACATGATGTATGAGGACGACCGGCGCCGTGAAAACGCGAACGAACCGTCGCTGGCCGAACTCACGGCTTTTGCAGTCAAGCGCCTGCAGCGTGACGACAACGGCTTTTTTCTGTTGGTGGAAGGCGGTCGTATCGATCATGCCCACCACGGTGGCAACGCCTCGCGAGCGTTGGGCGACACGGTGGCGCTCGACGACGCCCTCGCGCGTGCCATGTCGCTGGTTAATCTGGATGAAACCTTGATTATCGTTACGGCCGACCACGGTCATGTGATGAGCTTTAGCGGTTACCCGCGCCGCGGCAATCCGATCCTTGGCAAGGTCGCCGAGAAAGTTACGCTGCCCGGGCAGACACCAGAGTACACGCGCGACAAAAACGGCCTGCCGTACACCACGCTAAATTACGCCAACGGTTCGGGCCATCGCTCGCCACGCGAAGATCTGACCGATGTCGACACCACGCACCCGGATTACAAACAGGATGCCGCCGTGCCACTGTCGTCAGAAACCCACTCCGGCACGGACGTTATCGTGTTTGCCGAAGGTCCTGGCGCTGCGCTGTTTCGCGGCGTGCAGGAGCAAAACTACATTTATCATGTGATGCGTCACGCCGTTGATACCCACTGATTCCAACACCCGACACGTTGCGGTCGTCACCACGTCACGCGCCGACTTTGGCCATCTCCACTGGCCTATCCGGGCGCTTGAGGCGCGGGCATCAATACGCGTCTCGCTCATCGTTATCGGCGCTCATCTGTCGCCCGAGTTTGGTCAGACCCACGACGCGATTCGCGCGGCGGGCTTCACCATTGATGAGACCATCGAATGCCTGCTGAGCTCAGACACCGGTGTGGGCATGGCCAAAACGATTGGTCTGGCCACGCTCGGTCTGGCCGATACGCTGGAGCGACTGCAGCCTGATTTGATCTTTGTGCCGGCGGATCGCTACGAGATGTTGGCGGTGGCGAACGCCGCGCTGGCTCTGCGTATCCCGATTGCGCATCTCGAAGGCGGAGATATTAGCGAAGGGGCGATCGACGACGCGGTTCGCAATGCGCTGACCAAGATGAGTCATCTGCACTTTACGACCACGGAGGCGGCGCGGGATCGCGTACTGGCCATGGGTGAAGAAGCCTGGCGCGTACATCATGTTGGGGCGCCGTCGCTGGATCATCTAACACGTCGCGACGAACTCGATGACGCGGCCCTCGCCGACGCGTTGGGCGATACGCTGCCAAACGAATTTGCGCTGGTGTCGTTCCATCCCGTCACCCTCACCCGGGCCACCGACGACGAGGCAACCGAGCTGTATCGTGCACTCGAAAACATTGCCATGCCGGTGGTTTTTTGTTTCCCCAACAGCGATGCGGGCAGCCGCCGGCTGGTGGATCGTGCGCACGCTTTTTGCGCCGCGCACGACAGCGCGAGGCTGCACGTCAATCTCGATCACTGGGTGTATTGGAACGTGCTGCGACGTGCGCAGGTGCTCATTGGCAATTCGAGTAGCGGCATCATGGAGGCGCCGGCCGTATGCGTACCGGTCATCGATATCGGCGATCGTCAAAAGGGCCGGCTGCGGGCCGCCAACATTGTGCATGCGGATGCCACCGCCGACGCGATTAGCGCGGCTTTCAACACCGTGACCAGTCCCAAATTTCGTGCGGCACTGGCCACCATGACCAATCCCTACGGCGACGGCCACGCCAGCGAGCGCATTGCGGTCGCGATCGAAACCGCTCCCAACCGCGCCACGCTTCTAAATAAACAAGCGCTGCCGCTGCCCGAAGGCGCCGGCGGATTTTTGCAGGTGACCTAATTGAACCATACCGACGCCGCCGTGGCCCGCTGGGACGCCTATTGGAAGCACGGCTTTCTGACTTCCTGCGCCGACGCCTTCGATGGCAACTACGGCGGCAGCATTCGCGATCACTGGAGCAAACTGTTCGACCTCCTCGAGGCCGAGCAATGTGTGCTGGATATCTGCACCGGTAACGGCGCCGTGGCTGCGCTGGCCGCCCAACACGCTCTGGACGTCAGCCTGCCGCGCCGCGTGGTGGGCGTTGATTTAGCCGCCATCGAGCCGCAGCGCGCACTAAAAGATCAGCCGCACTTGCTTGAGCACATCGAATTTCTGCCGCGCACGCCGGCCAACGCCACCGGGCTGGCCCCGGCAAGCGTTGATCTGGTTTGCGGGCAGTACGCGCTGGAGTACACGCCACGCCAGGCAACGGTTGCTGAGATAGCGCGCGTGACCCGGCCCGGCGGCACCGCTTCCTTTATTCTTCACCACGATCAGTCGGTCATCATGCTCACCACGCGTGAGGAGCTGGGTCACCGAGAGCGACTGGCGCAGTGCGACGATATTCTTGAGGCGGCCTTCGCGCTGGGCAACATAGTGGCAAGCGCGTCCACGGCGGAGCAGCGCCAGGCGCTGGGTAGTAATCCAGCCGCCGAAGCGGCCCGCAACCGCCTCAACGCCGTGGCGGCCATCTTGACCGAAGCGGCCCAAAACTCCACCAGCCCCGAGATCCTGCTCACGGTGATGGGCTATGCCAAGAAGATTTACAGCGTGGCGGGCGGCGGCAACCTGACCAACGCGCAGACGCTGGTCACCCGTGGGCGCGATGAGATTGCGGCAAATTTCGCTCGGCTCGACGACCTGTGTGCCGCGGCATTGACCCGCGTGCAGCTCGAAACGCTGGCCGACAACTTCGTTCGCGAGGGCTTCGAGAGCCCCGAGCTCGACTCTCTGATCCACGATAACTTGTTGATTGGCTGGACATTGACGACACGCCGCCGCGCCACTTAAGCGCCCACTATTCGCAATAATCACCGCCGCAAAGCAGCCACCTCGCCGCTGCGTTGTGAAAAAACCACAGAAATTCGCGTCTTTTTTTGACCCAAAATCGTGTGGTGCTTTTGCGACAAGCGCAAATTCGAGGTGGATTTTTGGGCTAGATATCCCAATTCGGTCTCGCGACCGCCTCGCCTCGCATCAGAAATCCATAACTTATTGTTTTATATAACACATACTCTCCAGCAAACCGCTGCGGTGACCATCTGAAGCAGGGGAAACTGCTGATAATTGAGGGCGTGGGTCGACGCAAACCGCACCAGTGAGAGCGTCGTCACAAAGCTTTGCTTTTTCGCAACAGCAGTGTTGTTTTCGCAACGGCATGTGCTAGTATCGCCACAACTCAGAAAGGACAGCGGGAAGTTCCCGTGAACCTTCAACGAGTTTGATAGCGGCGGGTGCCTGCCATTCGCACACGCATTAAACGTAAAAAAACCCTCTCCTAGGAGGCATTAATGAAAGAGCTCAATCCTATCCGGGATGCCGTGAAGCTTGCTTTGTCTGCCGGCGTCGCCGCGACGGTTGCCAGCGCCCCAATGGCGTTTGCACAGTCGGATGATGTTGCAGAACAAGACAAGGTCACCGTTACCGGTTCGCGTATTCAGCGCGTCGACCTTGAAACCGCACAGCCTGTTACCACCATCAACCGCGAAGACATCGATGCTTCGGGTGAGATCTCGGTGGCTGAAGTGCTGCGTGGTTCTACCTTTAACTCGTTTGGTTCATTCCGCCAGAGCTCCGGCTCGTCTGCTCAGTCGCAGTCGACCGTTAGCCTGCGTGGTCTGGGTGCTGCCCGTACGCTGGTACTGCTGAACGGCCGTCGCATGTCGGGTTCGCCCACGTTCGGTGCCGGTTCTGCTGCTAACCTGAACATTATTCCTATTGCCGCCGTTGAGCGCATCGAAGTGCTGCGTGACGGCGCCTCGGCTGTGTACGGTTCTGACGCAATTGGTGGCGTGGTTAACGTCATCCTGCGTAAAGACTTTGAAGGCATGACGCTGAACGCCAGCATGGGTCGTCCGACTCAGGAAGGCGGCGACGAAGAAAGCTACGGCATCGTCGGCGGTGTGACCTCAGGCAAAGGCAACATTACGTTTGCCCTTGATCACGCTGAGCAGGACATCATCTTCAACGGTGATCGTGACTTCTCTGACGTCGGTCTGTCGTCGTTCGGTTTCCCAGGCAGCTTCTTTGCTTCGGGCCCTGGCGGCGAATCACTGGGTACGTTCCCTGATCCTCGTTGCCCCGCCAACAGCGGCAACAACGAGCCTACGGGTTCGGGCGATTTCCCAGCATCGGTTGTTCTCGGCGGTCGCTGCCGTTACAACTACGCTGGTGTTTCGGCTAACGAAGCCAGCCTGACCCGTGACAGCTTCTTCATTAATACCAACTACGAAGTCACTGACAACATCAGCTTCTTCGCTCAGGGTATTTTCACGAAGACGGATTCGTTCGGTCGTTATGCTCCTACGCCGCAGGTGGGTGGTAGCCCATTCCTGCCAACCATGAGCGCAGCCAACCCGAACAACCCAACCAACCCGGCCAACTTGACGGACGCCGCAGGCAACGACCTGACGCCGTTCCACAACCTGACCGATGCTAACGGTAACGTTCTGACGGGTCCTTTCGATCTGTCGATCTTCTACCGTAACGTTCCTGGCGGTTTCCGCGATAGCCTCGTGGAAAACACGCTGCTTGACGGTCTTGTCGGCCTTGAAGGTTCGAACGACTGGTTCGGTGGTTCAGAATGGGAAGTCGGTCTGCAAAACAGCCGTCAGACCAACAAAGACACCTCGCTGGGTCTTGCCATTCGTAGCCGCCTGCAGGGCGCTATCGATGACGGTTCGTATGACATCTTTGGTGTCAACGGCCCAACCGACGCTGACGTGGCTCAGACCTTCGTACACGAAGGTTTCCATGACGAAGAAACGCGTATCACCTCGCTCGACGGTTCGCTGTCGTTCGATGCGTTCCAGATGGCTAACGGCGCCGTGCCAGTGGCTGTCGGTTTTGAATACCGCGACGAGAAGTTCGGTCAGAACTACGACGGTCTGCAGAACTCCGGTTCGGTTGACGGCTCGGCCGGTGGTCAGGACATCACGGGTGCTCGTACGGTTCTGGGTGTTTTCGCTGAAGGCGTGATCCCGGTTCTGGACAACCTTGATGTCAGCATCAAAGGTCGCTTCGATAGCTACAACGACTTCGGTACGGCGTTCACGCCGCAGGTCGGTGTTGCTTTCCGTCCGATCGACAGCCTGCTGCTCCGTGTTAACTACGGCGAAGGCTTCCGTGCTCCATCGATGAGCCAGCTCTACAGTGGCCTGGCCCAGAGCTTTAACGGCGCTATTGACGTTGTGCGTTGCGCAGCTTCGATTCCTGCTGCTGTTGATGCCGACGGCAACATCGTCTCGGGTAACATCCCTGCCGGCACGCCGCCGAACAACCCCTGCATCGCTACGCAGTACCAGAACCTTTCGGGTGGTAACCCGGCTCTGCAGGCTGAAGAAGCAGACACGTTCAGCGCTGGTGTTGTGTGGAACGTCACCGACGATATCTTCGTGAACCTCGATTACTTCAACATCGAACTGACCGACGGTATTGGCACGCTTCCTCTGCAGGACATCCTGCGCACGGAATTCGTGAACAACGGCAGCAACCTGGTTACGCGTAACGCGAACGGCACGATCAACACGATCGCCGCCAACAACCAGAACCTCGCTGGTATCAAACGTGAAGGTATCGATCTGGAAACAGGTTGGGATTTCTCGCTGGGCAACATCGGTGACTTCAGCACGCAGCTGAACGTGACCTACATGCTCCTGGCTGAAACCGACACGGGCGCAGGTCAAGGCTTCGTCGAGCCAGCTGGTGCATTCCAGCCGGATTGGCGTGGTGCCCTGAACCTGACGTGGAACCGCGGCGATCTGGCCGGCACCATTAACGGTAACTACGTCGATGCGACGGCGTTCCCTGATGGTTCGTCTTCGCTGTCTTCGTGGACCACGTGGGATCTGCAGTTTGCATACTCCACTCCTTGGAACGGCCGTGTTGTCGCAGGCGCTCGTAACGTCTTCGATCGCGATCCTCCATTGGACGCCGCTCTGGGCAACCCGTTCTACTCGAACGGTCTGCACGACATCTACGGTCGTGTGCCCTACATCCGTTACGAGCAGGACCTCTAAGCTGATTTAATCGCTTAGAAGCATTTGCTTCGGATAATAACGATGGCTCGCTTCGGCGGGCCATCGTTTTTTTTGACCTTAAAAAACCGCACTTCTTCGGTATCATGCTGCGCATATGAACAATCCATTGTTTCAAGCCGCACAAAGTGCCTACGCAGCAAACGACTTCCAGCGCTGTTTTGCGCTGTGCGCCGATGGCCTGCGCACGGCGCCGAACGACGCCACGTTGCACAATCTGGCCGCCGTCAGCGCCGCGCAGCTGGGGCAGCACCAAATCAGTTGCGACCACGCGCGCCAGGCGCTGGGGCTCGACCCCGGCAGCGATGCGATTACACTCAATGCGGCGCTGGTGTTCGAACGCGCCGGACATCTGGACGAAGCGCGCAACGCCAACGAAGCGCTGCTCTCGCGCCAGCCACAACACACCACTGCCCTTGCCAATCTCGCCAATCTGGCGCGCCTGTCCAATGACAACACCGGGGCCCTTAAGCTCTACAAGCGCGCGCTGGCCACGAAAGCGGGCGACGCCACCATACTGGCCAACTATGCGAGCTTGCTGAGTCTGGTTGGGCGTCACGAGGACGCCGTCGACGCGATTACCCGCGCGCTCGCGCTGCAGCCTGCCGCTCACGATCTCACCGCCGCGGCGGGCGACATTCAGTCCGCCGCCGGTAATTATCAGAAGGCGATCGAGCACTACCAAAACGCGCTGGCCCACACGCCCGATCGCACCACGCTGCTGCTAAATCTTGCCGTCGCGCATTTGTCCCAACGCGAAACCGAGCAAGCGCTTGCGTTCGCCGCCGACGTTGAGACACGCGACCCGGGCAATCGCACGGCCGCGGCACTGCGCTACATCGCCGCTGTGCAAAAGCAAGACAAGACAACCGCGCACAATGAAATGGACGCCGAGCAATATCTCGAGCGCAACCCCGGTGTCTGCGCCGCCGGGTATGACAATCTGGCCGCATTTACCGACGCACTGCGCGATGAGGTGCTCGCGCATCCGTCATTGCGCTTCGAGCCCACCAGCAAGACCACTCGCGGCGGCGCACAGTCCGCCAACCTGCTGCCCAATGCCGGCCCGGCCATCCTGGCGCTGCGCAAGGAAATTGAGCGCCATGTCCTGCACTATCTGGACACGCATCCGGGCGAGGCCATGCGCGCCGCGCGCTCGATGTCACATTTCACGCTAAACGTGTGGGTTACGGTGCTGGATAAAGGTGGCCATCAGTTGCCACACATCCACCCGGCCGGGGTGCTTAGCGGGGTCTACTACGTGGCCGTGCCCGATCCGGCGGCTGGCAGCATCGAATTCGGCATGCTGCCAGAACAGTATGGCCCGTTCGAGCACGTCAACACGCACACGCTGCAACCCGAGGCTGGCGATCTTTTTCTGTTCCCGTCGCAGTTCTATCACCGCACCCGCGCCTTTGAACACACCGAGCAACGTATCAGCATCGCCTTCGACGTGGTCCCGGCGGCGCTCGATGACGGCCTGCCGATGAACATCGCCCGCGGCCTCGACCAGATACAACAGCTTCTGCGCCGCGGTGACGTCGCGAGCGCTCAGCGGCAGTTGTCCACGGTAGAGTCTGCTGCGCCGCGCGTGCAGTTTGTCCGTGGTCAGCTAGCGCTGGTGGGCGGTCAGCACGACGCCGCTCTGCGGCAATTTAATCTGGCCCTGCAGGCGCGGCCGCTCGCGAAGCAGTGGTGGTACGCGCTTGGCCTCGCACAGCAACGCCTGATGGACCACAGCGCCGCGCGCGATGCACTTGAACACGCGCTGCGTATCGACCCGGCGTTTGAAAATGCGCGCATGTCGTTGGCGTCGCTGCACACCGATCTTGGCGAAGCCGACGAGGCGGTCAACGCCTACCGTGCGATCGTCGAGCACCGCCCAGGCGCCGGACGTGCCTGGTACGGTCTGGCGTTACAGCGCGTCGCCGCCATCAGCCTCGATGACATGACGGCCATGCGCACGGCGCTGGCCGACGACACGTTGCCCGCCGAAGACCGTGGCGGACTGCACTTCGCGTTGGGCCGCGCGCTGGAGCACACCGAATCCTTCGACGACGCCTTTGCGCATTTTGCACAGGGCAACCAGCTCAAGCGCGCACAGCAACCGTTCGACGCTGCCGCAGAGGTGCGCAACGCCGACGCCATTTGCGCCGCGTTCACGCCGCAGATATTCCGTCAGTTTGCCGGCGCCGGCTCACCCGACGAGCAGCCGATCCTGATTGTTGGCATGCCTCGCTCCGGCTCCACGCTGATCGAGCAAATTATCGCGAGCCACCCGGCCGTGGCCGCGGCTGGCGAGACCAACGCACTATGGCGCACCCTCAGCGGCATCGGCCGCTATTTGCCGGTCGGCTGCGCTTTGCCAAACGATATCGCCAAAGTGCCGGCACACGCCTGGGCCGAGCTCGGACAAAGCTATCTCGAACAGCTACGCCGCGAATCCGGCGCCGATCACAACACACGGCGCATTACCGACAAACTGCCGTTCAACTACACGCTGGTAGGCATGCTGCGCCTCATGCTGCCCAACGCCTACGTTATTGATGCCAGACGCCATCCGATGGATACCTGCTGGTCGTGTTTCGCCACCTCGTTTGGCGTGGATCGCGGGTTTACCAATGACTTAAGCGATCTGGGCCAAACCTACACCACGTACGATCGACTCATGACGCACTGGGCAAGCGTACTTCCGCGGCCCGTCTACACCCAGCACTATGAGGATATGGTGGCGGCAACCGAAGCCAATGCGCGCGCCATGATCGACGCCCTTGGCCTTGAGTGGGATGACGCTTGTCTGGCGTTTTATCGCAGCAAGCGCGCGGTCACCACCTCAAGTTATGCTCAGGTCAGGCAGCCCATCTACACCTCGTCGGTCGCTCGTTGGCGGCGTTTTGAACATCTCTTGCAGCCGCTGCGCAAAGCACTTGGCCCGCTGGCCCCAGACTAAGGATTGCCATGAATCAGCCCACCTCCCAAATCACGCCACTGTTTGCCGTGCCGCTCGCGCAGTTCACGCATCCAAACACCGAAGCGCTATGCGACGATCTACGCCGTTTGTTTCTTGAACGCGAGCGCGATGGGGACAAGTGGCGCAATGAAACCCGCCGCCCAACGCAGGGGCAAGACGTGTTCGAAAGCCGGTTCGATCTTTTCACCTGGCCCGAGCCCTGCGTCACGGCCGTTCGCGATTTTTGTCATCGCTCACTCAACGCGTTGCTCGCAAGTCTTGGTCAAATCACGCCGGATACCAATATTCAGATCGACTATCACGCGTGGTTTCATGTCACGCGCAATGGCGGCTTTCAAGGGCTGCACAACCATCAGAACGCCAGTTGGTCCGGTATCTTTTGTGTTGATCCCGGCGATCTTGATCCGGGCAATCCGCGCAGCGGCGTCGTGCGCTTTCACGATCCTAAAGGCGCAAGCAATATGTTTGCTGACGCCGCCAATCGCGCGCTGCCAATGCCCTTCAACAACGGCGTTTATGAAGTGCATCACCGGCCCGGCACGCTCACCATTTTTCCGTCGTACTTAAATCACGAAATTTTTCCGTATCACGGCAAGCGCGAACGCATCGTGGTGGCGTTTAACTGCTGGGCGCGCGAGAACAGCGCGCCCTAGAGGGTGATATCCAGCTTCTCGGCCAGTGGCTCAAGGTAGGCGCGATAGTGACGCCAGCGTTCCACCGAACGTGAATAGACCGGCTGGCGAACCTGCCAGCGACTGAGCGTCGCCACCACGGTGGGATTATAAGCCGAATCCAAACAGCGCTCGTCGTAGGAAACCCCGGCGTGCGTCAGAAGACGCCGCAACTCACTGTCCTGATCGTCGACGACGTGCTCGTAATCCACGTGCAGAAGACGCTCCCCCAACTGCTCCTGCCAGAACGCCATGATGCGCACATACTGCGCATAGTAGTGCGCAATATCATCCAGCGCGTTAGCGTAATCGTTGCCTTGCGCAAAGTCCTGAAAGTAGATCGACAAACACGTATCCAGCGCGTGGCGTCGACTGTGGATCAGTACGGCGTTGGGGAACAGGCGCGCCACGAGACCCAGGTGCAAAAAATTGGCTGGAAATTTGTCGGTCACGGCACGCGCGGCGCCGTGCTCGCGCAGCGTATCGAGATAGCCGGCACCGAGACTAAGCAACGCCTCATCCTTGGCTTCGGCTACGCCCTCGGGGTACGGCGCCAGCGTCGTGCGCGCGACGCGTTCGAAATAGTCCAGCTCGCCGGCGCTGTCAATATCCGGATGGCGTGCCAGCATCGTGTCAATCAACGTTGTGCCCGAACGTGGCATACCGACAATCAGTATCGGCGCAAACGCCTCGTCGGAGGGCATTTCGGGCAGCGTCAGCTCAGCGTCATAAACGCGCATCACGCGATCCACGAGCGCCTCGTGCCCCGCCGCGTCGTAGTGCGCTGAGCGCGCCCGCTTCAATCCGTTGGACTGCTCGTAAAAGGTATACGCTTCGGCGTGCTCACCACAGTCATCCATCGCCTTGCCAAGCGCAAAGCCAAGCTTTTCACGCTGGAAGCGATTGACCTCAGGTGCCATGAGCGCCGCGCGCATCGCCGTGATGTCCGGATCGTTAGGGTCTTCAAAGCGTTTGTGTTCGGCTATCTGCTGCAGCGCTTCTACAAACGCGGGCTCATCATCCAGCGCATGGCGAAAGTGACGCAGCGCGTCCTCAAACTGGCCCTGCGCTGCTCTGACGGTGCCAAGACCATACAGCGCGCGCGAATAGCCCGGGCGTTTTGCCAATGCCATCTCGTACTGCCCGGCCGCGTCGTCTTCCCGACGACGCAAGAGCAACGCATTGCCCAATTCGGTGTGCGCCTCGTGAGGGCGCGCCACGTTGAGCGCCAGCGCACGTTCAAGATGCACGATAGCCGCCTCGACGCGGCCCTGCAGTTGTAACGACTGCGCCAGATTAAAATGACCGTCGGCGTAATCGGGCATTTGCTCCAACAGCGTCTCGAAGGCGCTAATGGCCGCGCCGGCATCGCCCGTGGACAGCGCCAGATAGCCGCGCTCGCTCAGCCACTGCGGATGCCCCTGCGCGCCAACGCGGGCACGTTCAAGCAGCGCCGAGGCCACGGCAAATTCACTACGCTGGCGGGCCAGCCGCGCCTTGAGCACAAGTGCGGGCGGATGCTCGGCAATCTGCGCCAGCGCCTGATCGAGCAGGCTCTCCGCCTGCATCAAATCACCTGCGCGCAGCGCATCGAGCGCAGCCGACATCGGATTGGACGCTTGATTCACCGGGCACTCCTTGAACTGTGTTGCGCGTAGCTTAGTCTAAACGGTGCCAGCGCCTGGGCATAGCGCTCGTGACGCGCCACCGCGTTGCGATAAAGACCCTGTCTCACCTGCGCATGCGAAGCCGTATTCACAAACCGCTGCGCGCCAGAAAATTCCAGACACGCGGGCTCGAACTCAAGCTCAAGCCACTCGAGCAGCGTGCTGATCTGCGCCGGCGCATCGTCAATCAAATCTTCGTATTTCACGCACGTCACGGGCATCGGCAACACCTCGCGCCAGTGCGCCATCAATCGATCATGCTCGGCCATGTAGTGACCCAGCGTCACCAGATCACGACTAAAACCCAAAGCCGGATCGTTAAAATCCTGACGAAAACACGACAGTGCAATGGCCTCCGGCGCGCGCTGGCAATGCACGATGCGCGCTTTAGGAAACACCATCGCGATGTAGCCCAAATACAAAAAATTCAGCGGCATCTTGTCGGTGATCCAGCGACAGGGTTTGGCGTAAGGCTGCGCCGCCAGATAGGCCCGTGCAATGGCATTCAGCTGACCGGTGGTCTGTGCCAATAGCGCCTCGTCGAGCGCACGGCCGCCCAACACGTCGTAATAAGACGAACCGATGTCGGCACGCTCGCCCAGCGGGACAATGCGTGAATGCATGCCCAGCATTTGCTCCAGCAGCGTGGTGCCCGAGCGCGGCATACCCACAATAAATACCGGACCCACGTCCGCGGCGTCGGTGCGCGCCAAGGTCTCGAACCGGGCGCGATCAAAAAAACGTATGTTCGTGTCGACATGCGTCGTTACGCCTGCCATGTCGACGTTCAGCGTATCGAGCGCGTTGCCCTGCGCGTAATACTCGAAGGCGGCGTCGGCGTTACCGCGTGCATGCCACACGTCGCCCAGACAAAACGCGAGCTGGCGTTGCTCGATCCGGCTCAAACCCGCGCGTGGCGCATCTTCGAGCCACGCCTGCAGCGGTGCCGGGTCCGGCGCATTGGATTTTCGGGCCAGCGCAATCCGGGCTTGCATGATGGCGACCTGCGTCGACTCGGCCGCTGTGAACGGCGCCAACGTGGCACGTGCGTCCTCGATATCACCGCGCCACAGATGCAGCTCGGCCAAACTGGCCGCCGTCGCCGCAACCGGCCCCTGCTCAAGTGCCGCGCGAAACGCCTCATGCGCAGCATCCAAACGGCCCAGCGCCTGCAACACGCCGCCACGTTCAGCCAAAAGACTTGCCTGGCCCGGGTGCTGCTCCAGCGCCCCATCGAGCGTGGCAAGTGCCAGCGCAAGCCGGCCCATGGCGCGCTGCGTACGCGCCTGAAGCAGGCGTGGCGCAGCACGTTCGGGGGCAAGCTCAAGCGCCGCCGTCAGTCGCACCAGCGCAGACGGATAGTCGCCCTGCTGATAGAGCGTGGCCGCAAGCGAGTACAGCGCGTCGGGCGACTGCGGCCGCGCGCGCGCTGCGGCTTCAAAAAAACGACCTGCCGCCCCACTGTCGTGCGCTCGCGATGCAACGAGTCCGCGCTGCATGAGCGCATCGAAATGCGCCGGATACATGGAGAGCACCAGATCAAACGCCTCGACGGCGGCTTCCACATCACCGGCTTCAAGTTGCAAAAGTCCCAAGTTGAAACGCGCATCTACCATGCGCGGCTCGAGATCGATCGCACGTGCATAAGCGCGCATTGCATCGCGCGGCGCGCCCTGCGCCCGACAGATATTGCCCAGTGTGTTGTGAAAGGCAGCGCGCTGGGGATCACGCTGGATGGCGTTCGTCACGGCGCGTTGTGCCTCGTCCAGCTGACCTGATTGGCCCAACGCGCTGCCCAGAAGGTGCTCGACATCAGGCTGACCAGGCGCCATTTTTTGCGCGCGTCGCAGATGCGCTTCTGCGCCCTTTGGATCACCCTGCTTTAAGCAACCAACGGCAAGCGTAAGAAGCTGCTTCAACTGCGCCGGACTACCACGCATCGCCGTAAGGCTCACCGGCCTGGTTCAGAAGCTGGCGCAGCGGCGCCAGGTGTTCCTCATAGCGACTTGCCCGGCCGATCGACGAGGTATAGAGCGGACGGCGCACTTGATCATTGCTCGCGGTGAGCGCTACTCGCTTACTGGCATGAAAATCCAGCACCGAATCTTCAAATGACTCGTCTAAAAACGACAGCACGCGGGTGATTTGCTCACGCGGTTCACGCACCAGATCTTCATAGCGCACGTTGATGATTGGCGCTGTATCCACATGTTCCCAATGCGCCATGAGTTTCCGATAGTGCAAATAGTACTGCCCAATATGATCGAGCGAATAAGCAAACGGTAGCGAGGCCTGCGCGAAGTCATTGCAAAACAACGACAGCCCCACGTCCAGCGGATCGCGCTGGCAGTGAATAATGCGCGCGTTGGGAAAAATATTGCGGATAAGCGCCGCGTAAATAAAATTGCCGGGCAGCTTGTCCGTGACCCAGCGTGCGCTACCCACGTCAGGCAGGCCCTGTCGGTAGCGGCGCGCCGCTAGTTGCAGGACATCATCGGTAAGCGCCGACGGTGACGCCGGGTAAGGGAAGCGCTCATGTCGCGGTAAGATCGCGGCTACCGAAGGTGGCAGCGCGCGCCGCTCGCCCATCGCCTGCACCGCGCTATGGCAACCGAGCATTTGTTCCACAAGCGTGGTACCGGAACGCGGCATGCCGACGATAAAAAGTGGCGCTGGCGCCGCTGGCGTCACCACGGTGTCGGGCGCGGTTGTGCCGTGTGCCTCGATCAGGTGTTCAATAAAGGCCAGATGCGCCGCTGCATCGAAACGCGCACCGCGCTGTTGATTGGCCCGTGCGTACAGCGCAAACGCGTCGTCTGTACGGTCCTGTGCATCCAGCGCGTCCGCCAACGTAAAGGACAATCGGGCCGCTTGAGCACGCGTGAGATTCGGCGTCTCGAGTGCCCCCGCGGCAACCCGCTGCGCGCGCGCCGCTTCACCCGTGCGACGAAGAAGCTTCGCCGTCAGGATCGCCAGCTCAACATTCGTGTGCGCCGTTTCCTCATGCGCCGCAAGCAACGCCAACGCACTTTGCGTGTCGCCCCCGAGGTCCATCACCGACGCCAGACCGGCCACCGATTCCGGATTACCGGGCTCCAGCGCCAACGCCTTGCTGTAGGCCTCGTGCGCACGCTCAAGATCGCGCTCCGCCTGATGCACGGTGCCGAGGTTACTCCAGGCATCAGCGCGATTGGCATCCGCATCCAGCGCGGCTCGATAGCATTTTGCGGCGGCCGCGTTTTGCCCCATCATCTGGCGCGCTGAGCCAAGGCTAATTAATGCATCGGCACTGGTTACTACATCGGCACTGGCGGCCTCAAGCTCGCACCAGCGTTCAAAAACCGGCGCCGACGCCGCGTAATCACCTGCACGGAAAAACCAGCCACCGATTTGGCGCAGCGACGCCGCACCGGGCTGGAAGCGGGAACAGAACTGCAGCAGAAGCGCTCGCGCCTGTGGGTAGCGACCGGTCTGTGCGTAGCGTTCGGCAAGCATCGCCACCACGTCAGCATTCTCGGGCGCCATTGACTGCGCCTGTTCGAGAGCGCCGACCGCACCGGCCTCATCGTTGGCCGCCAGAAGCGCACGCGCGCGTGACAGCAGTTCAATTGCGGCATCAGACATGGTGCAGGTGTTCCGGGGTAGGCGCGCTATGCGTCGTGCGGTGCATCAAGCGCGTCGGTAAAGGCTTCAAGATGAGACCGATAGTGGCGATAGCGACGCAGCGCTTTGGCATCGAGATGCCATGCCGCTGTATCGCTGGTATCCAGAGCGTAGTCGGATTTCGCATAGGGAATCTGCAGGTAATCGCTAATCTGACGACACTGCGCGTCGGCACCAACCACCAGCTGCTCATAGGGCACACGATGAATGGTGACGTTAGGCAGATGGCGCCAGTGATCCATGAGTCGCCGATAGCCATTCACGTACGCCGCGATGTGGCGCAGATCCGTCGCGAACGGCATGCTCTTGCCCGCGGTCGCATTAAAGAAATAGCAGGAGCGCGCCACATCACGCGCATCGCGTGTGCACTCAATAAATTTGGCACCCGGAAACAGCTGCGCGATGGCACCGACATAAAAGAAATTGCGCCAGTTCGCGTCCATAAAATATGGCTGCGTGCAGTCCGCCGGCAGGCGCCCCGACACGGCACGATGCGCCGCGCGCGATGCATCCTGAGCGGTGAGCCCAACGGCAAGCGCGGGCCAAACAGAACCGGCCTCGTTCCAAAGCCGGAGCAAACTGTTCTCAACGCTCGACGCGTTACCTAAATTCATCACCTGCGTATGCGGCGCCATCAATCGCGACAGCACGCGCACGCCCGAGCGCGGCAAACCGATCACAAACACCGGCGCGGGTTCGTGCCAGTCACTCGCCGGCAACGCCGTCTGGCTGGCAGAAAAGTTGCGTACCACCTCGTCAATGGAGGCGTTAAATGCCACCGGATCGAAATCGGTCGGCCGCTCATCGTTGGCACGACGGCAGTGGAAAAAGGCCAAATCGTAGGAGCCTTCGCCGTCGAGCAGCGCGGCCAAAGCAAAGTGCAGCCGTCGCGCGACGTCCGCGGGCTGGCGTTTTTGCAACGCCGTTTCAAGCAGCGCAATGCCCTCGCGCCGACGACCAAGCTGACCCAAAATATCCGCGTAAGTGCTCAGCAGCTCGGGCCCGGCACGACCAGAATTGACGCTCGGGGCAAGCCGCGCCGCGGCGCCTTTGGCATCACCGTCCGCGGCCATCAACAGCGCGTAGCCCGCCAGCGCATTTTGATGCGTCGAGCGGTGACTCAATGCCGCCTTGTAACGCTCTCGCGCCAGATCGGTATTACCGGCGGCACGGCTCACTGCCGCGGCATCGCTCAACAGATCGGGATCGTCGGGATACAAGTCCAACGCTTTTTCGTACACCTCGGCCGACCGCACGAGCATGCCCTCCGCGTGCAGCACGGCACCAAGCAGACCGAGCGCGTGAATGTCGCCGGCGTCAATTTGTACCGCTTTTTCCAGCGCGCTGAGCGCCGCTGCCGAATTGCCTGTCGCGATATCCAGCTGGGCGAGGCCACGGTGGGCGCGCCCCAGACGTTCGTCGATGCCGAGTGCGCGCTCGAAATGATGCCGTGCGGTTTTGTGTTCACCGAGCACGCGCAGCACGTGACCGAGATTGGCATGGGCGTCGCCGAATTCGCCATCGACACGCAATGCGTGGCGAAAGGCTTCGGCCGCTTCGGCGTGCCGCCCGTCGTTGTTCAGCGCGCGCCCCAGATTGTTGGCCGCTACCGCAAACTGCGGGGCAAATTTAAGCGCCGTTTGGAAATGGGTCACCGCCAGGTCGGGACGTTTTTGCAACAACGCCAGTGATCCGAGCTGGTTATGTGCAATGGCAAAATCGGGGCGCAACTGAAGCTCGCTCTCGTAGGCACGCCGTGCCTCACTAAACAAACCCTGCGACACAAAAACGTTGCCCAGACTGTTGTTGAACCCCACGCCCAGCGGATCGGCGGCAATGGCTTGGCGAATCAGCGCTTCGGCGCGATTAATGTTGCCGCGTCGCAGGTGAATACTGCCCAGCGCATGCAGGGTGAGCGCGTGCTCGGGCGACTGAATTAGTACCCGCTCGTAAATGTCCGCCGCCGTATCCAGATCGCCAGCCATGTGGGCAGCGTGTCCGCGCTGATACTCGGCATCAATTTTGCTCGCATCCAGCAGCATTTTCTGTGTCTATCTCCGGGGCTCTTCGGCACACTGCCGAACCCCTGCAAGGCTAACATACGGCGTCCTTCAACACCCTCCAAAACCGCGCGTTCGAAGGCTGTGTTCTGCTAAACTTTCGTCAGGATAAACGGTCTATCCTGATTATCCGTATGAACCCTCGAAATAGACTTGGTCACAGACTTTGGACGCGCACAACATGAAGCACAGCATCACCTTCTTTTGCCTTGTGATGACCACCATTTGGGCCGCTCAGGCGGTCGCTGACGACGCCGGCCTGACACGCTGCGCGCGCATTGCCAGCCCTCTGGACCGACTCGAGTGCTATGACGCTCTGGCGCGGGCGCAAAATGCCACGCCGCCCGTCCTGCAGCGCGCACCGACGCCTGCGACCGAGCCCACCGTCGCGACCGCGCCGACGCCACCGGCACCGGCCCCAGCCCCTGCTCCGACACAGGTCAGAGCAGACGAACCTGCTCCGCTGGTCGATGCCCCGGAAAATTTTGGCTTTGAAAATCAGATATTTAACACCACGAACCAGGAAATCGTGGCGCGTTATGAGGGCGAATTTACGGGCTGGTCAGGCGGCACGCTGTTCAAACTCGACAACGGTCAGGTATGGAAACAGGCCCAGAGCGGCCGGGTCTCCCACCGCCGCGATAATCCCGTGATCACGATCAAGAAAGGATCGCTGGGCAGCTTCCGCCTATCGGTGGAAGGCCTCAATCGCACCGTGCGCGTAAAGCGCGTTAAGTAGCAGCGCCACCCTCTTCACCAGGCATGTTGCGCCACATCTCGTCGTTATCGGCACATTGATTCAGCGCTTCGGCGCTTTTGACGAGACTCTCGGCCACGTTCGCAAAATCGGCGGGGTTATCTGAATCGTCAGGCGTCGCCTCTTCAATCTGCGCGGCCTGCATCTGCCACTTCAATGAAAAATGGCGCACGGCGTCGCGCGGACCGGCCGCCAGTGACACATCGATATGATCGCTCGGCAGGCCGCCGCCGATATACCAATAGCCACCCGTGGGCGCAGATTTGTCGTAAAAACGGCCCAAAAATACCTGATGGGGGATGCTCCATACGGGCACACCCTCGGCATCTTCGCCGATCAATTCCAGACGTACCGCGTAACGCGCCATCTGATCGTGTTGCTCACGCACCCAACGCACAAACGCTTCGCGGGCCTCATCGTTTTGAGTTGTATCGTTCACGCTGAATCTCCGAAAAATTTGCGCAACTATAAACTATCGCGACCCAGTCGCGCCGGTTTGAGTGTCGGGCTGGTCGGATGCCAAGCCGTGGTCAATCCGCCGGCGCCCGGCAGCAGAACGCGCACCTCCTCGCGTTCGTCTTCGGTGCGCGCCCGCGTCAGCGCCAGTTCGCGCGCTGGTTCAGCGGCATCGGCATTGCCGAGCGCGCGCAACACCATTGCGCGCGTAACGGCCGACTGCAGATCCGGCCGCGCCTGCTCGAGCTGTCTGGCCACATCCAGCGCCCGAACGCGCTCAATCTCGGTTGTCTCACACACAGCAGCACGCCGCACCTCGGCTTCCAGCACCGGTCCGAAGTTGGCCTTGATTTGGGCCGCCTCGCCCAACACGCGTGCGGCCGCATCGCACCGACCGTAGGCCAGATGCAACAAACCCAGGTAGTAGCGGGCCAATACGTTGGAGCGTCGCTCAACCGCGATCGCCTCATAGGCCGCTTGCGCTGGTGCATGCACCTCACCGCGCATCAGCGCATGCGCCAGCAGCAAGCGTGCGCGCACATTGCGCCCATCCACCGCCAGCGTGCGCCGATAAAAGGGAATGGCCTGCGCATCGTCACCTTGCCGCTCATGCAACATGCCAAGGAACAGATTCGCTGTGGCGTTACTCGCATCAATGGCGAGCGCCTGACCCAACGCCTCGCGGGCGCCCGCCACATCGCCGAGTACTTCGCGCGTGCGTCCAAGGCTCGCCCAAGCAAAAACATCCTCGGGGTTACGCTGCGTGGCTTCCAAAAATGACTGCGCGGCGCGCGGGTAGTCGCGCGCACTGATTTGCGCTTTACCGCGCTCCAGCAGCATTTGCGTACTGCGCGACAACGCGGCGATCTGCGCCAGCCGCGGATCATCGAGGATTACCTCACCATCAGCCGCCCGCGCCAAAAGCGCCCGCGTGCCGCCCTCACCAAGCCCGCGCAGCGCGCGTGCCAGCGGATGAAACAAACGACTGGCCGCGGGCTGCAGTGTTAGCGCCCGCTCGAAATAATCGCGCGCATCCGCGAAGCGGCCCTGTGCCAGCGCCAACTCGCCCGCGAGTGCCTGCACGCCGGCACTGTTGCGCAGCGCCCGTGCGGCCTGCGTCACCGGCGCGGCTGCTTGCTCAACGTCGCCCGTACGCAGCAACACCTCGCCCAAACGATACGCCGCGTAGTGGCGCTCAGGCTGCGCGTTGAGCACTTCGCGAAACGCAAGCGCCGCCGACGAATTGCGACCAAGCTCGGCACTGGCGACACCAAACAAATAGCGCGCATCGATGTTATTCGGATCACGCTGATGTGCCAGGTCAAAACAATCCGCTGCCGCATCCGTTAGATGATGCGCCAAATACATTTCACCCAGTGCACTGTAGCCTGCGGCGTCCAGCGTGCCCGCCGCGCTGGCCTGATCAAAGTGTTCACGCGCCGTATCGATCGCGCTGCGTACGGCCGGCTCCAGCAGCCGGGTATCCGGGTGGCGAATCGATTGCGTTGGCGTCACTTTTGGCGCGTCGCAGGCCACGATCAAACCGCCGACAAGCAGCATCATGATGAAGCGCTTTGCTTTACTCACCGCGACGTATCCGGCGTCACGACGTGATAGCGGTTACGCGCTAACTCGGTGAGCGTTGAGGTGGCGCCGTCGGGCCAGCGCACCGTCACCACGGCATCCGGCCCGGGCGCGGCAAACACCAGACGCGGATCGCTGCTGGAGGCGTAGCTGCCGTCGCGGCGTACGCGACGCACGCGCACATCACCGCTGCCGCGAACGCTGACCACCGCGCCCACGGCGCTGCGTCCCTCGCGCGCCAGTCGCACATCCAGACCAAGCCAGCTGTCCACAGCGCGCGCGTTCAAAAGCACCTGCGCCGGTCCGCGGTTGTTGGCGATCACCACATCGATCGCACCATCGTTGTTCAGATCCGTGACCGCCAGCCCGCGGCTCACGGCCGCCGCGGCCAGCGCGGGAATCTGCTCACTGGCGTCCACATAGCCGGTCGCGTCCAGTCGAAAATACTGATTGCGCTGCGCCAACGGGTAGTCGGCGCCGGCGTCAATTTGCGCCTGCACGCGGGTGACCGCGCCGTTGGCCGAAAACAAATCCAGGTCACCGTCACCGTCAAAATCTGCCCAACGCGTACCGAAACCGGTAAACGCCAGACTGCTGCCGGCCACGCCCGCGGTCGCCGACCGATCGTCGAAGTAACCATCGCCATCGTTCACATAGAGCGTATTGCTCTCACGATTAAGGTGCGTCATGAAAAGATCGACATCGCCATCGCCGTCGAAGTCGGCCGCATCTACGCCCATCGACGCCTCGGGCGCACCACTCATATTGACCGCCGCACCGCTGCCGGGCGCGACGTCATCAAACCAGGTGCCATCCGCCGCGTTGTCGCGTCGCCGGTTGTGCCACAGCAGGTTGGCGCTGCCGTCATTGGCCACATAAATATCCGGCTCGAAATCACCATCAAAATCGGCGCTGATCACGCCCAGCGCGCCGCCCGCGGCGCGCGCGATGCCGGCGCTTTGGCTCACATCCTCAAACGCCAACTCGGTCGCGCCGGTGTTGCGCCACAGCGAATCGCTCTGTGCCGCGTAGACCGTGGGCGAGCAGTAATCGCGTGCGCTGGTGGTGGAGCGACACGGCTTGTGATTGGCCAGCCGATAATCAACGTAGTTGCCCACATACAAATCGAGCCAGCCGTCGGCATCAAGGTCTGCAAAACTGGCGCTCACGCTCCAGCGCGTATCGGCGGCGGTTTGCGGCTGCGCGCGAAACGTCTCGCCGCGTTGATTGAGCCACAGCGTGTTGTCGCCAAACGCCGTGATGTAAACATCCGGCCAACCGTCGTTGTTCACATCCCCGATGGCCACGCCCATGGCGTAGCCCGTGCTTTTGATGCCGGCCTGCTGGGTGATGTCGGTGAAGCGCACGCCGCTGGCATCGCTATCGTTGCGAAACACGGCATGCATAACTGCAGAACTGGCCGGACCGTCCAGCGCCTGTCCTTGCGTCAACAGAAGATCCTGATCGCCGTCGCGATCCAGATCGAAACTCGCGACACCGCCGCCCATCATCTCGGCAAACCACAGCTCACCGCGCATGCCGTTGTCGTGCACGAAATCGATGCCGCTGCTCGCGGATACATCCTCGAACAACGGTGACAGCGACGGCGAGTCTGTGCAGCTGCAGATCGTCAGCGCGGCGACCGCCGTCACAAACGTTTTAACTACGGACGTGCTCAGCTGCGTGGCTCCGGTCTGGGCGGATAGAAAATGGGGTGTGTCTCAGGCCACGCGACGTCGACTTTCTGACCCGACGTGTAGCGCTCGAGATTTTCACTCAGCGACGGATCTTCTTTGACGCGACCGGTCTTGAGGCCTTCAAAAATTGCCTGACGCTGATAGTCCGCGGCGTCTTCAAACTGCCCGTTGGCCGCCAGCACCATGGCAAGCGTTGCGGAGGTCTCTAAAGACGGCTGCGCGTTGTAGAGCACCTGCGCGTATTTGAGCGCCGCACGGCGCTTGGTGTCATCTACCGGACAGGTGGCGTACAAACGGGCAATGGCCTGCACGATACGCAGCGCGGTCTGATCGAGTTCGTAACCGGCCAGCAGCGCCGTCTCCGATTCCGTGCATTTCGCGGCCGCCAGCCACGCGATGCCCTCGCGATATTTGAGTTCTGAATTGGTTTCGTCTGCTTTGCCCGCCGTAGCATACTGCGTCGCCGCTGCGGTGAACTGCTTTTGACGCATGTGAGCATTGCCAAGAAAGATGTGCGTGGCGACATCGTCCGGATTTTTATCGAGCGCCGTTTTGTAGTCGCCCACAGCGGCGGCGTCATCGCCGGTGGCCGCCAGATACACGCCGCGTTCAAAAAACTCTCTGGCCGTGGTCGGGTCAGGAATGGCCGGCGCGCTCTTGGCACCGGCGCGCAAAGCCGTAAGGCGCGCACGCGCGATGTCATCCTCGGGATTCACGGCCACAGCAAAATCGTAGAACACAGCGGCCTGTGCCACCTGGCCACGATCGCGTGCCGCATCGCCCGCGGCGACGATGTTGGCAGAGGGCTGACGATGTGCCTGCATCAGCGCCAGTAGCGAATCCTGGAGTTTGGGCAATTGCTCGCCGGCTTTCGATTCGTGGCGCGCGATACCCGCCGCATCGTCCACGGCGCGATACGCCTCGAGCAGCGGCTTGTGCAAAGCCGTTGCCGTCGGCTCGAGTGTTAATGCCGCCTCATACCAGCGAATCGATTCGCGGAATTTGCCGCTTTCAATCGCCACACGGCCCAGCCCGGCCAGCGCAGCGGCCGAGCGACCGGCGGGCTCTTCCACCAGCGTTGCCAGCAATGACGCCGCACGATCGGGTTGTCCGGCATCAATGAGCGCCAAGCCCATGCGCGTCGCGGCCACGATGTTGTCGGGATTCAGACGTAGCGCCTGACCAAACAGACTGGCCGCGCCCTTGTGGTTGCCGCCGAAGCTCTGAGTAAGTCCCAGAAAATACGGCCAGCGAAAGTTACTGGCGTCCAACTCGGCCGCATTTTGCAGTGCTACCACGGCCGGCGCGAGACGATTGTGCGCCAGAAAATGAATGCCGAGTCGACCATAGGCGCGCCCCAGATTCTCGCCGGCAAGCGCGGGACGCTGACGCTCGAAATAGTTGATGGCCTGCTGCAACAGATCGCGGCTGGCCGGCGTCATGGACGACATATCGGCCGCCGGAATCGGTCGCTCCTGCGCCTGCGCGGTCGGCAATGCCCCGATGGTTAGAAAAACTACAACTAAAGCAAAGACGTATCGCCGCATGAGAATGTCCAAATAATCCACAAAGAACCCGTGATTCACAACCACCTGGGGGCACAGTTTCGGAGTGCCCGGGGCGCCGGTAAGTTCAATTGTACGTGAGTTCTTAAGTGTCGTTGGCAGAAGCCGACTCAAGCGCAATACCGTAAGAGCGCAGGCGATGCGCAAACGGCGCCAGCTGCGCTTCAAACTGCCGCCAGCGATCCACCGAGCTGGTATAGAGCGGGCGCTGCACCTGGTCAAAACTGGCGGTGAGCACGGCGCGTCGGCGCTTCTCTACGGCAATGCAGGCCGGGTCGTAGCCGAGCCCCAGCGCCTCGAGCAGGGCGCGCACGGCTGGCTCCGGCTGCGTGACCAGATCCGCATAATCCACATGGATAGTGCGCGGCGCCCCCACCTCCTCCCACGCGGCCATAATCGCCGTGTAGTGCGCGATGTACGCCGCAATATCGTCCAACCGGGTCGAAAACGGCGGTGGCGCGGCGCCGAAGCTGTTTTCAAACACCGACCAGCCCACCGCCAGCGGATCACGCCGGCAGTGCACGATGGGCGCGGCCGGAAACACTCGCCGGATCAGCCACAGCCATTCAAAGTTCTGCCACATTTTATCCGTGCAAAAACGGCCAGGCGCGATCACCTCGGGCGCAATCGCGGCGCTCATCAGGCGACGGAAGTTGTCGGCAGTGCCGCGCAGCGAGTCGGCGGTGTGCGACGCCCGTCGTTGTGACCTTTCGTCGGCCATTGCCGATAAGGCAAACGCACGCTGTTCGCCCGCCGCCACAATCTGCGGATGACCCGCAAGGATTTGTTCCACCAAAGATGTGCCGCTGCGCGGCAGCCCGACAATAAAAATCGGCTGCCAGCCATTGTCGGACGCCGCCACCTCGCCGCCGGCCAAAATACGTTCTACCGTCGCTTGCGTGTGAGCGGTCAGTGCATCGGTGCTAAACGTAATCCCGCGTGCAGAATTCGCGGCTTGATAATGATCAAACGCCAGCGCATGGTTTTCGCGCTGCACGCAGGCGGCCGCAATGCGATAGCGCAGCAGAGCACCCAGCTCGGGCGGCGTATGCGGATCATTCACCGCATGCTCAATTTGCGCCAGCACGCGGTCACTGACTTCTTTGTTGCTACGCAAATTGGTCCACGCGAGCAGCGCGACCGGTGACGGCGTTGGCCCCGACACGAGTGGCTCGAGCAACGCGCGCGCCCGTGCGCTGTCACCCTGCAGATCACACACACCCGCGAGCGCGGCCGTGGCCGCCGGGGCGCCGGGCATAAGCTCCAATGCGGTGGTATAGGCCGCCGCCGCGGCGTCCAAACGCCCGGCAGACTGATGCGCGCTGCCAAGCGCCGTGTGCGCATCGGCCCAATCGGGCGCCGCTTCGATACAGCGGCTTAGTGCGGCAACCGCTTTTTCCGGTTCGCCGAGGGCTTGTAAGTTTTGGCCACTTTGCATCCACACGCCGGGGTCTTTTGGTTGCAACGCGCAGGCCTCTTCAAGATGCACCTGACCGCGCACCAGTTGCCCCAGTTGGATGCACATAGAAGCGACGCCCGTGAGCGCGCGCATGTTTTGCGGCGCGTCGCCCAAGGCGTGCTGAAATTCACGTAGCGCGTTTTTGTAATGGCCATCGGCGCGCAGCACGTGGGCCAGATTCAAGCGCGCGTCGAGCCAGTCGGGACGTTGTGCCAGCGCCTGACCAAAGGCCTCGGCGGCGTGGGAGTACTGACGCGTGTTGTTCAGCGCACGCCCGGATGCAAACGCAATATCGGCCGGATCGGCGTCGGTCTGACGCGCTTGCTCAATGTGTTTGAACGCCCGCTCCGGCTCACGCATGGCAAGCGCCAATGAGGCACGTGCCAGCGCCAGCACCCCGTCGTCATCTGGCTCGGCGCATTGCATAAGTTCGGCGTAAGCCGCCGCCGGTCCTTGCTGGCGGGCCCGCGCCAGCGCGGCGTCGACGGCTTTTTGTGCAGCCGCCGTCATTGGGTTTTGACCTGATCTGTCATTGGCAACACAATACGTCCATGAAGCGCGCAATTGTACTGTGCTGCGGCGTCCTTGGCGCATGCACGCCCCCGCCCGAGCCCATCAACGGCGATATTACCGGCGCCTGGCACGGCCAGCGCTGGGAGGGAGCGGCCCGTGTTCAGTGGCTCAGCCGCATTGCCGACGACGGTGAAATCGATATTCGCTTCATGACGTGCTTTAACGGTGACGTGGTACGTGCCGAGCATCAGTTTGGTTACGCCACGCTAACCGACGGCACGTTTCGCATCGAACTCGACCGCATCGAGCATCCCAATCCGGACTCCGGTGAGGTGGATGAAGTGGTGGGCTTTGATCACGACTACGCGATGACCGAACTTAACGCTGAGCGCATGCGTTACTACAGTGTCGAAAACGGTGAGCGTTATGAAGCGCTGAACGTTAGCCTGGACTTCGAGCCCCAGTGCGCACCGGCCAGTTTGAATGTACGCACGGCGCCGGGCGCGCGACGCACGCAGGATGCCTGGATCACGCGCATGGCGCAGTCGCCGGATGAGGCGTCCGAAGAAACAGAACAGGACGCAGGCGAACCCTGACGTCAGGCACGCTACAACAGACTTAGCTGATCGCCTTTTTCCACCGGCACGGCAAACAACGTGGTGTCGAGATTCGACGACTCGCGCGGCGCTAACCCCACCGACTTGCACGCCCGCTTGAAGCGCCCGCCAATCATTTGCGCGAACACGCCCTCGCCGCTCATGCGCTTGCCGAAGCGCGAGTCGTTGTCTTTACCGCCGCGACTTTGTCGTATCAGACTCATAACGTGGCCGGCCCGATCCGGATAGTGCTGCGCCAGCCAGTCGCGAAACAGCGTTTTCACCTCATGGGGCAGACGCACCAAAATGTACGCCGCGCGTGTTGCGCCCGCCTTATGTGCGGCACGCACAATGGCTTCGAGCTCGTGATCATTGATCGCGGGAATAATGGGCGCCACCATCACGCCCACGGGAATCCCGGCCGCGGCGAGCTTCGCCACCGTGTCCAGACGTCGGCGCCCCGACGGCGTGCGCGGTTCGAGTTTGCGCTTAAGATCATTGTCCAACGTGGTGACGCTGAGCATGACGCTTGCCAGGCGGTCCCGCGCCATGTCCTGCAAAATATCGATGTCGCGCTCGATCAATGCGCCCTTGGTCACGATCGTGACCGGATGCCGGTAGCGCTGCATGACCTCCAGCAGCTCGCGCGTCACGCCCAACGTGCGCTCGGCGCCCTGATACGGATCGGTGTTGGTGCCCAGCGCAATAGGCGCACAGCGGTAGCCGGGTTTGCGCAGCGCCTGTTCAAGCAGCTGCGCCGCGTTTTCCTTGTAGAAAATGCGCGTTTCGAAATCGATGCCGGGGGATAAATCGACGTAGCTGTGGGCGGGGCGTGCGAAGCAGTAAATACACCCGTGCTCACACCCGCGATACGGATTGATGGAGCGATCAAACGGAATATCCGGCGACTGATTCTTCGTAATAATCGTGCGCGCCGCCTCCGGTGTCAGCCAGGTTTCGATCGGCGTGGCATTGGCAGCGTTGTCCCAGCCATCATCCACCGGCTCTTTTTCATGCTGAGCAAAACGCGCAACGGGGTTGAGCGTGGCACCACGGCCCTTGGTGACGGTTGATTCGATTTTCATACGTGCATACTACTGTTTATATATACAGTATGTCCAGACACGCACCCAGCTGGGTAATTGCCACTGTTTTGCTGGCCATTTGCTCGGCCATAAGGCGGCTATCCGATCGTAATAATACTTTTCATAAAAAAACCGGGGCTGACATTCAGCACCGGTTTAAACCAATCATATCGGCCTAGTTGATCCAGATTGGAATGCGAGCCGCGTTGTTGCTTTCGCTCACCTCTGCGAGGCGATTAGAAGGATCAATAATCGCACCGAGGTAGTAAAACCGGTTTCTCGTCAGGCCATTTGGAATCGTTAGATTGTACAAACGCGTAGACGTGACGTCCCGGCCCAAAGTAAGTCCCCTTACCGTGGCAATTCGCGTGTCAGCTGTTGTAATGCCGTTGTTCGTCGACACATAGAAACCAATATCTTCGGTCTGTGTATTACGGCCATTATTTTCATAGGTCAGTTCAAGCTGAACACGTTGGCCCCGATCCACCTCATAGGCTGTCTCGCCATTGGGATCGTTGCGTCTGGTCCAAATGAAGCCGCCTGAACGGTTTTTCACCTCAGTCGGGCTATGTAGGCTGTACTCGCCCGAAGCACCCGTACGTTCAAATTGACTGATTGACAGGTCTTCGTGGGTACCGCTCGTTTGGCCATACAAGAAAACCAGACCATTGCTCGCGTCTTCGCCAAGATAGGCAGAAACCGCATTGCCGTTCGCGTGCACATGCGTGGTGTCCGCGCCCATCATGTTGTACCGCCGGGACTCGTGTTTAAGACCCGCTCCGTGACCGAGCTCGTGCACAGCCGCCGTGTGGAAACTGCTTTGGGTACCGCCATGCGAACGCAAGTCTGCGACGCTATTCGACCTGCTCAAACCAGTAGCGCTGTTAAAAAGAATGTCCGCTTCGAGGAGATACACTCTTCTCCCCGTCCACCACGGGTTAGTGCAGCGCCATCTCATCATTGCGACCGCTCCGCTTCCATTAAATATGGAGGGCGCGGTGGTAAACCAGCTCTCATTCTCGCCATTATTCAGAGCCACATTTGCATCGTTGAACGAAGCGGTGAAGCGGAACTTTGATGGATTTCGGTTGAATATGTTGATACCCGAGACCATCGCCGGGCGCCAGGAGCCACCCGCCGGGAAACTGACGCGGGACAATTGCATCGGTTTGGTCGTGGTTCTCCATTTAATCGTTCTGTTTAAGCAGCGCGACGTCGTGTAGGCCAGCGCTTGTTGGGCCAGCATTGCAAAAAGCGCAATACCAAGAATTTTAAGCATCGAATTTTTCATTTTATTTCTCCACAGCCGTTTGGAAGGTCGCCTCGGAAACGACTTTGTGATCTTGTTCACTAAGAACTGGATTTCCGCCATTGCGAGCCAACGCGGCCGCCTCCGCTGCGTCGTGTGCGCTGTCTCGGTCAAAGACCGACGGCAGTAGCTTGGGCTCGTCAAATGACTTAGGAGGAGCGGTCGGCGCCAGATCAAACTGAAAGCTTTGCTCTATGTCTGCGTTGCGGAACACAGCTGGCGTCGCGGGACCCAGTGCATGCGCATCCGCACTAAGATGCGCCACCAGCGCGCTTTCATTGAGATGGGCACCGCGACCCGGAGAAACAAACTCTTCACGCGTCTCTCCAGAATCCGGATGTTCCGTAATCGTCAGGTCGATTTGCGCCACATTGTGCGTCACGGCTTCCTCGACGGCGTAATACTCCACTTTGTTCAACTGGCCGTTTGAATCAAGCTCCAGTGCCCGGCCGGTATTGCTAAATGCTTTGTCGTCCACGATTCGAATCCGGCCGTCGCCACAGTTGACCAGCGGACACGCTGCGGAGTTATTATTGGCGACCATCAGAATGTCGCGCTCACCCACATCAAACAGCGGCGCACCGTCATAGTGAAGAAAATCCTCTTTGCCATCCCAGCCGCCCAGGAATCGTAAGGTTACGAATTTCTCCTTCGCCTCACCGTGCAGCACCCGCTCAACTTCATAGGTTACGAAAGTATGTGGTATCGCGGTTCTCCCCTCAGATGGCGCGTAATCCACACGTTTTACCGTGCCCAGAAAAACCAAATCGGCTTTTGCCACCTGCGTGCGCGTATCCAAGATGAGCTCTTCACTAAACGCCAGCGCAGTTGAGCTGGCGCCAATGATGGCCATCGTCACTAAAACACTCGATATCTTCTTCACTCTACTTCTCCACAAAGTAACGGCGTCGCACGGACTTGTGTTCGCCGTTATGCGCAAATCATAGGCTGATGAAAACGCCACAGAATTAGGGCTTCCCCTATACGGGCCTAGTGTTACCGCGATAGATTGTGTGCAATATTTAGAGTGAAATAAGAAAAAGTTAACCCAAGGAGCCCATCATGCGTGCGCGTCGTTCTCCCCTATTTCAGTTTGTGTTTGTGCTTGCCTGCCTTGGCTCTTATGGGACGGCCAGCGCCAATCCAGTGGCCGACGCCAATCGCCTGATTCCCGCGCTCGCCACCACACCGATAAAAGCGCCCACACGTCTGGGCTCCGCAGACACCGATCAGGACGGCGTGGTCGACGTCGAAGACAATTGCTTAACGGTGCAAAACCCGGCGCAAACCGACAGCAACGGCGACGGCATCGGCAACGCCTGCGACGCGGATCTGAACCAGGACTGCGTGGTCAACGTGGTGGATCTGGGCATTTTGCGCAGCGTCTTTTTTAGCACCGATCCGGATGCCGATCTCAACGGCGACGGCATTGTGAACGTGGTCGATCTTGGACTCATGCGCAGCGCGTTCTTCGACACACCCGGACCGTCGGCCGTGGCCAACAGCTGTGGCGTGAACCTCACCATCAACGGCCGCGTACGTGGCGCGACGCTGCCCGGCGCGATCATCTCTGCACGCATCACCGGCGCTGACTACCTCACCACCTACATCTTCAATACCACGCTGCAGCCGGACGGCACCTACTCGCTGACCCTATTCGCGCCCACGCGCGACGACTTCATCACCTTGCGTGCGGCCGGCACGGTCGCTGCAGATCAGGGTTTTATTTGGCTTGAAAGCGACGCGGGCACGGCCGGTCGTCTGGACGACGCGGGCTTGAATTCGGGCGCGGTGAGCCACACCCAGCTGAGCGCGCTGGACATCTCCGCGCTGACGTCGGCCGCCGCAACGCTTGCGCGTGAAGAAAACGGTGGCGCCATACAAAGTGATGCGCAGCTTGATCGGGCCCTGGCGCAGGCAGACAGCGCGCTGATGACCGATCTTGCCGTACTGATCAAACTCTACATCGATGTGGACGGCCTGATGCCGCCGACAGGCGCCACCAATACGATGGCACTCATCGGCGATCAGATTGTGCGGCTGCCGCTGTTCGATTTATTGGTCGTGGCGCTCAACAGCCTGACCGAAGATTTTGCGGATGATCAAACGCGCATTTTGACGGTGCCCTACACCGCGACGGATGTGCCCGCGACGTTAAACCTGTTTACAACCGAAAATATCCAGGCGCTGGAGGCGCAGATCATCGAGCTGCGCCCGGACAACACGGTCCGCTTTACCGCGCTGGATGATGACGGCACTGGCACCTGGACGCTGGCCGCCGGCGGAACGGTACAAATTGATTTCGCGCCGGATATTGTGACCGACGATCGCGTGATTTTTATTGAAGACCCCGCCAATCCAGGTTCCTTCATTGAAGTGCGTCAGGTCACCGCGATCGATACGGTTTCCCTGCGACGTGTGATCAACGGAGTAGAGGCCGATCACGTCCACAGCAGCAACACGCTTCGTGTCACGTATCCGGAAAATCCGCAGGTGCCAAGCACCGTCACGATAGAACGGCTTGGCCGTCAAACCGCCTTTGTGGGTTTTGAACAAAGCCGGCCGTTTCCACTGAGCCCGGCGGATCTGGCTGATCAGAACTATGTAGCGGCATTTTATCACCGCGACAATAATTCCGAAGGCAGCATTGAGCCGCGTCTGGGCGCGGATACGCTGGAATTTAATACGGACGGCAGCGGACAAACCCGTCGCCGCGGCTTTGGCTTCAGCTGGACGGTGAGCCCCGGCGACGGCCTTGAGATTGTTTTTGATAACGGCGACATCAACCGCTTCGCCTATTTCGGCGACGAAGACGACAACCAGCTGGTGACCGTGGTCGACGCCACCATGGTCAACGCCGGGCGCGCCGCGACCCGGACACGCTTGTTCGAACCGGCTTGTACCAGCAACTGCGGGCAGGCCGCCTTTACCGATGCACGCTGGCGCTCTGACTTGGTCACACGCGCCACCATCCGGCGCTCGTTCTCAATATTTGATTTCGAGTTAAACAGCGACGGTACGGCCTGTCGCAACCCCGGAAGCACCAATAACCAATGGACCTGGGCTTTCAATGACGGCCGCGTAGAATTCGTGCGTGATTTCAACAGTGACCCGGACTTCTTTTTCTATCGCACGTGGGAGCCGGTGTTTGAAACCCCGGCGGGCTTTTATGTGATCGAGACGCTGCAGATTGCGAACAACACCCCACAGGTCGACGCCGCCGTCACGCCGGGACGCCTGAATTTTTATTCGCGCGAGCAAGATTTGATCAACAATCAGCGCGCTGTGCTTATGCCCGACGCCGCCACCGTGCCAAGCGATGTGGGCGTCAACTTCTATTTTGACCTGCTCACGCTCAATGACATCGATCCGGAGGGCGATCAGGTGATCGTGCGGGATGCCGACTTGGTCAGTGCTAACGGCGGCACGCTCACGCGGCTGATAAACCCCCTGAGCAGTCAATGGGTGGGCGTGCAGTACACGCCGCCGCCGGGCTTTGTGGGTGTGGATACGTTTGAATATCGGGCGTCGGATCTGGTGTGTGTCGACGACCCTGTGACGTCGGCCACGGTCAGCATTACGCTGCTGCCCAATTAGCCCCGTCGCCAGCCACACTCGTTACCAAATGGACTAGTTGTCGCGACTCAACACATGCGTTTGGCCCGCCGCGAGCGGGCCAAATGTTTGCTCCACACCGTCGGGCCACGTAACCGTGACCTGCGCCTCGGTCAAAGCGCCAAGACCAAACGTGAGCGGAAATTCCACGTGCGACAAATAGCTCTTTGCGGGCGTCATGTAGCGATACTGCGTAACGTCCGCGGCACTCAGCGTCACGCGCGCACCGATCGCATCACGATTGTCGCCGCTCTGGCGCAACACCAAACGCAGCCACTGATGGCCCGCCGCCTGATCATTGCGCAGCAAGCGGGGTGCGCGCGCCGGCTGCGTAATCACGACATCAAGATCGCCGTCGCCATCGATATCGGCGTACGCCGCACCGCGCCCAACCAGTGGTGCGTTTAAGTCGCCGGTGAGCACACCATCAACATACGAAAACTGACTGCGGCAACTCACGCCGCAGTTCCAGAACAGCTGGGCTGGCTGGGCAAATTTCTGCGATGGCTGCACGCTATTAATTTCATCTTCCACGTGACCGTTGACCTGCAACAGATCAAGCCGCCCGTCGAGATCGGCGTCAAAGAAAAACAAACCAAAACTCAACGCACGACGACTCGCCGCACCCACGCCCGACACAATGCTCTCATCGGTAAACAGTCCGCTGCCGGCCTGCGCTACATAAAACGACGTCATCTCGTTGGCAAAGTTGCCCACGGCAATGCCGACGTCGTCGTTATTGGCATAGCGCGCAGCGTCCACGCCCATGGCGCCAGTCGAGGCGCCGTTGTTGTCATAGGCCACACCGTACAGCGCGCCGCGCTCTTCGTAGCGGCCGTTTTGTGTGTTCACAAACAGAAAATTCTGCACGGTGTCGTTGGCCACCATGATATCGGGCCACGAATCACGATCCACATCCACGATGGTGACCGCCAGTCCCTTACCCATGGGCTTGCCCGTGGCGGGGTTCGCCACCTCAATGCCGGCCCACGCGCTGATGTCTTTAAATACACCATCGTTGTTCTCAAACAAACGCGAGTGCGTCCCCTCGTAATTGGTCGGCGGGCCGTAAGCACGCCCGACACCATCGAGCCGGTAGTCCACATCAAAATCGATGTCTTTAGACCAGCTCACGTAGTTGGCCACAAACAAATCCAGATCGCCGTCGCGATCGTGATCCACAAACGCCGCCGCCGTACTCCAGTCGGCCGGATCACCGCCAACACCCACGTCCACAGCTTCGAAACGTTGCCCATTGCGATTCATCAGCAACACGTTGGTGCCCACGGCGGCAATAAACACGTCCTTAAAACCGTCGTTGTCCACATCGCCGATCGCAACGCCGGTACCGTACAGCCCGCCGGCAAGACCCAGCACCTCGGTCACATCCTCAAACTCGCCGTTGCCGTCGTTGGCGTACAGACGGGTAACGGCCGCAGCATCGGTCGGACGCCACGGCCACGTGGTGCTGTTAACAAGAAGCAGGTCGGCATCGCCGTCGTTGTCGTAATCGAAAAACGCCGCGCCGCTGCCCATGGTCTCGGGCAACAGGCGATCACCGTAGGCGCCGTTCTGATGGGAGAAATTGATGCCAGCGGCCTGTGTGATATCCGCAAACGGCAGCGCCGGCGGTACAGGGTCGGCGGCGGGAGCGACGGCCTCTATCGGACCGGCGAGCGTGGCATCCACCACCGTCTCGACCGTTTCTTCCTCACGACTCAGGAAAAATATGGCCACGCCAATTAAACCCAGCGCCGCAAACACCAGCAGTGAGCCGCGAAAGGCCTTGCCGATTACCTCATCATTTTGTTGCTCGAGCGCTTCGTCGTCGCGCGACTGATCCGTCACTGTGCTCCGTCCCCGGTGGTGCCAAGGCGCTCATCGTACCTTGCATCCCGCGCCTCGTCGCGCATGCGCATAAGATCGTAGATCACCACGGCAGAGGCCGCGTGATCCGCCGCTTCGCTGCCCCGTCGGGCCGTCGCCACCGCGGCATCCAGCGCGTTGTCATCGGGTTTGTAGCGCGCATGTTCGCCACGGTGATAGGCCTGTTGCTCCTCATCTCCGGTAGTCGCATAAAGCTGCGCCAGACCGTAATGAGCGTTCACGTTTTCAGGGTCCACGACCAGCGCGGCCGCGTAGGTCGCGCGCGCCTCGTCAAGCAATGCTTCTTTCTGCGCTTTGCGCGCATCCCCACGTTCGCGCTTAGACATTTCGAACAGCGTCCCGGCCAGCTCGTTGAGCACGCGATAATCCTTGGAAAAGTCGAAACCGCGATCCCGCGCATTCTGAAACTCGGTGTTGATCACGCTGCGGAAGTTGGCGGCGGCCTCATCCAGATAACCGTTTTGCTTGTTCACGACGCCGGTGAAATAGGCCACGGTCCACGGCGGCGCCTCCGACTGCGCGGCCTGCGTCAGCGCATCGACCGCATCATCAAGCCGGCCCTCGCGCACATAAACGCGCGCCAGATTCAGGTGGCCGTGGGCTGGGGCCAAATCGCGTACCCGTGAAAACACCGCTTCGGCCTGGCGCAATTCGCCAGTACCACGTTTGCGCAACAGACCAATGCCATAGTCGTTCCAGCGTTGCCATTCGGGCACGTCGGGCGCCGCCTGACCAGACGCGCCATTCTCGCCCACGGCAAAAACGATGCTATCCGAGGCGATGGTCGTGATCGGTAAATCGTTGACGTAGTCCGGATCGTCCATCACCAGCTTCATGTAATGGCTATTGAATTTTCGATAGTGCAGCGACGCGCGCACCTCGACGTTCTGCTGCGCCGACTCCGGCACTTCAAATCGATAATGCACCGAATCAGCCGCGCCCGGCGGAATCTGATTGCTGTAGAGCACTGTGAAAATATCTTCGGCATTGCGGCGATCCACGCGCTTGCCGTGACGATCGAGCACGTAGGCGTTCACAAAATGCGACCACGGATCCACCGCGTTGTCGCGCTCGTCGCGC
>JBGCEL010000020.1:0-7985 GCA_045106455.1 Gammaproteobacteria bacterium
TTAATGCGCGAATTTTTTTAGCACCGCGGGCTGCATAGAGTCCGGGTTTTTTTTTGGCTCCTCGCTGATGTCACGCCACAGCAGAACGTCCAGTACACGCTCTGAAGCGCCGTCATAGAAGCCAGCTTCGGATTCAAAGCGCTGCGGATTGTAAAAGCTACCAAACAACTGATCCCACACCATCAGTTCGCCGAAGTTGGAGCCGTGGCGCCCACGCTGGTGATGCACGGCATGCACTTCCGGGCGTGCAATAAAAAACCCAAGCCAACGTGGGGTACGCAAGTTGGCATGGGAAAACAGAGCTATGATGCCCGCAAAAACGCCGCAATACGCGGCCGCAGCAGGCGTCACCCCCAAAATCACGGTTAGCGCAAAGCTGTTGACGAACGTGAAACCCACGACGTCCAGCGGATGAAAATACAGCGCACCATAGATATCGACACGCTCGGCACTGTGGTGCATTTGGTGGAACATGCGCCACAGAATATCGGAGCTATGCAGCGCTCGATGCCACAGGTACTGCACCAGCTGCATCAGCACGTAGCCGAGCGCTATGGCTGCCAACAACGGCCACTGGGTCGAGTCCATCAGCCGGTATCCAGCCAGCGCATCGGTCCAGACATACGGCGCGTAAGTGGCTAACGCGAAGTACGTCACGGCGGACAACACGCCGCGCAGACGCCACCAGCGCGACGCCGGGTAGCGGCGCGCTGGCGCCAGCACATCGAGGAAAACAAACAGAGCGAAGACGCCCATCAAAAGCAGGTTGTAAATGTTTAGCATGGTTCCCTCCGCATGAAATGATCAGAGCCGATACAACTTAGGCCTGACCCGCTCACAGCAGACTGCGCGGGCATAGTGGAAACCACCGTTGGTATAAGCGTAGAAATTGCGCACAATAGGGGTGACCAGACCGCTTCTTTGGACATCACAATGAGTACACTTCAAATCCGGGTTTTAGGTGAACTGCAGGTTTTGGTGGACGGCGAGGCCGCCGCATTACCGGCTTCGCGCAAGACCCGAGCCTTACTTGCCTACCTGGCACTCACCGCGCGCCCGCATCGCCGGGATCGCCTGTGCGAACTGCTGTGGGAGGTGCCGGACGATCCGCGTGCTGCGCTGCGTTGGTCGCTGAGTAAACTGCGGCCAACCGTCAACGGGGCCGAAAAGCCACGCATCGTTGCGGATCGCGAGCGCGTTCAGCTCGACATGGCGAGCGTCACACTCGATACCACGCAGATCGCCGACCAGCTGGACAATGACCCGCTGTCGCTCGACGCACTGCAATCGATCGCGACACAGCTCGACGACACCTTGCTCGCGGGTATCGACCTGCCACGCCAGGAGCCTTTCGCGCGCTGGTTGCAGGCCGAGCGACAGCAAATCAAAAAGCTGGCCGCGCGTGCTGCCGGACGCATCCGACAGCACGTCGACCTGCCCGCCGGTGATGCCCTGAGCTGGTCCGAACGCTGGCTCGAAGGCGACCCCTACAACGCCGATGCGGCGCGGCAGCTCACCGACGACCATCGTCGCTTCGGTCAGGCCAGCGACGCCACACGGCTGGAAATCGAACTCACGGACCGCTTCAGAAACGCCGGCGTCCCGCTGGTCTGGAAACGCTCAAAACTCCCCGACACACCGCCGGTCGATGAGAAAGCTCAGGATCGGCAGCTGCAAGCTCGCCAGCGCATTCAGTTTTGTACCGCCGCGGACGGCGCGCGAATTGCGTACGCCACGGTCGGCGACGGCCCCGCGGTCATCAAGGCGGCGAACTGGCTCAGCCATCTGGCGCTGGACTGGGACGCACCGATTTGGAGTCCGCTGTTCCGTCGCCTGGCGCAGGGTCATCAACTGGTGCGCTACGACGAGCGTGGCAACGGCCTGTCCGACTGGGAGGTGGACGACATCAGCTTCGACGCCTTCATGGCCGACCTCGAATCCGTGGTGGAAGCAAGTCAGATTGATCGTTTTGCGCTGCTCGGTATCTCACAGGGCGCGTCAGTGTCCATCGAGTACGCCGTCCGCTATCCAGAGCGCGTCAGTCATTTGGTGCTTTTCGGAGCCTACGCCGCCGGCTGGCGCATTGATGCCGACGAGGCGCTGATTCGCGAACGCGAGGCGATCATGACGCTTACAGAAACCGGCTGGGGCCGCAATAACCCCGCTTATCGACAAATTTTCTCATCCACGTTTATGCCCGACGCCACGCCCGAGGAAATGGCCTGGTTTAACGAGTTTCAGCGCCACACCACCTCACCGGAAAACGCATCGCGCTTTCTCTCGGCATTTGGTGATATTGACGTACGCGACCGGCTGGCCCAGATCAAAGTGCCCACGCTGGTGCTGCATTCGCGCGGAGATCGGCGCATTCCGTTCGAAGTGGGACTGGATATCGCAGCGCAAATTCCCAACGCCGAATTTGTCGGTTTAGAGAGCGACGGGCATCTGCTGCTGGGCCGTGAACAAGCCTCGGATGAATTTGTGCAGGCCGTGGAGCAGTTCTTGAAGACCTGACGCGCCGGCTACTGCGCGTCCACCACTTTAATCCGCTCGTGCAAGCTTTTGATCCAACGGTTGGATTGCAGCTTGGCACCACCAAGCTTGCTGAAGCCCGCGCGCAGAAAACGACTGTCATTGCCCCACTGCACGCTGGCACTAAGCTGCTCGTTGCTCAGCGAATCCACCACTTCACTTTCCATCGCCGCGCCGCCAAGACCGGCACCGGTCACTTTCGTGTAGAGCGTAACGTTGAGCGCGCCCTGCGATGCGTCCAGAGCCGTGAAGGCGATGCGCACACGCGCGACACCCGGCCCGGCTTGATCAACAACCTCGAAACGTTCCTTTTCCGTTAGCACTTTCTTCAGGCGTTCGCGCACGTGGGCGCTCAGCGCCTTGAGTTCCTCATCGGTAAACATCGCCTTGCCATTATCGATGGCACTGTCCAGCAGGAATACGGGCTCATCAATAAGCAGCTTGTCGTAGTCGGCGATGCTGGCACTCGTATATCGATAGGCGTTTTTCTCAACCGGCGCCAGCCGCTCGTAATCACTCAAAAAACCGGCACGTTTTTGCTCTGCGATGGGCGCCGCGCACGCCGCCAACAACAGAGGCAGCAGCAGTGTGGTGAGCACGCGAGTGGAATATGGCATAGGAACATCCTTTGGGTGTTGGCGGACTATTTAGAACTTCACCAAAAAAAGATTATTGTCGGCGCGTCGCAAAAGCTCTTCTTCGCTTTCTTGCGCACGGTTCCACTCAAACAACGCGTCTTTGGTCTCATCGACATGAAACAGTAGCAGACTGTCGTTCACGATTTTAAATTTCGTTGGGTTCAGCGGACGCACCATGCCAAGCGCCAGACTGTAGGTGCACACGTCGTGACGTGGACGGTATTTGTCGGGGTCCTGATCGAACAGCGCCACCTGCTCTTCGGAGGTCAGGAAATAGCGTTTGCCTTTGTGGGTAACGGCAAACTTGGCATCACCCAGCTGCGGCTCGCCCGCGGTAAAATACGATACCGGGCTGTAGCCGCCCAATGCCGGCGGCCCAAAATCAGCATCTGACTGCGCCTGCGACAGAGGCGTTAGAAACAGTAAAACAGCGCTGGCAACAGCGAAAAACAAAGATTGGGATTTCATGGTGTGACGTCCTGCGTGGGCCCGGTAATGTGTGCGTTACGGACTAGACCCTGCGCCACTCACAATTATTTCAGCGATCTGGTTGTGCGCTGTCCACAAGCAGCTGATGCAACACCTGCAACTGAACCTCCAGCGCATCAGCCTCCTGCGCATCACGCTGGTCGTTGGCCTCTTGCAGCCACTGCGTGGCATGCACAATGGCCCGCTCCCAACGCTGGCGCTGTGCTGGTTCAACGTCACCTGAGGGCGCCTTCGCCATAGCCGCCAGAATATTGCGCACCAGCAGCCATTGCCCGGCCTTAAAACTGCGCAGACGCTGATAAATGGTGAATCCCGGCGGTGGCCGATCGTACGCGAGCGCACACGCATGCACCAAGGCCACTACGGTGGCATCCAGCTCGGCGTCCTGCTCCATCTCGCGCACGGTAACCGCCAGCTCCTGCAGCAACTCAAAGCGAATCTCATCCCAGCGATCCTGGCTCAGGGCACTCACGACCGGTCCCCTGCCAACGCCGCAATCGCCGCGTTGAGCGTATCGATGACCGCCTGTCGATCGCGCTGCCAGTCGCGCAGCGTCACCGCGATGACGGGCATCGCCAGTCTCTGCATTAGTTCCAGCTCGTAACGCCCCAGACCCGCGCGAACGGCGTGACCGGGAAAGCCAATGAGATCGAGCCCCAGATGCCGTGCGCCCAACGAAAAGAGCACATCCACGCGCACGCTTCCGGCAGCATAGTTTGTGCTGACGTCGCAGGCATGTGGCGCCAGAGCCGCCAGAACTTCATTGAGTGCCGGCTCTGCAGAGACATTCGAGTTCTCGAGCGTCTTCGCTTGTGTCGCCGCCGTTTGCACCCAATCGACGTAGCGCCCGAATAACGTGTCCGAGGCAATGCGCTCCGGCGCACGCGACAGAAAAACCCGCTGTCTGAATCGCGCACGCGTAATCGCCACATTGAGCACATCGGGACGCGACAAAAAGGCCAGCGAGCCGGACGCAGACTCGTTATCAACGCAGGCGGAAAACATTACGACATCTCGCTCCTCGCCCTGCCATTCGTGAGCCGTGCCAAAAAACACGGCGTGACGCTCCAATGTCGCGACGCTAAACACTTTACGCGCGGCTTTCTCGATGGCGTCGGCCTGCGCGCGAAAGGGCGAGAGCACGCCGAGGCTTGATGGCGTCGGCGCATTGGCGTCGCGCTCCACCTGCTGCGCCAGTGCTGCGACCACAGCATCCACTTCACGCCGGTTGATATCATTACGCCCGCGCGAGCCGCGCTCAACGAAATGCAGCGAAATAGACCGGGTACCGGGCGCCTGACGGGAGCGCGTCAGGAGCTTGAGCTGGCCGTGGTAAAACTCGCGATTGCTAAAACCAATGATGTCGGGTGCACTGCGAAAGTGCTCGTCCAGAAAGCTACTGGCGCTCGCTGTGGTCAGACGTCGGTTGGTCCATTCAAGAATACTGTCATCGCGAAAACCCGGCGCCGAATCCGGCTGGATTGAGTGAGCGGTGGCGAATCGATGTTCGGTGTCGCGGGGGATAAAGCTCACGTGCCGCAGCTGAGCGGTGTCGCCAATAATAACGGCGCGACGGGCACGCTGCAGTGCCGGCAGCGCGCTGGCCGTGTCGGCCTGCGAGGCCTCATCAATAATCACCAGATCAAACAACTCCGGTACCAGCGGCGCCACCTGCCCCAGATCCGCCAGCGTGCACAGCCACAGCGGGAAAGGTTTGGTGATTTGCCGATAGTCGGTCGATGCCTGCAGCGAGGCCTGATTGTGTTCGCGTGCGGTAAAGCTGCGTGCCAGCTGTGCCAACGCTTCGCGGCTGGACTGCGTGGCCGCAATAACCCGACGCTGCAACTGCAGCTGCAGTACCTCAATCACGGCCTGATTACGTTGGTTAAGCTGATCGACCCAGCGATTGGTGAGCTTATGCAGCGACATGACGGTCTCATTGCCGCCTACCGTTCGTTGCCACAATCTGAACAGCCCGTGGGCCAGACCGCTGCGTCCGGCCGCCGCATCAACCCGACGTTCGATTTGGCGCGAGAGTTTGTCCTGCGCGCGATCAAGCAGACGCAGGCGTTTGCGCGCCGCCCGCAACGTCTTGCGCAGCGGCCACTTCTGCGGCGTTAGTTGTTCTGGACAGGCTTGCGTCAACGCCGTGCTCGGCCGATCAAAATGCACGAAGCCCTGCTTGAGAATTTGCATTAACCGCTGTTTGAGTTCGCTCAGCTGACGGAAGCGCCCACCACGCACAATGATCTCGCGCACCCCCAACTGATCGCAGACAAACCGCTCGATAACATCGATTGCCGCATCGTTTCGCGCACATACCAGCACCGACTGTCCACGCGCCAGCTGATCCAGAATCAGCATGGTCAGGACGTGGGTTTTGCCGGTCCCCGGCGGGCCGTGCACGACGCTCAAGGTGTGCTGGCGGGCGGCCATCAGCGCGTTGCGCTGGGGCGTCGATAGTGCGCCGAGCGCAAACACCGGGTCGGTCGCGATCGCTTTGGCACTCGCGCCTTCCATGAGTTGGCGCAAGGGAGCGGACAACGGCTCCGAACCCGACATCTGCTCGAGCTCATGCAGCACGCCCATGGACTGACGCGAACGCCGCGTGACGTAGGCCGTCGCGCAGCACACGAGGGTGAGCGTATCGTTGGCGACCGCGGTCTCCAGCGCCGCATCGGGTAACAACAGAGGAAACCGTTCGAACCCAACCGACTGCAGATCCGGACAAGCCTCACGCAACACAGCAATCACTTGCTCGATCTCGGCGCGGCCTAGTGGTGTGCGTTCCAAAATTCCATTTAACTCCCGGGCAACGGTCGCCGCGGTGTCATCATCAAACACCGCATTAAGCGCCGAGCGGTTCACCATCAATGACGTGGGCAAACACGTGGGCGCCTGCGCCTGCAGATCCAGCGCCAGCTCGCCAATGAACAACGGCGTGCACAGTGAACCCGCACCGCCACGCGCCGCAGCCCGCCGACGACACAATGCGAACACGCCGTACAGGGTATCGCTGCTGCGCTGATACTGGTCCAACTGGGCGGCCAGCTTGAGGCGTGCCTTGCGCGGCAGCGTCGGGCGCGCCGCAACGGTCGTCAACGCCGTCTCGATCGCCGGCAGCGAACGCGCACGCAAGCTCTTTGCGCGCAAATTCTGTCCGCTCTGATTCCCAAATTCCCAGGCGAAGCAGTCGCGCAAAAAACGCACCACCCCGCGGGAATCACGATGTCCGCTCAAAACCTTACTCTCTGTCTGTGCCCGGCCGCCGGTCCACTATATTGATTGCCAGACACTTTGACTATGTGCTCGCCGCACGGCCCGCACGGTGGTAATCTTGCGCCCTGATTTGACCACCGATTAGAGAGAAAGCACCTTGGAACTGGCAGGCAAAATAACTCACGTACTTGAAGAAAAATCCGGTAGCTCGGCCCGCGGCGCGTGGCGCAAGCAGGAGTACGTCGTGGAGATTCCGGGCGACTATCCAAAGTCGGTGTGTTTCATGGTGTGGGGCGACAAGATCGACCAGTTCCGCATTAAGCAGGACGAGCAGATCACCGTGCACTTTGATTTGGAAAGCCGCGAGTACAACGGCCGCTGGTACACGGATGTCAAAGCGTGGCGCGTGGAACGTCCCGACCAGCAGATGAATCAGGACCCGGGTGGCGAATCACCACCGGCGTGGGATGAACAGCCACCGATCTCTGACGACGACATTCCGTTTTAGGGCATCGCCGCTAGCGCATCACCTGTTTGGGGGTGCGATCAACAAAAAATAATCCCCAGTGTTTCTCGGCACCGTCCACGTTGTCGGGATTGCCCTTCCACGGCTCGTCGAAGGCCTCGAAAAAGAATACGGTAACGGCGTTCGCCTGCGCCCAGTTGGTCAGCTGTGAAAAATATCGCGCTTGAGCGGCTTCGCCTGCGCGGTCACCAAATTCACTCGCCGTTGTGGCCCAGCCGGCCTCCAGCACCGCCAGTGGCTTGGTTGGGTGCGCGCTTTGCACCGCGCTTAGATTTTCCACGGTAAACGACAAACCTTCATCGATGCCTTTTTGTTCCCACACCGGATAGGTGTGCACACCGAGAAAATCCACCTCGGCCGCAAGCGCCGCACCGTGCTTAATCCACCACACGTAATTCTCGGCAACGGTGACAGGCTGTTTGATCGCCGCCTTCATCTGACGCACGTATTCGATCACACGCTCCACCGGCACCATGTGATCGTTCCACTCAACCAACGCCTCATTACCAACGTTCACCGCCACAACGATGTCGTCATACTCGCGCGCCAACGCGATGCCGCGCGCCAGCGCTGCGCCATTG
>JBGCEL010000021.1:0-121640 GCA_045106455.1 Gammaproteobacteria bacterium
CGCGGGATTCGAATTACGCACTTGGTTCGGCGTTCGCTTCGGTGGGTATGCGCCTGGGTTGTTAGCCCGTCCTCGGGCGGTCCCAGGGGTATACCCACCGAAGCGGACGCCGGACCAACCGCCAGAATGCGAACCCCGCGCCACCCCAAACAAACCGGACGACGGACCAACCGCCAGAATGCGAACCCCGCGCCAACCCGAAGCACCCTTTTCAAGCAAAACCGTTTAAACTCGCTCCCTCGCCAACGACAGAACGCCCGAGGATTCCCATGCCTAAAGCCAGCGACGTAAAACGCGGCAACATTGTTCGCTTCAAAGATCGCGTGTGCGCCATTCGTAAGATCGATATTCGCACGCCCTCCTCGCGCGGCAGCAACACGCTGTACAAGATGCGTCTGCAAGACGTCCAGACACGGCAGAACATCGACGAGACGTTTAAAGGCGACGACATGCTCGGCGATGCCGATCTAATTCGGCGTCAGTCCAGCTATTCGTATTTCGACGGGGAGCTGTACGTTTTCATGGACGACGAGGACTACACCCAGTATTCGTTTAATGCCGAAGATCTCGAAGGTCAGACGATGTACCTGAACGATGGCCTGACGGATATCCTCGTCATGTTGATCGACGGCAATCCGGTGGGGATTGCGTTACCGACGTCGGTCGAACTTGAGATTGTCGAGACAGCACCGGCGATGAAAGGCGGCACCGTGACCAAACGCAGCAAGCCTGCAACGCTTGCCGGGGGTTTGGAAGTGCAGATTCCGGAGTATTTGGCGCAAGGCGAAATTATCAAGGTCAATACGGAAACCGGCGAGTACATGTCCCGCGCCTGAGCGCATTTTTTACAACAGCTGAAACGCGGCCATCGCCCCGAAATAGCCCAACAGCGTCATGTAGGTCCACGCAAATATCGGCCAGCGCCAGCCGTTGGTCTCGCGTCGCATGACGGCAAGCGTCGCGGCGCACTGCAAACAGCAGGCGTAGAAAATAAGCAGACCAATGACCATCGGCAGCGTATAAATCGGGCGCCCGTCGGGCCAGGTGGCCGCCTCCAACCGCCCGGACAGCGTGGCGTCGTCCGCCTCATCACCCACTGCGTACACCGTGCCAAGAATGGCGACCACCACTTCACGAGCCGGAAAGCCGGCAATCACGGCGGCCGATACGCGCCAATCCCATCCCAGTGGCTTGAACACCGGCTCAACACCTTTACCGGCGCGCCCCAACCAGCTTTGCTCCAGTTGCATGGCCGCCGTCTCGTTCTCAATGCGCGCCACCGCGGCGTCGAGTTCGTCACCCGAATATTGCGCTTGTGCCGCGGCCACCGACGTTGCCCGGTGCTGCGCCACTTCGGCCGAACGCGGAAAGTACGCGGCGGCCCATACCAGCAACGCAACGGTCAGAATCACCGTTCCGGCGCGGCGCAAGAACACACGCGCACGACCCAAAAGCTGGATTAGCACGGTGCGCAGGTTTGGACGTCGAAACTCCGGCAGCATCAGCGCAAACGGCGGCTTTGGCCCACGCAACGCCGTCTGACGCAACAAAAGCGCCGTCAACACGCCCATCACGATGCCAAACAAATAGAGCCCCAGCAGCACCAGTCCCTGCAAATTGAAAAAGCCCACACTGCGCGCCGGTACGAACGCGGCAATTAAAAGCGCATACACAGGCAAACGCGCCGAACAAGTCATAAACGGTGCGGCGATAATGGTGGCAATTCGATCGCGACGATTGGGTATAACCCGCGTGGCCATGATGCCCGGCACCGCGCAGGCAAAACTCGAAATCATCGGCACGACGGACTGCCCGGAAAGCCCGACCGAGCGCATCGCCCGATCCATCAAAAAAGCGGCGCGCGCCAGATAGCCCGAGTCTTCCAGCACAATAATAAAAAGAAACAGCACCATGATCTGCGGCAGAAAGATAATGACGCTGCCGACGCCTGAGATCAGTCCGTCGGCAATCAGACTGCTGAACATCGTGTCGCCCAACGCATCGCCTACCAAACCGGCCAGCCACGAGGTGGTGCCGTCAATAAGATCCATCATGGGAGTGGCCCAGGCGAACACCGCCTGAAACACGATCGCCATCACGATAAACAAACCCAGAGTGCCGGGGACGGGCTGATTAAAAAAGTGGGTAACGCGCGTGCGCCAGGTCGTCACTCGTGTACCGCGACGCTGTACGGCGGCGACCACATCACGCGCCCAGTTGTAACGCACCCGGGCCTCAGCGGCCAAAGGCGGCTCACCGCCAAACAAGCGATCACGCCACTCGTTTAGATCGCGCGGCCCAAGCGCGCTCACGATGTCGGCGTTGTGATCATCCGCGCCGTCAATCAGAAGTCGTATAAGCGGCACGCGTGGCACGTGGTTGTCCGCACGCAGCTCCTCGATCGCCGCATCCAGCTCGGGCCAAACCATCGGTGCCGCGATCGGCGCCTCGGACGGCAACGAAAACAGTGCCTCGCACAGCGCATCGATGCCCTCACCGGTGGTCGCGACCACCGGCAAAACCGGCACGCCGCCAAGTCGTGCAGACAGCGCCTCTACATCCACATCCAAACCACTGGCCCGCGCGGCATCCATCATGGTCAGCGCAATGGCCACGGGCTTGCCCAGCTCAAGCAGTTGTTGCACCAGGAAAAGCCCTTGATACAGGTTAGAGGCATCGACCACCGCCAACACAGCATCCGGATCGCGCATGCCCTCAACCCGACCCAGCACCACATCCACGGCCACTCGCTCTTCCATCGAGCTGGCACTGAGACCGTGAGTGCCCGGCAGATCGACCAACTGCAATGAGCGCTCGCCCAGCTTCAAGTCGCCAACGTGACGCTCAACGGTCACACCCGGATAGTTGCCAATACGCTGACGCAGGCCCGTGAGCCGATTGAACAGTGTGCTCTTGCCGGCGTTTGGAATACCCATCACCGCGATGCTTGACTCAGGTGCACGGCGCACACCAATGCCCTGCGCAGAAACGCTCACGGACGTGGGTTTTGAACTCATAAGATGTTGCCCGGCAGCGTGCCTTAAGGGTACGTCGCCCGCTGGGTCAGGCGCGCGGAGCGATGTGGAAACGCACGGCCTGAGCCTGGCGCAACGAAATGCCGCAGCCATAGAGTTTGAATTCGAGGGGATCACCGCCGATTGCGGCACTCATGAGTTCGAGCTCGACGCCCTCGACCAGACCAAGCGTCATCAACCTCTGCACCTGTGGATCATCGCTTTCGATTCGATCGATGACGCCACGTTCGCCGCATTTTAGCGAGGCCAGAGTTACCGGGCTGGATTTCACGATGGGGGTTGCTCGTTGCTCAGAATAATATAGTAATAGTAATCATTCGCATTTAAGGTAGCAACCATTAAACCGTGTCGGGCGTATCGGCCACCGGGTAACTCAGACCCATCCAACGCACACGCTCAAACGCTTGCCAAGCACCGTCCGGCTGCGCCAATCGATCGAAGATCGCCCACAGCGCCAGCGGATTGTGGCCCAACCCGCAGTGCGAACCGTGCACCCGGATGTTCTCGGTGTGGGGTCCCGGGGAATCCAGCGAGCACTGCCACGGCACCACGCCGTCACCACGGCTATAAATAGAGGTGCTGGGGACCGGTGGCGGCTTGGCGGCTCGCGCCAGAACCTGATCTTCGATGTCCTGACCGTGATACGCGTTGATACTCTTATATAACCACGCTGCGGTCGAAGCCTCATGGGCGTGAAACGGCGTGCCCAAAGTAATCACCTGACGTACGTCATCCGGTGCCTGCCACGCCAGTTCACGCGCGTAAATGCCGCCGAGGCTCCAACCCACTACCGAAACCGGCTGGTCATAGCGCTGACGCAATTCCTGCAAACGATCCATGACCTGATCCAGTGCGATTTGTACCGGCCCCATGTTGCGCCCAAGTTTCCAGCGGTGACCCTGGTAGCCCAATCGCTTGAGAATATGCCGCAGCGGAAACGTGGACGAGCCGCTGGCCAAAAACCCCGGCAGCACCAATACCGGATGACCGTCACCACGCTGCGCGCAGTGCATCAGCGGATAACACCAGGCGTAGGCGTAAAGCTCAGCGATGGCACGCGTTTCAGCCAGACGCAGCGCCCATGACGGCAGCTTGATGGCGCTGCCAGGTGATCTCAATGTATTACTCATTGCGCTGCCTTGCGCTTGCGTTCGGCCGCACGTGCCCGCGCTCTGGACACTTTCTTTTTACGCGGCGCTTTGGGCGCCGTCTTTACGTCGCTGGTGGCCGCCCGCAACGCCTCAAATGCGTTATCCAGACACTCACAGTAAAACGCCGGGTCGGGCATGATCTCGCGACACGATACGGCGCTTACCGTCACCTGCCCGTTGTAACTCAAAACCGGTTGAAACAAACCAACGCCATGTGCAATCGGTCCAAGGCCGTAGTTGGCAATCAGTTGCGATCCCATCGAGAACAGCGGAAACGCGGGCCCCGGCACGTTCGTGATCACCGTGTTGAACACCGGCGGCAAGCGCCGCGCCAAACCCCAACGACCGTAAGCGTGCGCCATGACACCCGTTGTCGGCGAGGGCAAAAAATGCGCCAGATCGGTCACGATGTCACCGCCCAACGTGGCACTCATCGCTTTGGCTTTGGTGCTTTCCTGCTGCACGGCACGCAGTCTTTCCAACGGATCTTCGATGTCCGTGCGAATCGGCAGACTCAACGTCGACACCCGATTGCCGGCGGTACCGCGCTGATCTTTGCTGCGCGAGGACACCGGCGCCATCGCCACGAGCGACGCGTCCGGCAGTTCGCTTTTGCTCAGCAAATATTGACGCAACGCGCCGCCGCAAACGCTCACCACGACGTCATTCACCGTCGCGCCTTCTACGCTGGATTTGATCGCTTTAATCTCATCCAACGAAAACTGTCGCGCATCAAACACCCGGTGTGCCGAAACCGTGTTGTTAAAACGCGTACGCGGCACCTTAACCTTCCACAACGCTTCGCCGCGCACCGCACCAATACCGGCGCGTGCCAGTTTGGGCAATGTGCGGCCGGCAAAGTTCGCCATTTCCAACGGCTTACGTGCCGTGGACATCGCCGCGTGTCCAAGTAACTCCACATCGCTTGGCAAGCGTTCAGGGCGCCACAGCTTTTTCGGTGGCTCGACGTCGGACTGCGGCGACAAATCATGAAACGCCGCGCCAATTTCCGCGGCCGACACGCCGTCGACGGCGGCATGATGAAATTTGGTCACCAGCGCAAAACTGCCCGGCGGCACGCCATCCACGTTATCGAGTCCCTCGATCACGGTGGCCTCCCACAGCGGCTTGCGCATATCCAGAGGACGCGCGTGCAGGCGTGAGGTTTGGATACACAGCTGGCGCCAGTCACCGGGCTTGGGCAACGCGATGTGGCGCACGTGATATTCAAGATCAAAATCGGGATCTTCGACCCAAAAAGGACGGTCTGCACCCAGTGGAACGTGCGCAAGACGCTGACGAAAACTGCGCGCTTTGTGCAACCGTTGCGCAAAGTAGTCAAGAATGTCTTTGAAACCCACGTGACCGCCGGGTGCCGTGGACGGATCGTAGATCGCCAGCGAACCGATATGCATCGGCATATTTGCCGACTCCAGTTGCAAAAAAACCGTATCCAGACCCGAAAGCTGCTGCATGAAGAACACTCTGTGTTGTGACCTGATGCAAGACTAACATTGGCGACCGGCCGGCGGCACGCGGACTGCACATAAGGCGGTCGACGCTCTGGCTGTACGCCCGTACAATCCGCGTCACCTTGAATACCTCAACCACAGTCCGCGATCTGCTGCAAAACGTTGCCAAGCGAGCGGGCAACTATCTCGACGAGGCCGGCCAGCGACGTGTGGCGCCGACACCAGAAGCGGTGGCCGCGCTGACCCAATTCACCACTACCCTGCCCGACCGCGGCCAGCCTGCAGCCGATATTCTGGCGCAACTTGACGAATTTGGGTCACCAGCCTCCACCATCACGGTTGGTCCGCGTTACTTTGGTTTTGTCACCGGCGGCGCAACGCCGGCCGCGCTGGCCGCAAACTGGCTCGCCGCCACGTGGGATCAAAACTCGGCTCTGCACGCCTCGGCACCGGCGACGGCGATGCTCGAACAGACTGCACTCGATTGGCTGATCGATCTGTTTGGTCTGCCGCAAGACTGCGGTGGTTGTTTTGTCACTGGCGCCACGGTCGCGAACTTCACCGTGCTTGCGGCCGCACGCCATCGCGTGCTCGCACAGGCCGGTTGGGATGTGGAAGCCGACGGGCTGTTTGGCGCACCGTCCATCGACGTACTGATCGGGGCCGAATCGCATCCGTCTGTGTTCAAGGCACTAGGGCTACTTGGGCTCGGACGCGAACGCGTTATAAAAGTTGCCGTGGACGAGCAAGGGCGCATGCGCGCTGACGCGCTGCCAAAAATCTCCGGCCCCACGATCGTCGTCACTCAGGTTGGCAATGTGAACACCGGCACGAGCGATCCGGTGGGCGACATTTGCGACCGCGTTGCCAACACGGGTGCCTGGGTCCATGTCGACGGCGCTTTTGGTCTATGGGCGGCGGCCTGTCCGTCACTCAACCATCTGGTCGCAGGCGTTGAGCGCGCCGACTCGTGGGCCACCGACGCCCACAAGTGGCTCAATGTTCCCTACGACAACGGCATTGGCATCGTGCGTGATCCGCAGGCGCTTAAAGCCGCGATGGCGGTCACGGCCGCGTATCTGCCAACGGCAGGCGAACTACGCAATCCGTCTGATTACACACCGGAACTCTCTCGTCGCGCACGCGGCGTGGACGTGTGGGCCGCGCTGCTTGCGCTTGGTCGCGACGGCGTTGCGGATTTGGTGTTGCGCTGCTGCGAGCATGCGCGTGAATTTGCCCGACTGCTGCACGCAGAAGGTTTCGAGATTTTAAACGATGTAGAGCTCAATCAAGTAATGGTAAGTTTTGGTGACGACAAACGGACGCGCGATGTCATCGCTGCCGTCCAGCGTGAGGGTACGTGCTGGGCAGGCGTTACGCACTGGCAAGGAAAAACGGCAATGAGAATCAGCGTCAGCAATTGGACAACGGACGTTGCGGACGTGCAGCACAGCGTCGACGCCATCACACGCGCGGCGCAGTCACTATGAGCATGATTCCTGGGCAACGCTACGCCAGCGCCACCGAACCAGATCTTGGCCTCGGCATCGCGATCGAGGTGGACGGCCGTCGTATAACGGTGCTGTTTCCCGCCGCCGAAGAGCGCCGCGTGTACGCGATGGACACCTCACCATTGAGTCGCATCGAATACGCCATTGGCGATCACATCGAAGATGTTAATGAGCGCACGCTGCGCGTCACCGGTACTCGCGAAGCTGACGGCCTGTTGGTGTATCGCTGCGAGGATACCGACGGCAACAGCGTGGACGTACCGGAGATGGACCTGAGTGCCTACGTGCAGTTCACCACCCCGGTACAAAGACTGGCCAACGCACAAATTGATAAAAGCGCGGCCTATCGACTGCGCCTGCAGGCACTGGCGTTGGCTCACGAACAACAACGCAGTCCCGTGTGCGGCTTGCGCGGACCACGCGTTTCGTTGTTGCCCCATCAGCTCTACATCGCTGATACCGTGGCGCGCCGCTATGCCCCACGCGTGCTCCTGGCCGATGAAGTCGGCCTTGGTAAAACCATCGAAGCGGGCATGATCGTGCATCATCAACTCGAAACCGGACGCGCTCAGCGTGTGCTGGTGCTGGTGCCGGACGCGCTGGTGTATCAATGGCTGGTAGAGATGCTGCGTCGTTTTAATCTGCGTTTGGCATTATTCGATGAGCCGCGTTTTGAGGCCCTGCTCGAAGAAGGCATCGCGCAACCGTTCGATGCGGAGCAGCACGTCTTGTGCTCGTTGGATCTTCTTGCCAGCAACGAAGCCATGCGCAGCGCGGCGCTTACCACCGATTGGGATCTGGTGATCGTCGATGAAGCCCATCATTTGAAATACGCGCCCGACGTCGACTGGGGCGAGGACACCGCGGTGGATGCGTACCGCACGGTCGAACAGCTGGCCGCGTTGAGCAAGGGTCTGTTGCTGCTGACGGCCACACCCGAACAGCTTGGCGCTGACAGCCATTTCGCGCGCCTGCGCCTGCTTGACCCCGCACGCTTCTTCGACCTCAAAGCGTTTCAGGACGAACAGCAGCGCTACCAAAAGCTCAACGAACACATCGAACCTCTGCTGCATGACGACACGCCGCTCGACGCCGCACAGCGCGCCGAATTCGAACGTTACGTTGACCGCGAATTGCCAGCAGACATGACCAAGAAGGCGCGACACGAACTGCTGCGCGAGCTGCTCGACCGACATGGCACGGGACGCATTTTGTTTCGCAACACGCGTGCCGCCGTACCCGACTTCCCACAACGTGAAGCGCACATCTGGCCCCTGCCCGATGACACCCCGCCCGTCCCTTTCGATTCGGTTGAGGCAGCGCTTTACCCGGAAGCCGCGGCGCCGGATGAAAATTGGACCCGCAGCGACGCGCGCGTGGCGTGGCTGGTTCAATTTTTAAAAGAAGATCGCACGCGACAGGCACTGGTCATTTGTCATCACATGGCCACGGCCAAAGCGCTCGACGAACACCTTACGTTGCGCGAGGGTCTGCGCAGCACCTCTTTCTACGAGGGTCTAAGCCTTCTGGAACGCGATCGTGCGGCCGCTTATTTCGCCGATGGCCAAATTCCGGGCAATGGCGCGCAGGTGCTGGTGTGCTCGGAGATCGGCAGCGAAGGACGCAATTTTCAGTTCGCTCACCACATGGTGTTATTTGATTTGCCGTTGTCACCGGACTTGTTGGAGCAGCGCATCGGGCGGCTTGATCGAATCGGGCAAACTTCCACCATCCATATCCACGTACCGGTGATTGAAAACAGTCCCACACAGGTACTGCTGCGCTGGCATCACGAAGGGCTCAACGCACTCGCGCACAGCGCGCCCGGCGCGCAAAGCCTGTTTGCAGAATTTGAAGCAGAACTACGAGACGCAATAAGCGCACCGTCCGCGGATGCGACACCGCTGATTGAGCGCACCCGCGAGCGCGCGCAGTCTGTCGGCGCCGCGTTGCGCAATGGGCGAGACCGACTCATTGAACTGAACTCCTGTGACAATGAACGCGCGGCCACGTTGGTACACGCGCTGGAAGAAGACGGTGCTGATCAGGCTCTGCCGGCGTTTCTGGCCGGCGCGTTCGAGCATTTTGGCGTCGAGCAGGAAGACGATGTCGCGCGCACGATGATCCTGCGCCCGAGTGAAAAACTGTCGGCCCATCTGCCCGGACTGACCGAAGACGGGCTCACGGCCACCTACGATCGCAACACCGCGCTCATGCGTGAAGATTTACATTTCATGACGGCCGAGCACCCCATCGCCAAAGAAGCGTTGGCACTGGTGCTGCACGGTGATGTCGGCAACGCCACATTAAGCACACTTGCACTCAAAGCGCTGCCCGCCGGCACGCTTTTGCTGGAAGCCTGGTTCACCGTCGCGGTGATTGCACCCGCCGCGCTGCAAATCGAACGCTATCTGTCACTGTCACCCACGCGTTTTTTGATTGCCGCCAACGGCAAAGACGTTGGCGCCACGTTGGACGCCAAGCAACTGGACCGACTGTGTAAAGATGTTGATCGCAAAACGGCTCGCGCCGTACTTGGACAGGTACGCGGTGAGTTAAACAAAATGGTGGCCCACGCCAAAGATCGTGCGCAGGAAGTTTTGCCGGGACGTATCGATGAGGGCGCTGCCATCATGCGCGACGCGCTTGGCAATGAGCGCGATCGCCTCGAAACACTAGCTCGTCTAAATCCGAACGTGCGCGCCGAGGAAATCGAACACGTCAGCGACACGATTCGTCAGTGTGAACACCATATTGGACGCGCCCAAATGCGTTTATCCGCGCTGCGCCTAATTGTGAACACCGGCGGCAAATGACGCGGCTGATCCGAGCTTAAAACAAACCCGCGTCTAAACCCGCCGTCATCGTCATCCCGAGTTCGCGGCATGATGCCAGCCAGGCCGTATCGTACGCGCCAGTCATTATTAGTGGCGGCTGTACGGCACGCCAACGCAGGCCCGCAACAATGCGCTCGACGCTTTGTTTGGCACCCGCACCATCCTGCCCGCCCTTCACAAACAAAGCATAGGGCCGGCCTTGAGTGGGTTCCAGACACGGGTAATAGATGCGCTCGAAAAAATCCTTGAGCGCCCCGTTCATGTAGCCAAAATTCTCGGTCGTGCCCAAAATTAAGCCGTCGCTCGCCTGCACGTGTTCGGCACGGGTTTCAAACGGTGAACGCACGGTCACCGTCACCGCCGCGGGCGCTCCCTCGCGCGCGCCAGACGCCACGGCCTCGCACAACGTGGCGACATTCGGCGACGGGCAATGACAAACGATAAGCAGCGATTTCATCGCCCTATTGTCGCACGCCGACGCGCGCGCCTGCCACGGACGGGCGTGGAGTCAGCGAATGCCACACTGTCGTTGTGATCGGCTACACTCCAACTCATGAAACATCTCCCTATTTTTGCTCTCCTCGCCCTCCTGCTGGTTAGCTGCACGGCACCGGGCGAACGCCGTAGCGCGCCCGACGTCCAGACCACAGCGCAAACCAAACTTGACGTCGCCGGGACGCGCTACAGCATCGTGTCTGAGTCATCATGGCTGCGCGTTCGCGTCTACAAAACCGGTGCACTGGCACGCTTTGGTCACGATCATGTGGTGGCCTCCACGACGATCAGCGGCAGTATTGTTCGCGCCCAGGCTTTTAAGGACAGTGCGTTTGCGTTGAATCTGCCGCTGCAGTCACTCATCGTGGACGATCCCGATGCGCGCCGCGCGGAAGGCGCGCTGTTTGAAAAGGACATCCCGCAAAAAGATCGCACGGCGACGCAAAAAAACATGTTGGGGGTAAAACTTCTCAACGCCGAAGCGTTCCCCGATATAGCGCTCACTTCCATGAGCGTAAGCGGCAGCCCTGAGCAGGCGCAGGCGGATGTACTCGTTGCCATTGCGGGCGACGAAAAACCCGTGGCCTTTGCGTTTACGCTGCGCGAAAGCGGCGACCAGCTCATCATCGAAGGCCAGACAGAGCTTACCCATGCGCAACTCGGTCTCGAACCGTTTAGTGCGTTGGGCGGCGCGCTTCGAGTGCGCGAAGATATCGCACTGCGTTACTACATTGTCGCCGAACGCGAAAAGGACATGCTGTGAGCCAGGAAGCACGTGAATTCGATTTGGTGTTACTCGGCGCCACGGGCTTCACCGGCCAGCTGGTCGCTGCGCATCTGGCGCGCCACTACGGCACCGGTGGTGAGTTGCGCTGGGCCTTGGCCGGCCGCAACGCGACCAAACTCGCCGCGGTGTTGGCCCAACTGGACCTCGACGTGCCGACACTCATCGTCGACAGCCAAGACGCCGACGGCGTTGCCGAACTCGCTGCGAAAACGCGCGTGGTGTGCACCACCGTTGGGCCCTACTCACTGTACGGCTCGCCACTGGTCTCCGCTTGCGCGCATGCCGGTACGCACTACTGCGATCTGGCCGGTGAAGTGCACTGGATCGCGCGCATGATCGAAACCCATCAGGCCAGCGCCGTGGCGTCAGGGGCGCGCATTGTGCCGTGCTGTGGTTTCGATTCGGTCCCCTCCGATTTGGGCGTCTGGTTTTTGCAGCGCGAAGCCATGGAGCGCTTTGGCGAACCCTGCCAGCGCGTAAAATTTCGACTTAAAGCCGCACGCGGAACGGCAAGTGGCGGCACCGTCGCCAGCCTGATGCAGGTGATCGAAGCGGCACGGGGTGATCGTGATGTAGCGCGCACCGTGCGCCATCCTTATTCGTTTAATCCACCGGCACTGCGCAGCGGACCGGATCGGGCCGAACCGGTTTGGCCAAGCTTTGATGAAGATTTCGACGCATGGACGGCACCATTTGTGATGGGCGCCATCAACACCAAAGTGGTTCGGCGCAGCAATGCGCTACTGGAGCACCAGTACGGTGGCGAATTTTCCTACAGCGAAGCGGTACTCACCGGCAGCGGCTGGGCGGGACGGGCCAAAGCCGTGGCTATGGCCGGTGGGCTCAATGCCCTGATGCTCGGTGCCGCGATCAAACCCACGCGTTATTTACTCAATCAGTTTGTGCTGCCGAAACCAGGCGAAGGCCCCAACGAATCGGCACGCGACAACGGCTTTTTTAACATAGCGTTGTTTGGCGAGACCGCCTCTGGCGAGACCTTACGCGCCGTAGTGACCGGCGACAAAGACCCGGGCTATGGCTCAACGAGCGGTATGCTCGGGGAAGCGGCTGTGGCATTGGCGTTGGATACGCCGCCAAACGACGTCAGCGGATTCCTGACGCCGGCCGTCGCGCTGGGGGATACTTACCTGGAGCGGCTGGGCGAAAAAGCCGGTTTGACGTTCAAAATTCGAAACTAAAATTCAATCACTTACGAAGTTTCAAGAGAGTATGAGCCGCTACGAGCCTTGAAAAACAGGGACGGAGCCGCCAACTCGTTAGCAATGTCAGTGAACGAATTGCGCTATACTGCGTCGATATGTAATTCTGGCCATCGGATTTAAGGAGTACACCGGACCATGAATGATCAGGTTTCCCGTCATGAAAGCGCCGTCGTATCGGGCCAACGCCCACGCGCCGCATTTCTCGCCCGCACCTATAACCACGTGCTTGGCGCTATTGTTGCTTTTGTCGGCATCGAAATAGCACTGTTCCAGACCGGCGCCGCCGCCAGTATCTTCGCCGTCGTTGCGAACACGAGCTGGTTGCTTGTACTCGGTGGCTTCATGGTCGCCTCGTGGGTGTTCAGCGCAATGGCCGCGAGCCGTGGCTCGGTTGCCAAACAGTACGTCGGACTCGGCGGCTTTGTGCTGAGCTACGCCGTGCTGTTCGCAGCGCCACTGTTTATTGCCTTCACGTACATGTCGGCAGATGTGGTCAAGAACGCCGCGCTGTTTACCATAGCCGCTTTTGCCGTACTGACCGCCATCGTGTACTACACCGGCAAGGACTTCACGTTCTTGCGCTCTGCCCTGATGTGGGGCGGCTTTCTGGCCATTGGCCTGATTGTCATGAGTGCCTTGTTCGGCTTCCAGCTTGGCCTGCTGTTCATCGTTGGCATGATCGGCTTCTCGGGCGCATCGATCCTCTACAGCACCTCATCGGTGCTTCAGGACTACCCCGACGGCACGCATGTGGCGGCAGCACTCTCGCTGTTTAGCTCCGTCATGATGCTGTTCTGGTACGTGCTGCAGTTCGCCATGTCGATGGCTGGCGACGACTAAACTTCCAGAGTCTCTGGTAAATGAAAACCGGCGCCCTTGTGGCGCCGTTTTTTTTTGCTTGTTGGGCTTCGATCCCGGGGGTCGGCTTTGTGCGCTTCGATCCCGGGGAGCGGGAGTGAGGGGGTTCACTCTGGGACCGCCCGGGGAACGGGCTAACAACCCAGAGCAAACCCCCTCACTCCCACTCCCCTAATTGAGTCGAAGCTTTGGGGGTTGTGCGCCTCTAGCGGCTTAGCCTGATCGTGCGTCGTGCTATTCGGCTCGCGCTGCACAAGCGGCAGCACCTCTTCCTTCTTGCTCTCAACCCCACCAAGCGCGCGGGATTCGAATTACGCACTTGGTTCGGCGTTCGGTTCGGTGGGTATGCCCCTGGGTTGTTAGCCCGTTCCTCGGGCGGTCCCAGGGGTATACCCACCGAACCGGACGCCGGACCAACCGCACTAATGCGAACCCCGAGCAACCCCGAATTCAACATAAGGGTGAATTCAACGCCAGTTGTGAGTCGATTCACAGCAAAACGACAGCCTGTTCTTTAGTCTCAATGCGTTAAGTAATCCCCTTTGCAGAGACGCCATGCGCCCACAACCCCAAAATTCATTGCTGCCGGTTATTGTGCCGTTGGCCATTTTCCTCGGCGCCTATGCGCTTGAAGCAAACGTCGCGCTCATTACCGGCGTCTTCGGGTTGGTGTTTTCCGACGCCATCGACGTGTGGCTACCGCTTTTGGCAGGCTCCGTGCGTTGGATGGCCGGGTCGTGGCTGCTGGGTCGGATTATTGTCGATCTGATTATTAATCCCATGGTGCGCCGACGTACGGGGTTGGATGCGCCCGGTATTCTGGGCAACTTCGTGCACTCAGTCCTTTTGATTTGCACCATCCCGCTGGTGATCAAGTTTGTCTTCGATCACCCAATCGGGGGCATCGTGGCCTCCTCCGGTCTGGTCACGTTAATCATCGGTCTGGCCATTCGCGACATGATCGCTGACTTTTTCTCCGGCGTAGCCATGAACATTGAACGCCCGTATTCCATCGGCGACTGGGTTGAGCTCGAACCTGGCCTTGTGGGTCGCGTGACCGAATTAAACTGGCGCTCAACGCGTCTGGTCACCCAATCGCATCGCACGGTTATCGTGCCCAACAACAACCTCGCTTCACGACAGTTTATTAACTACAGCCTGCCGCAACGGCGCTACCGCGAATCGCTTAATATTGCGCTGAACTACACCACCGACCCCGAACGGGCGGAGAACATTCTGACCTCCGCGGTCATGGCGACGCCGGGCTTGAGCGAAAACGGCGACCACAATGTGCGCATTCGTGAGTTCAATGAACGCGGTGTTGAGTACGAAATTCGCTTCTGGATTGACGACCTGCATCAAAAAGTGAGCCTGCGCCACCGCTTAGCTGGCAACGTGCTGCGTTACCTGCATCAGGCTGGCGTTCCGATTCCATATGGCCAACAAGAAGTGCTGCTCACTCGCGAGCGCAAACTGCGTACCGAACGTCGTCTGGATGTCCATCAGCTCCTGTCACGAATGGATCTGTTGTGCCACCTAACCCACAACGAACTGGAACAGCTCTCGCAGCGGGCCAAAGGTTGCGACTATGCCAAGGGCAGCACGATATTTGAACGCGGCGACGAAGGCAGCGCGCTGTATTTGTTGGTGGAGGGTATCGCCGAGGCATCGGTCACCGACAGCGACCTGAGCCATGATGACGGCCCGGCCGTCGCACAGATCGAACCGGGACAAGCCTTCGGCGAAATGTCGGTGCTCACGGGCGCTCCGCGCGGCGCTACGGTTCGCGCGCTGACCAACGTCCACGCCCTGGAAATTCGCCGCGATGATATCGAACCGATCTTCCGCGCCCGACCAGAGATCGCCAACGATCTGGCCGAAGTCATGGCGCACCGGGTGCGACGCAATGAAGCCACTGTCGCGGCGCTCATGGATCGCAGCGACGACGACAATCACACCTCGCGTGCCCGGCACCTGGCCGGACGCATCAGTCAGTTCTTTGGATTAGGCGCCACGCACTAGCAGCAGATTGCTAACCGGCGTTTTGTAGAAACGAATAGTCCAGTTTGTTCACGTGACGCTTTTGCAGACGCAGATACCACTGGCACAACTCGTCCGACGTCAACGGCGCGCTAACTAAATAACCCTGCACCAAATCGCACTGATAAGACTTCAGCAGATTCCAGCAGTAGTTGCTTTCCACGCCCTCGGCGGTGACGAGCAGACCCATGTTATGGCCAAGGTCAATAATCGACTTGACGATGATGGCGTCACCGGAATCGGCGCGCAGATGTTGCACAAACGACTTGTCAATTTTGACCTGCGACAGCGGTAGCTGCTTGAGCAGCGACAGCGACGTCTGACCCGTACCAAAATCGTCCAGCGCGATCTTCAAGCCACCGGTACGAAACTCCTGCAGAATCGCAACGGCGCGTTCCGGGTCTTCGATGACGGCACTTTCTGTTACTTCGATAGAAAGCCGGGCCGGTTTGACCACGTAGTGATGGAGCAAATCCTGAATTCTTTGAGGTAGTGTTTCATCGCGCAAATCGTTCGCTGAAATATTCACCGCGACGCCCAAATCGTAGCCCGCCGCATTCCAGTCCCGCACCTGTTCGATGGCGGCCTTAAACACCCAATCGGTAAGCTGACTGATCTGTCCGGCTTTTTCGAGCAAACCGATAAACTCATCCGGCGGAATAAAGCCCAGCTGCGGATGACGCCAGCGCACCAGCGCCTCAACCGTCTCAACGCGCTGGCTTTCAACGTCAATTTTTGGCTGATACTGCAAATAGAGCTCGCCATCGCGCAGTGCGCCTGGCAGATCATGAATAATGGCCAGCTCGCGTAGCTGTTTCTCATCCTGACCGGGCTCATACATCATGACTTTGCGCTGCGATTCCTTGGCGGTCATCAGCGCGATATTGGCCATACGACGCAGGGCCTTGGGGCCATCGCCGTGATCCGGGAACAGCGCCAGACCGCCGCGAATCTTGAGCTTCAGCGTGGTGCCGCGCACCACAATGGGAGCTTCGAGCGTGGAGACCAAAAATTCAACGAGCTGCTCAGCCGTCTTGTCGTCGACGTCCTCGAGCAACAACATAAATTCGTCGCCACCGACGCGCGCGACGGTGTCCGACACACGCGTGTTGGCGGACAGGCGCTGGGCAAGTTCTTTGAGCACCAGATCACCGGCTTCCTGGCCCAGCGTTCCGTTGATTTCGTTAAAGCGCGATACATCAATCGCGACGGCAGCCAATCGTTGGTTCGAAAACGTAGCTCGATCCACCGCGCGGGCAATCCGTTCGTTCGCCACGGCGCGCGTCATCAGACCGGTGAGCGCGTCGAACTGGCTTTGATAATCGACCTTGCTCTGGCGTTCTTCGATTTCATCCTGCATGGCGTTGAAATCGCGCGTGATGGAATACAACGGATGATCTCTGGAGGTGAGCATGTGCTCGGTGCAATTGCCCTGCCGGATGCGCTCGATGGCGTGCGTCATCGGCGTCAGCTGGCGATGCCAGTAGCGAGACATAACGGCACCCAGAATTCGACGCCAAACCCAAACGAGCGTGCACAGTAGCACCAGCGCGGCTGCAGCAAATAGCATAAGCGTACGCGGATCGTGCAGCAGTGCTCGTGCGGGTTGCAAGATCAAAACCAGCGACTGCTCGGCGTCTTGATCAAGTGCGACACCGATTTGCGTGTCACTGGGCGCAACAGGTCCAGCTTGTATTTTCAATATCGGCGACACACCCAATTGCCACGCGTCACTGCGCGCAGTGAGATCGAACGCGGCGTGCAATGTACGACCGCCGTTCAGTGGCACGGACTCGCTCACGTAAACGATGCCCTCAGCAAAGACAAAACGTGGCGACTTGCCGGCGCTGTCCAGAACCAAGAAACCATCCGGTCCGCGTGATCCGAGCACGTCGCCCTCTGGACCGGTAAGCAACAACGCATCGCCGTTACTCAGCGCGAGTGTGTTGAAGGCCTTGTCGAGCGAGCGAGCGCTGCGTTTGAGCAACAATTCGTGCGACCAACCAGTGAGCGCCAGCGTCATGCTGGCGCGCGCCAAAGCGTAGTGGCGACCGGCTACAGCGGCATCGCGCTCGAGGGCTGCTCTGGTCGCTTGCTGCCCATCGCGGTGCTCGAGGACCACCATCAACGCCGAGGCGATCAGAAACGTCACGGCCGTGGCGACAAAGCCAAACCAGGCAAGGCTGCGCGGAATTCCAATTTCAGTAGTGTTGCGGGCGTCCTGCCGGCGGTTGAGGCCTGAGGTGTTCAAATAGAGGGTTCACAATAAGCAATACGACACCGCAACAGGCTACCCGTGACCGCGGTGCCTCACTGTGAGCGGCACCACAAAACCACCTCAGCGCATCAGGATTAGCCCTCAAACTGTGCGCAAAACACGGCTAGCGGGTCATTGCCCTGCCCCAATCGACGCATCTGCTGCCCCAATTCGCTTACATAATCTGCGTTACGACCACTTGGCCCTGTGCTCGACATAATCTGTCGCACCATGTCGGCCTCGTTCACGGGCCCTAAGAAATGCGGATTGTGCGGCCAACCGATGTAGGTCAGTGCCTGCACGTCACGCCCGTCCGCAAGGCGAATCTGCACCCACTCGCGTTCGTAGCCGCCCTGTTCTCGATGATCGAGCGCGACCAAAATATTGGTTTGGTGTTGCACGTCAATGCGAAACGCGATCCCACGACAGTGCGCGGTCGCATCCGCCACCAGGGTCACGACGCGTCCCGGTGCCGCGGGCGTACCACGATGATCGGGCGAGCCTTGCCACAGTTGCCTCGAAAATCCTTGAAGCGTGGCATCACTGCGCTCTTCAAATTCGAAATCCGGACGCCACATGAGCGAGCCATAACCATAGATCCACACCGAATTAATTCTCCTGTCAGTATTGGCGCGCAGCGCATAATTTGACCCATCAAATGCCGCCGCGTAAGCTTATGTTTTACACATATAAATTGGGGTTCACACATGTCATTGCGGGTTACGTTCGAGCTCAGCGACAAAGACCTGCGTCATTTCCGACGCATCATGCGCGAATCGCGTGCAGACGCCGAAAAGCTTGAAGACTCTGAAGTCATCGCAGCGGCAGAAACCTTGCTCGTTAGCGTGCGCGAGCAAACCGTATCTGATTTTGTAGATCAACGTCTCGACAAACTCCAGGTCATGATCGAGATGCTGCAGGATGATGAGTGGCAGATTCCCAAGAAAGAGCACGACCGCGTCATCGCTGCGCTGTCCTATTTTGCTGAAGAAGAAGATCTGATTCCAGATCATATTCCGGTGCTCGGCTTCCTCGACGACGCCATCATGATCGAACTGGTGGTGCGTGAGTTACGTCACGAAGTGGAAGCCTATGAAGACTTCTGCGCGTTCCGCAACGAAGAGAAAAAGCGCCCGAAGTCAGAAACCTCACCCGAAGATCGCGAAACGCGCCTGAACAAAAAGCGCAAAGCGCTGCATGAGCGCATGCGTCGACGCGGTCGCGTCCAGCGCCGCAGTCGTCGGGGTCGCAGCGGACCGCGTCTCTCCCTGTTTTGACATAACCGACCACGTGACGCCCGTGTGTGGCGTGGTCGCTCTTCCTGCGCTATTTAGCCAAATATCTTGAAAAGTGTGGCCATTAGGCCCACACCCATCGCCCCCTGCGCATACCAGCGCCAGTGACGTTTCTTTAAATGTCCGATGAAACTGAACGCGCACAACGCTGTCATTATTAGGAAGATGATCGTGTAGGTGCTCAAAACATCCCATTCGGGGGCCACCTGGGGAGAGCTTTTCCCAAGGCCCGCGAACAGCAGCATGACCACGCTCAGACCAAACGCAATGCTGGCACTGGTGCCAAGCAGCACGCCGTTGAGGAAAACCAGCGGCGTCATTGCGCCGAATCCTGATACGGGCCTGCGGCGAAACTGCCAAATAGCCCCTTGATTCGGGACTGCCACGGCACTAGGGTCGGGAGCAGGGATATTTTTGGGATGATTTTCAGACCGATTCCCGACACTGTCGGTACACGGAAGACAGGGCATAACTGGAGTAGCTTGATACGTATGAACACTGCAACCTCGAAAAGTCGGAGCAAAAATTTGGCGACCATGGTCGCCGCGTTGCTGGCAGGTGTCGGACTGGGTTTAACGCTCACGGCAGCCGCCACGCAATCTGACGCCGAGAGTATTCTGGGACCCAAAGAGCAACATGCCAAGGTTAGCCGTCTTGCGACCACGTTCTTTGAACATTCGCACTACCGCCGCACCAAGATTGACGACACGATTTCGTCCAACATTCTTGATCGCTACCTGAAATCCCTCGATCCCAATCGTATGTATTTTCTGGCCTCGGACGTTGAAGACTTCGAGCGCTATCGTACGCTGATGGATGACTTCGTGCGGACGGGCCGCGTGGACGCGGTGTTCGACATTTTTTCTGTGTTCCAGCAACGCGCGCTGTCGCAGATCGACTACGCACTGGCGAAGCTCGAGGAAGACCAGGACTTCACCGTCGATGAACGCTACTACTTCGACCGCGAAGAAAGTCCGTGGGCAAAAGATCAGGCAGAGCTCGACGAGCTGTGGCGCAAACGCGTTAAGCACGATCTGCTGAGTCTTGTGCTGGCTGAAAAAGATACGGCCGAAGCACGCAAGACGCTGACCACCCGTTACGAGCGCGTAAAACGCCGCAACGAGGAATTCACCAGCGATCAGGTTTTTGAATCGTTCATGAACGCTTACGCAGACACGCTCGATCCTCATTCCAACTACTTTTCGCCTCGCAATGCCGACGAATACAACATTCAAATGAGCCTGCAGTACTTTGGTATTGGCGCCTCATTGCAGCTTGAAGACGAATTTGTAACCGTGCAGGAAGTGATCGCTGGGGGCCCGGCGGCCACCGACGGCACGCTGACGCAAAAAGACCGCATTGTTGGCGTGGCCGAAGGCCCTGACGGCGACGTGGTCGACGTGGTGGGCTGGATGCTCGACGATGTCGTACAGCTGATCCGCGGGCCGGCGGACACCGTTGTGCGCCTGCAAATTCTCCCTGCGGGCGCCCTGCCCGGCTCACCGCAGCGCGAGCTGCCGCTCACCCGCGGCAAAGTGACGCTTGAGAATCAGGCCGCCAAACGCGAGGTCATCGATCTGGAGCGTGCCGACGGTGATTTGAAACTTGGCGTTATTAAAGTGCCGAGCTTTTATCAAAACTATCAAGCCCGGGCCAAAGGCGATCCGGACTATGCCAGTGTCACGCGGGATGTCGCGCGACACTTGAAGGAACTCAAAGCCGAAGGTGTTGACGGGATCATTATGGATCTGCGCAACAACGGCGGCGGCCAACTCAGCGAAGCGGTGGGCCTGTCCGGCTTGTTCATCGACAAAGGCCCGATCGTTCAGCTGCGCGAACACAACGGCAAGCTGCGGGTTTATCGCGACGAAGATCAGGGCACGGTCTATGACGGCCCCATGGTGGTGCTGGTCAATCGCTTCAGCGCGTCGGCCTCTGAAATTTTCGCTGCCGCCATTCAAGACTACGGACGCGGCATCGTGATCGGGCAAACCACGTTTGGCAAAGGCTCGGTGCAGAACATCTATCCTTTGGACCGACGCAGCCGCGCTGACGGACCTCGCTATGGTCAGCTTCACCTGACCATGGGCAAGTACTACCGGGTCACCGGCGGCTCGACGCAGCATCGCGGCGTGGTGCCGGACATTTCCCTGCCCTCCGCCATCGATACGGCTGAGGTCGGTGAAAGCGCCCGCGACACGGCCCTGCCCTGGGATGAGATCGATTCGACCTCCTACACGACGCTGATGGAGGGGATTGATCTGACGGGCCTGACCACACGTCATGAACAGCGCATCAAGAGTAACGACGAGCACAAGTACTACTTGCGCGAGATCGAGATGACGCGCGAGCTGCGGGACAAAAACTACGTGTCGCTGAATATCGACATGCGCAAGTCTGAACGCGAAACGATGGAGGCCAAACGCCTCGAAAACGCCAATGCCTGGCGCCTCGCTCGCGGTCTGGAGGCCGTCGAGGCCCTGGAGGACATCGATAGCGAAGACAACCCCGATATCTTGCTGGATGAGACGGCTGAGATCCTCGCGGATGCCATCTCAGCGCCTCTTTTCACGGATGTTGTGGATAAAAAAGACCGCATGAAGAAGCTTCCGTAGCACCTAGACCACGCTAACTGGTTGGTTTCATTAAAGATATAACGGCGCGATGCGATTTTAAGCATCGCGCCGTTAACTTTTGTGTTTTGGTTTTTTAGTGTTATACTTCACTACAACACTAGGGAAGTAGATGGGCTGCACCCGCAGACATTCAAACTTATCCACCACCAACACCATCTGACTGATCAGATGAGGCGAAAAGAGGGACATGCCATGCAACGTGAAGTACTAATTGCTCTGACCGTAATTTTGACCATCATTGCCATGGGTGCCAGCCCGAGCGCCGAACCGGTGGCACAGCAGCTGGCCGCCCCTGCCGCTAACAGCCTGACAGATGCCAATCAGTTGAGCGCGACGAAAAAAGACGGGTCCGCCCATCTGGAAATCGTCGGGACGCAGGACGACGAACGCATCCGGCTGACCATGCAGCTCGACGTCGCTATCTAAACATCCATTTATGCCTCGCGGAGACGCACAACTATGTTGAATGCCTCGTATCACCCAGCACGTCTGTTGGTACCTCTGGCCCTGAGCTTCGCGCTCATCGGGTGTGGCGGGAAACCGTCTCCGGCCGCTGAAGACGCGCCTAAGGAAGAGAAGAAAGAGGAAGTGCTGCCAACACCCGTCGAGCTTGCCACCGTACGCACCGGCGATATCTCGGCGATCTACACCGGCACGGCTACCCTGGAGGCCGACGGCGAGGCTATGGTCATGGCCAAAGTTGGCGGCGAGTTAGTCGCGTTGCTGGTCAACGAGGGTGATCGCGTTGAAGCCGGGCAACCCGTCGCGCGATTGGACGGCGATCGACTCGCACTGGAAGTTAAACGCGCCAAGGCTAATCTGGAAAAAACCCGCCAGGAATACGAACGCAACGTCGAACTGCACCAAAAAGGACTACTGCCCGCCGGCACGTACGAGGGCCTAAAATACGATCTGGATGCGCTTAAGGCCGCCTACGAACTGGCGCGCCTCGAACTGAGCTACACCACAGTACGCGCACCCATCGCAGGCATCATCTCCGAGCGCATGGTTAAGGCTGGCAATACGGTCAATGCCAGTCAGGGCATTTTTGCCGTGACCGACCTCGAGCCGCTGCTGGCGTATCTGTACGTGCCAGAGCGCCAATTCAGCAAGCTGAAAAAAGGTCAGGGTGTGGTCATGACCGTCGACGCGTTGCCCAATCAGAGCTTCGAGGGGCGCGTGCAACTGATCAGCCCGGTCATCGATCCGACAACGGCCACGTTCAAAGTGACCGCAGAAATCAATGACGCCAGTGAACAACTCAAACCCGGCATGTTTGGCCGTGTGCACGTCGAATTCGACACACACCAAAACGTGCCGCTGGTGCCGCGCGTTGCGCTGCTCAACACGGACACCGAATCCGCGGTGTTTGTCGTGGAAGACGGCGTCGCCAAACGCCGCCCGATTCGCGTGGGTTACACCAGCAATGGCGATATCGAGGTGACCGACGGGCTTAGCGCCGGCGAGCAGGTCGTCGTCATTGGCCAGAACAGTTTGAAACAGGATGCACTGGTGCACGTTATACCGCCCGGTGAATCGGTCGCGAAAATTAAACCCAAAAAACAAGACGACGAGTAAACCAGCATGAGCATGATCGACGTTGCCACCCGCCGCCCGATCACCGTCATCATGTGCACGGTCGCCATCATTATGTTTGGCCTCGTGTCCCTGTTGCGGCTAAAGGTCAACCTGTTACCGGATCTCACCTATCCCACACTGACTATCCGTACGGACCTTCCGGGCAGTGCCCCGCTTGAGGTGGAAAACCTCATTAGCAAGCCCATCGAAGAGGCCTCCGGCATCATTAAGAATGTGCGCCAAGTGCGCTCGATTTCTCGTTCGGGTCAATCGGATGTCATCGTCGAATTCCTGTGGGGCACCAACATGGATTTCGCCGGCGTCGACGTACGCGAGAAGATCGATCTGCTCGACCTGCCTGACGAGGCCGATCGCCCGCTGCTGCTGCGCTTTGATCCGGCCAACGAACCGATCATGCGTCTGGCGCTTACGCACACCGCCGCCGCTGATGGCGACGTTAACACGCTCAAAGCGCTGCGCACGCTCGCAGAAGAAGACATCAAGAACACGCTGGAATCAGTGGAAGGAACCGCCGCAGTCAAAGCCAGCGGCGGCCTGGAAGACGAAATCCAGGTGCTGGTCGATCAGGAGAAAATCGCCCAACTGGGTTTGTCGATCCAAACCATCACCCAGCGCCTCGGCGCCGAAAACGTCAACCTTTCCGGCGGCCGACTCGAGGAAGGGTCACAACGCTTTTTGGTCCGCACCATCAACGAATTCCAAAGCGTTGAAGAAATTGGCGATGCCATTATTCCCACGTCCGGCAGCACGATTGTGCATCTGCGTGACGTCGCCACCGTTACCCGTTCATTTAAAGACCGCGTCGCCATCACGCGTTTTGATGGCCGCGAATCGGTGGAACTGGCAATTTATAAAGAAGGCGATGCCAACACCGTGCAAGTGGCACGTCAGCTCAAACAACGCATCGCAACGCTCAAAAGTACGCTGCCTGAGAACATCGAAATCACGCAGGTCTACGATCAATCGGTGTTCATCGACAATGCTGTGAATCAAGTTAAGAGTGCCGCGGCCATCGGTGGCGTGCTGGCCGTGTTTATTCTGTACTGCTTTTTGAAAAACGTGCGCGCGACGGTGATCATCGCGATCGCCATTCCCGTGTCCGTCATTGGCACGTTCTTGCCGATGTTTGCGTCCGATATCACGCTGAACATCATGTCGCTCGGTGGCATTGCGTTGGCGGTGGGTCTTTTGGTCGACAATTCCATCGTCGTGCTGGAGAACATCGTACGACGCAAGAACCTTGGTGAGAGCGCCATGGAAGCCTCACTGAAAGGCACCAAAGAAGTTGCCGGCGCCGTGGTGGCCGCCACGTTGACCACCGTGGCGGTCTTTTTTCCGATGGTGTTTGTCACCGGGATCGCGGGACAGTTGTTTCGTGACCAGGCGCTCACCGTGACCTTTGCCCTGCTCCTCTCACTGCTCGTGGCGCTGACCCTGATTCCCATGCTCAGCGCGTGGAGCGAATCTCCGCGCTTCGAAGACGCCGATGAGGACCGGCATGAATCAAAAGGCGATGTGAACCGTTGGCTCTCGTGGTTGCTCGTCATGACCATGGTGGTGATTGCCAGAGCGCTGCGCTTTGTCTGGGCATTTGTGGCCCGCGTCCTGGGCTTCGTGTTCTCGCCAGCGGTATGGGTTATTCAATTATTCGATCGCTTCATGGCGCGCGTTTACCCACCGCTGTTGCGGTTTAGCCTGCGTCAACGCGCGCTGGTGATGCTCATAGCCGGCGGCATGACGCTGATGACCGCCGCGCTTCTGCCGCGCATGGGCACCGAACTGATTCCCCAGCTCTCGCAGGGTGAGTTTTTTGTCGACATTCGCCTGCCTGCCTCCACACCACTGGCCGGCACCGATCGGGTTATTAAACTGGCGCAGGAAGCCGCCGCCGACATCGACAACATCGAACTCACCTACGCCGTCGCCGGTACCGGCAGTCGGCTCGATGCAAGCCCCGTAGACGCCGGTGAAAACGCCGGCCGCCTGACCGTACAGCTTGGGCCCGGCGCAACACGTGAATCCGAGGACGCCGCCATGGCCGCACTGCGCGACGCTCTGCGCGATATCCCCGGCGCCAGCTACAAATTCAGCCGTCCGGCCTTATTCACGGCGCGCACGCCGCTTGAGGTGGAGGTGCGCGGTGACGATCTGGAAGCGATAACGCGCGGCTCCAATGTGGTCAGTGAACTGATGGCCCAGAATCCAAGACTCGCCGACATCAAATCCACGATCGAACTTGGCAACCCAGAGATTCAAATTCGATTTGATCACGAGCGTGCCGCCAACCTCGGGCTGCTCGTGCGCGATGTCGCCGACCGCGTGGTCAACAAAGTGCGCGGCCAGGAAGCCACGCGCTACTCCATCCGCGATCGCAAAATCCCGGTGCTCGTACGCAGCGTCGAGAGCAACGAATCGTCCATCGATGAAATCCGCAATCTGATTGTGAATCCGGCCAGCGAACGTCCGATCTCGCTGGGCGCCATTGCCGATATCCGCATCGCCATGGGACCGTCTGAAATTCGCCGTATTGATCAGGAGCGCGTGTCGATCGTCTCGGCCAACTTAAGCAGCGGCGATTTGGGCTCCGTCGTTCTTGAACTGGAAGAAGCGCTGCTTGAAGCACCGCTGCCCGAGGCGGTTAGTGTGGTCGTCTCGGGGCAAAGTACCGAGATGCGCGAGTCGTTTATCTCAATGCAGTTCACGCTGGCCCTGGCCATATTTCTGGTCTACCTGGTCATGGCCGCGCAATTCGAATCCATCATTCATCCGTTGGTCATTCTGTTCACGATTCCGCTGGCGCTGGTCGGAGCTGTGTTGGCACTCTACGTTACCGGCACCACCATCAACGTGGTCGTGTTCATCGGCGCCATCATGCTCGCCGGCATCGTGGTGAACAATGCCATTGTGCTGGTCGATTTGATCAATCAGTTGCGCGCCAGTGGCATGGCTCGCTACGACGCGATTATGCAGGCCGGTCAGTCGCGACTGCGCCCGATTCTCATGACCACCGCAACCACCACGCTTGGCCTGTTGCCGATGGCGCTGGGACTGGGCGATGGCGCCGAAGTACGTGCGCCCATGGCCATCACCGTGATCGGCGGCTTGGTGCTGTCCACGGCTCTCACGCTGCTGGTGATACCCGTGGTCTATTCGCTCATGGATTTTCGCAAAGATGCACCCACATCACAGGCTGAAGCGGCGACAGGGACACTGGCAGGAGCGGTCGAATGAGACACACCTCGCTTGCCCTGCGTCGTCCGATTGCCACCGTAATGCTGTGCCTTGCGGCGGGGCTGGTGGGACTTATTTCCTCCCAGCTGCTGCCGCTGGAGGAGCTGCCGGACATTGAATTCCCGGGCATCTTCATCAACGTGCCCTACCCAGGCTCCACGCCCGAAGAAATTGAGCGCCGCATCACGCGTCCCATCGAGGAGGCGTTGTCAACGCTCAGCGGTGTGAACCGACTGCAGTCCCAAACCAATAACAGCCAGACCCAAATTTTCCTGCGCTTTGACTGGGGCAGCGATGTCTCGACCAAGGGCATCGAGGCACGCGCACGCATCGATGCGATTCGCGACACGCTCCCCGACGATTTGCGCAATGTCTTAATTTTCACCGGCGGTACAGCGGACCAACCCATTTTGGCGCTGCGGATTTCGAGCGACCGCGATTTATCCACCGAATACGACATGCTCGATCGCATTCTAAAACGCCGTATCGAACGTATCAGCGGCGTCTCCAAGGTCGAACTGCAGGGCGTAGATCCCAACGAAGTGCGTATCTTGCTCGACTGGAATCGCATGACGGCGCACAACATCGACGCCCGTGAGCTGCGCAATCGTCTGCAGAAAAGTAACTTTGCCGTCAGCGCCGGACAGATTACGGCCAACGGGGAACGCTTCGCCGTACGCCCCATCGGCGAATTTACGTCGCTCGAGGACATCCGCAGTACGCCGGTCAACGACGCCGGGTTGCGCTTGTCTGATGTGGCCAAAGTGGAGCTGCGCACGCCAGAACGCAACTACGGTCGCCATCTGCATCAAAAGTACGCCATCGGTCTACAGGTGTTTAAAAGCACCGGTGCCAATATGGTGGACGTGGCGGATCGCGTCATGGCGGAAGTGGATAAAGTGTCGGACGATCCGCGTATGAGCGGTATCAGCATCTTTACGCTGGAGAACTCCGCAGACAGCGTACGCGATTCGCTCAACGACCTGCTCACCTCTGGTGTCATTGGCGGCATCCTTGCCATTGGCGTTCTGTATTTATTTTTGCGCCAACTCACGACCACGCTCGTGGTGACACTGGCCGTGCCGTTCTCGTTGCTGATCACACTGGCGGCGCTGTATTTCGCCGGGCTGTCGCTGAATATTCTAACGCTGATGGGCCTGATGCTCGCGGTCGGCATGCTCGTGGACAACGCCGTGGTGGTGACCGAAAACATCTTTCGGCTGCGCCAAAAACATCCGGGGGACAGCTTCAATGTGACTGAGCGCGCGGTCAGCGACGTAGGACTGGCAGTGATTGCCGGCACGGCCACCTCCATCTGCGTGTTCGCACCGATTATGCTCAGTCAGGAAAACGACATTGCCGTTTTCATGACGCATGTGGCGGTGACGATTTCAGTCGCGTTGCTTGCCTCGCTCGTGCTCGCGCAAACGTTGATTCCAATGCTCGCGGCCCGCGTAGCGCCGCCAAAAACCCGCAACAGCGGCCGCGTTATGCAGGGCCTCCAGTCTGGTTACGCCACCGCATTGCAGTGGGTACTGCGTCATCCCTATTGGATGGCCCTGATCGTGATCGGCATTCTGGGCTCTGTCGCGGTGCCGCTAAAAACCGTCAAGTTCGACATGTTCCCGCAAGAGTCCGCACGACGCATGTACCTGCCCTATCACATTGACGGCAGCTATCCGCTGGAGCGCGTGAAAGAAGCGGTGGATCGCGTTGAAAACTATTTGTATGAGCATAAGGACGAGCTGGATATCCACGCGGTGTACAGCTACTACGCCGAAGAAGAAGCCGCCTCCACTATTTTGCTCACGCCCAAAGAAGAGGCGACGCGCCCCACAGCCGAGGTCATCGAGCAAATTCAGGAAGAGATTCCCGAGATCATCATCGGCAGTCCGAGCTTCTCGTTTCAGCAGCAGGGCGGTGGCGAGGGCTTTAGCCTGCAAATCAGCGGCGACTCCAGCCAGCAGCTCGACGAACTGGCGCCGGAAATTATCCGCACGCTGAGCCGCGTTGAAGGACTCATCGATATCCGTGAAGACATCGGCAACCGCGAACAGGAAGTGCGCGTGATTGTGGATCGTGATCGCGCCGCCGTCTATGGACTCACCGTCATGGATGTGGCCAGCACCATTTCTATTGCCATGCGTGGCGAAAACTTACGCGAGTTTCGAAGCGAAGGCGGCGAAATTGACGTACGTCTGGCAATGCGCGACGACGACCAGGAATCGCTCGAGCATTTGGCCGCCCTGCCGCTTTACGGGGCCACCGGTGTCCGCACCGAACTTGCCAACGTGGCACGCTTTGAGCTGGCGCAAGGTGCGCGCGAAATTCGACGCATTAACCGTCAGGCCGCGCGTGTCATTCAAGCCAATTTTGCCGACGATGTATCTATGGATCAGGTGCGTCCCATCGTCGAACAACTCATGGGTCAGTTCCAAATGCCGGCGGGCTACGCGTGGAAATTCGGGCAAGGCTTCGACCGCAATGACGAAACCGCGCAGATGATGCTGCAAAACATTCTGATGGGCATCGTGCTGATTTTTCTGGTCATGGCCGCGTTGTTTGAGTCGGCGCTCTACCCCATCTCAATTATCACGTCCATCGCATTTTCGATCATCGGCGTGTTCTGGTTTTTCCTGCTCACCGGCACCACGTTTTCGTTCATGGCCACGATCGGCATTCTGATCTTGATTGGGGTGGTGGTGAACAACGGGATTGTTCTGGTCGATCACATCAATAATTTACGCTGGCGCGGGCTCAAGCGAAATGAGGCGATCGTACAGGCGGCGCGCGATCGGCTCCGACCGATTTTGATGACGGTGGCGACCACCATTTTGGGCCTTTTGCCGCTATCAATCGGCACGACCCAAGTCGGTGGCGACGGGCCGCCCTACTTCCCGATGGCACGGGCGATTATTGGTGGGCTCGCGTTCTCTACCATTACATCGTTGTTGGTGGTGCCGTACATCTACATTCTGGTCGACACCATGGCGAAAACATTCAGAAAAGTGGTGCGGATCTCACGCTTGTCACTGTACGAAATGGACTAGCGCAGCAAAACTTCGCCAAGGCCCCAGTAGTCATCCACAAGAATATTCACATCATGGGGCACGCCGGCCACCGTGTTGCCCATTTCAATACCCGGTAGCGCCGTTTGCACCTGACCAATAGAACCCGCCGAGGGCACCGTGTCGGTGGCGTTTCGAAACACGGCAATCGTCCGCAGGTATTTTGAGCGCTCACGTAGCGGCGCCGCAAAGCCTCGATCGTTTTTCATGCTCTGCACGGCATCGCGCACGCGATGAATCAGAAATTCGCAGTCCTCACGCGCACCAAACTCCATCTCGTCGCAGCCTTTAAGTGTGGTGCTGCGTGCAAGCTGTGCCAGACCGTTATCGCAAAAATGCAGAAACAAATGCTGTGCCATCGCGACAATGGCCAGATTGATCACGCGTTTGCCCTCGACCGCCAAATCGTGTTTTTCAGGCCACGGCTTGCTCTCGAGTTTGATTCGCTGATCGAACAGCGTCTCAATACGCTGGCGCACTTCGTCGTAGTAAGCGCGTTGATTCTCGACCACCGGCGACATTTTTTTACGCTGCAAGAAACTGAACAAGCCGGACAGACTTTCAAGCTCCGTCTCGAGCGACGTGAGCTCGACCTTGGCTGCATCCGCCTCGGCTTTAGTGGTCGCAATCACTTTGCCAAGTTCGGCAAGCTCGTCTTCGCGCTTGCGATTGAACTCCATGATCTGTTTTTTGCGTTCGCGATCTCGTTGCTGTGAGCAAAGCTCTTCACAAAAGTGCACGAGATGACGATTTGCGGAAGCCCACAGGCCGCGCAAGTGATAATAGGTAAGGGCCGGATAGGCGGTAGCGGTATCGGCCAGCGCATTTTCCAGCGCGCGTTTCTGCGCGCTTACGCGGTCTAGATGGGCTTTTTGCTCGGCAATTTCATCGTCTTTCGCGTTGAGCTGAGCCTTGAGCGATGAAAAGCGTTTTTTGAGATCAGCGCGATTCCAAAACAGATCGAGTACACGCTCATCTTCACTGAGCTTACGCGATTGTTTGGATGCTGCCAGATCGTCCGGCAGATCTGCATGCTCGTCAAAGTTTTCCGGAAAATCGATAGTTGTGCTCATAGGTCAACGTCTTCATCACAGGTCACAAGCCGGGACGCTTTGCCCCAGGCTCAAACTGATGCCCCAGATCAATGCAATACTCCAGCCATTTATTCAGCATCGTATTGCGCGTCCAGCGCCGCTCAAGCTCCGACCCACGGCCGGCATCAAAATCACGCAACACTTCATTGCGCGAACGGCTGCAACAGCGCATCACCTCGGCAAGGCGTGCATCATGATAGACACGCACCTCCAGATCCGGGTCCGCGACCTTCTCACCATCGACATCAAACCAGTACGTCATTCGAAACGTGGTGGTGTAACGCTGAACGTCCTCAACACTGACGTGCAGTGTTAGGTCGTCACTGATGGCGGAGCGATAATAACCATCCAACTCCGAGAGCTCACCAAGCAGCCAACCGAGGCGCACGTAGTTGCTCTCATAGAGCCCCATGAGCGCGGTAAACGACCGCGGTCGGCTGGCTCTGGGCAGAACAATTTCGCTGTCGCTCGATGGCGTTATGGCGATTTCAGATGTCATTTTTCGACTATATCACAGGCCGCTTTTACGCCGTTCTCAACGTCGATTATGGTGCGTGAGGGCCAGCAGCAATGCGCTGACCCGGTTCACAAATTGTGCAGTTTTACGCCCTAGGCGCCGACATCAGACTCATCCAGCGAGCGCCGCCGCAGATCTTTGTCATGCAGCACACGTGCGGCGATCTCCTCAACCGAGGTGTGGGTGGTGTCCATAAACGGGACGCCATAGCGACGGTAGAGACTTTCGGCCTCACGTAGCTCGAAATTGACCTGCTGCGGGGAGGCGTAGCGGCTGTCCGGACGTCGTTCGTCGCGGATTTGACGTAATCTCACCGGCTCGATGGTCAAGCCAAACAGCTTGGCTTTGTAGGCCTCGATATCTTTTGGCAACCGCCGCCGCTGAAACTCATCCTCGGTCAACGGAAAATTGGCCGCATACACACCGTGCTGAAGAGCAAGGTAAAGACAGGTTGGCGTTTTGCCACAGCGCGAGACGCCGACCAAAATGACTTCGGCTTTGTTATAACCATCCACCCGCATGCCATCGTCGTTTTCCATGGCGAAATTGATGGCATCGATACGCCGCAAATACGACGCGGAATCAGCGCGACCGTGGGCCCGCCCCGTGGTGTGCGACGATTTGACGTCGAGTTCGCGCTCCAGCGGGCCAATGAACTCACCAAAGAAATCGAGAAACAGTCCGTCGCATTTGGCCACCTCGTCGCGCAGACTGTCCTGCACAAAAGTCGCAAACACGATTGGCGGGAAACCCTCTACCTGCGCGGTTAGATTGATGCGGTGGACAGCCTCCCGTGCCTTGTCAACGCTCTTGATAAATGGCAGAGTGATGCGCCGGAAGCGGACCTCTTCGAACTGAGTCAGAAGACTTTGGCCAAGCGTTTCGGCCGTGATGCCGGTCTGATCCGACACGAAAAATACGGTGCGTTTTCTCATGAGCTGATGACGCGCTCCAGTCGTTACGGGACTCATTGCCCCTTAAATTCCGACAAGCAATAACACTAAGGTTGGTCTGTTGCAAAACTACACGCGAAAATTTGAAGAACTCGGTCTCAACGATATCGAGCAGGTTGGCGGTAAGAACGCGTCACTGGGTGAAATGATTGGCGCCTTGAGCGATCTGGGCGTTCAGGTTCCAGGCGGCTTCGCGACCACGGCAGACGCGTTTCGCGAATTTCTGGCCGCCGGTGACCTCGGTACACGCATCAATGCTCTGCTGGACGATCTGGATGTTGATGACGTCGACGCCCTCGCCCGCGCCGGAGCAAGTATCCGCCAATGGGTGATCGACCAACCGTTCCCGCGTGCGCTTGAACAAGCCATTGTGGAAGGCTACAAGCAGCTCGGCGACAACGTTGATGTCGCCGTGCGCTCGTCTGCTACCGCAGAAGATCTGCCCGATGCCTCCTTCGCCGGGCAACAGGAAACCTACTTGAACGTACGTGGCGCCGATGAAGTGCTGCTACGTGTGAAAGAAGTGTTTGCGTCGCTATTTAACGACCGCGCCATCAGCTATCGCGTGCACCAGAATTTCGCCCATGCAGACGTGGCGCTGTCCGCGGGCATTCAACGCATGGTGCGCTCGGATCTTGGCACCAGCGGTGTCATGTTTACGCTCGACACCGAATCTGGCTTTCGCGACGCGGTGTTTGTGACCGCGGCTTACGGTTTGGGCGAAACGGTGGTCCAGGGCGCCGTCAACCCGGACGAATATTACGTCTACAAGCCGGCACTGGCGGCGGATCGCCCTGCCATCGTGCGCCGTAACCTCGGCGGGAAGGCGTTGAAAATGATTTATGGCGCCAGCGGTGGCGTTGAGACGGTCGATGTGGCGGCTGCGGACCGGGAACGCTTTTGTTTGTCGAATGAAGACATTGAATCGCTGGCCCGTCAGGCCGTCACCATCGAGAAACATTACCAACGCCCCATGGATATCGAGTGGGGCAAAGACGGCCGCGACGGCACGCTGTTCATTTTGCAGGCGCGGCCAGAGACGGTGCGCAGTCGCACGCGCGCACAGGTCATAGAGCGTTACACGCTCAAATCGCGCGGCGAAGTGCTGTGCGAGGGCCGCAGCATCGGGCATCGTATCGGCGCCGGGGTGGCACGCGTCATTAGCAGCGCCAGTGAGATGAATCGCGTGCAGGCTGGCGATGTTCTCATTAGCGACATGACCGATCCGGATTGGGAGCCGGTCATGAAACGTGCCGCAGCCATCGTGACCAATCGCGGTGGACGCACCTGCCACGCTGCGATCATCGCGCGCGAACTGGGCATTCCGGCCGTGGTCGGCACGGGCAATGCGACGCGCAGTATCGCCGACGGCGATGCCGTGACGGTGTGTTGCGCCGAGGGCGATACGGGCACCGTATATGCCGGTCAGCACGACTTTGAGCACAGCGAACTCGAACTCGATTCGCTGCCCGATGTCCCCGTTAAAATTATGATGAACGTCGGCAATCCCGATCGGGCGTTTGACTTCGCAGCCCTGCCCCACGCCGGCGTAGGTCTGGCCCGGCTTGAGTTCATTATTAACCGCATGATCGGCGTGCATCCGCGTGCGCTGCTTGAGTACGACACCCTCGACAGCGATCTGAAGGCAACGATTGCCGAGCAAATGCGTGGCTACGGCTCGCCGCGCGAATTTTTTGTCCAGCGCTTGGCCGAGGGCATTGCGACCATCGCCTCTGCGTTTGCACCAGAACCTGTCATCGTGCGTTTGTCGGATTTTAAATCGAATGAATACGCGAACCTGATTGGCGGCACGCTGTTTGAACCGCACGAAGAAAACCCGATGCTTGGTTTCCGCGGCGCGTCGCGTTACGTGAGCCCCGAGTTCAGCGACTGTTTTGAAATGGAATGCGAAGCGCTGCGCTATGTGCGCAACGACATGGGTCTGACCAATGTTGAAATTATGGTGCCGTTTGTGCGCACGCTTAGCGAAGCGAAAAACGTTAGCGAACTGCTGACTAAATTCGGTCTCGAGCGCGGCAGCAATGGTCTGCGCCACATCATGATGTGCGAGCTGCCCTCCAACGCGCTGCTGGCAGAACAGTTTCTTGAGTACTTCGATGGCTTCTCAATCGGCTCTAACGATCTCACCCAATTAACGCTGGGACTTGACCGCGACTCGGCCATCATTGCCGATGCGTTTGATGAACGTGATCCAGCCGTCAAGGCGCTACTGGAGCGGGCCATCAAGGCCTGCATCGACGCAGGCAAATATGTGGGCATCTGTGGTCAGGGACCGTCTGACCATCCCGATCTTGCGCTGTGGTTGCTAGAACAGAAAATCGAAAGCATGTCATTGAATCCCGATACGGTGATTGAGACACGGCTGTTTTTGGGTGGCGTCAAAGTCTGACGCCGGGTTGACGCCGGGTATCGGGGCTACTCGCTCTCGGACACCACGAGGGCGAGCCAGCGTCCGGTTGGATCCACCGCCATTCGTGTGATGTCACCGGCCACCGAGCGCGCCAGATTCACCCACTCAGTCCACACCTCGGCGTCCGGCGCGAGGCGATAAAGCGTACGCGCGTTGGCCACCAGCACGCTGCCATCGGACAACCACACAAGATCCTCGCCGGGGCCTGGCAGTGCAGCGCGCGCATGTAGTGCACCGGTACGTGCATCGCGTTGCATTAAAGTTCGCTTGTCAGCCTGCGCACCCTGCACAAACGACAAATCACCGTCTGGGGTTTTCAACACAGAACGACCAATGTCTGTCGCAATCGTGGTGCGCTCATTGCCCGTCGCCGTTGCGATCTCCAGACGCATCGGCTCAGCCACAATAAACAGCGCCAATTCTTGTGCCGACAGCCACGCGTGATAACCAACGCCGGTGACGTCCGGGCGTAAGGCGCGCTGCGGCGTACCATCCTGACCATAGCGCCATAGACGCTGCGTGCCGTCCATGGCGACCTGAATGCAGGTAAACCCACCGTCCGCCAAAGGCGTCGGCGAATATTCGCTTTCGGTAGTGTGTGTAATTTGGCGCGTCGCCTTGGTTGCGATGTCAAAGCGATACACATCTGATTGCCCGCCGTTGGCAATAGAGCTGAAATACAAGTGACGACCATCGAGGCTAAACGCCGGCTGGTTATCGTAGCCGCGGCGTGCCGTAACGGTAAGCGCTTTACCCGGATCGCGCTGCGCCACCACGGCGTCGAGCGAGACCAGCACAATGTCGGTCGAGGGCACCGAGGCCGCAATCGCCGCATTAGCATCTTCGCTTACGTCTTGAGCCAGCTCCCCGGGTGAGCCTGCACAGGCGTTAATCAGAGTTAGTACGAGGCCGCTTAGAAAAAGACTTTTACTTTTCAACACTCCACCCTCGCTCGTCGTTCAAACACCAGCATCTGATTATTCGCAGGCATGGCGAACACACGTTGCAAACTCATCCCGGCGCGATCGGCTTCAAAACACACCGCCTCGCGACCGCGAACACCCATCTGCGCATCACGCGCCCGCAACGACGCATCAAAATGGGCGTTGCTCGCACTGGTTGGCTGCCCGCCAACATCAAACGGGCCATAGATAACAAGACGACCCGAGGCCGGCAAACGCGCCCCCGCTTCGGTCATGAGTCGACACACGCTGGACCAACTCATGATATGCAACGTGTTGGCGGTGTAGATAACGTCGACATCGGGCACATCGACAAACTCATTGACGTCGAGTTCAATCGTGGGCGGCAGGTTGTCGAGTCTGGCTTGCTCTACGCGTGCGCTGACCGCTGGCAGGTAATCGCCGCAATCGCTGCTGTGCCACGTGAGCAAATCGAATGTTTTAGCAAAGTACACAGCGTGCTGCCCCGTGCCGGACCCAATCTCGAGCACGTTATAGGATTGGCTGCCGAGCAGCTCACGCAACACCTGCGCGATGACCGTTTTGTTGCGTTCCGCCGCGTCGCTATGCGGCAAATTCAATGGGGGCTCGTGCGCACTTAGTCGCCGATCACGAGGAAATGATCGCGGTAATGTTTGAGTTCGTTAATAGAGTCGTGAATATCGGCCAGCGCCAGATGTTCCGATGATTTGCGCACGCCGGCTTCCACCTGAGGCGCCCAGCGTCGCGCCAGCTCTTTAAGCGTGCTGACATCCAAATTGCGATAGTGAAAAAATTCTTCAAGCGCCGGCATCAAACGCGCCATGAACCGCCGATCCTGGCAAATGCTGTTGCCGCACATGGGCGATGCTCGCTCCGGCACCCAAATTTCTAAAAAGGCGAGCGTCGCTCGACTGGCCTCAGCGAGGGTAATCGCACTCTCGCGCACGCGCTCGGTCAGGCCCGATTTTCCGTGTTGCCGCGTATTCCAGTCGTCCATGCCCTCAAGCACTTCATCCTCCTGATGGATCGCAATAGCCGGTCCCTCGGCCAACACGTTGAGATGCTTGTCGGTTATCACCGTCGCGATCTCAATAATCGTATCGTGAGCGGTGTCCAGACCGGTCATTTCAAGATCGATCCAGATCAAATTTTCGCTGCTTTTTGCCATAAATTTCGGTCGTTTGGATGCTTGCGAGGGAGTGTAGCAGAGGCTAAGCTGTAGCGCCTTTTGACGCGAAGAACGGCATTACATGCATTGGTTTACCTGGTTGTTTCTACTGGCTCTAATTCTTGGCACCGTCTGGCGCGTCTACCTGTCGCGGCGCCAAATCACGGCAATGGCACGTGCGCGTGCGGCCGTACCGGCGCCCTTTGACAGCTCTATCGAACTGAAAGACCACCAGAAAGCCTGTGACTACACCGCAGCAAACTCGCGCGTCGCGATTCCCGATACGCTCGTGGACGCGGCACTGCTGGTGGGCTGGACCCTGCTTGGCGGCTTCGCGCTGCTCGACAACTTTTGGCGCGGATTCGCGTGGTCTCCACTGTGGACCGGCGTCGGTGTCATCATGTCTGCGCTCATTATCATGTCGGCGCTGGCACTGCCGTTTTCGCTCTACCGCACGTTTGTTGTGGAAGAGAAATTCGGCTTCAACAAAATGACGCCCAAAATGTACATCGGCGATCTCATCAAGAATTTTCTGGTCAGCGTCGTGCTTGGTACACCACTGATCGCCGTGATCGTGTGGCTGATGGAAACCTCAGGGCCTTACTGGTGGCTGTATGCGTGGCTCGTCTGGACCGGTTTTTCGCTGGCCGTCACGTGGGCGTATCCAGCGTTCATTGCGCCACTGTTTAATAAATTCAGTCCGCTGCCGGACAGCGACCTCAAAGCACGTATCGAGTCGCTGCTGGGCCGCTGCGGATTTCGCTCCAGCGGTATTTTTGTTATGGACGGCTCCACACGTTCCACCCATGGCAACGCTTACTTCACCGGTGTGGGTAACAACAAACGCATCGTTTTTTTCGATACGCTGATCGACTCGCTGGAACCACTGGAAGTCGAGGCTGTGCTGGCACACGAGCTGGGACACTTTCGCCTGCATCACATTCGCAAACGCCTGCTGGTTACCTTCGCGCTGGGCCTGGTCGGCCTGGCTATTCTTGGCTACCTGGCACAGCAGCCGTGGTTTTACAACGCACTTGGCGTCTCGACACCCTCCAGCTACATGGCGTTGATGCTATTCATGACCGCGGCGCCCGTGTTCACGTTTGCCTTCACACCCATTAGCGCACGCAGCTCTCGAAAGCATGAGTTTGAGGCGGATGAATACGCGGCGGATCAAAGCGATGCCAGCGCACTGATCGATGCACTGGTAAAATTGTATCGGGATAACGCCACCGCACTGTCGCCCGACGATCTCCATTCCACCTTTTACGATTCGCATCCGCCCGGTCCCGTGCGCGTGGCCCGCCTGCAGGCGTTGGCTGGCACTTAAGTGGCACGCGCGACGCCAGATGCCACACACAGCGGTACGGTTGTAGCAAGCTTCGGGCGCCGCGTCATCGTCGAGGATCAGCACGGCAAGACGCATAAGTGCATGCTGCGCGGGCGCGCATTGCGTCCGGTGTGCGCCGATCGCGTGCAGTTCTCGACCAACAAACAAGGCAACGTGCTGACCGCCATCGACGAGCGCACCAGCACCCTAACCCGACCCGATCGGCGTGGGCGCGAAGAAGTGCTCGCATCGAACATTGATGCCATTGTCGTGGTCACGGCCCCCGAACCGCAGCCCGATCCGTTTATCACCGACCGCTACCTCGCCGCGGCCGAGGGCATGGGCGTACGCGCCGCCGTGGTGTTCAACAAAATCGATCTGGCGACCGACGTGAACCCCGAATGGCTGGGCGTCTTCAACTCGTTGGGCTACGACACCATGACCGCCAGCGCCGAAACCGGCGACGGTCTGGAGGCACTGGCGGCCTGGTGCAATCAGGGTACCGGCATTTTGGTGGGGCAGTCTGGTGTGGGTAAGTCGTCATTACTCAACGCACTGGTGCCCGATCTTGCGCTGCGCACGGGTAGCGTTTCTGAGGGCAGCCGCGAAGGCCGCCACACCACTACCAACAGCGCGCTCCACGCCCTGCCCGGCGGCGGCGCGTTGATCGATTCACCGGGCGTTCGCGACTATGCCCCGGCACCCATCGAGGCCGCCGACGTGGCACGCGGTTTTCGCGAAATCGACGCACTGCGCAGCGACTGCCGTTTTCACAACTGCGTGCATCGCAATGAACCCGACTGCGCCGTGCTCAATGCCGTAGCCGAGGGCACCATTGATCAGCGTCGCTACGACAGTTACCGACGACTGCTCAATCTCATGAAGCAACTCAAGCCGGGCCACCGCTAACACGCCACAATCGATCATTTTTGTGCCACCGCGTGGCGCTAATTGCCTGTTGTCATAAACACTCATTTTTAAGTGGAGTGTTTCGATGTCACAACTGCTGCGTGCGTTGGGTCGTTCGGTGGGGCTGAAACTGGCGATGATTGGATTTTTGGTGCTCGTGCTGCTGCTGCCCACCGCCATGATCGAAGGCGTGGTGCGCGAACGCGCTGCCCTTGAGCATGAAGCGCGCGGCAACATCATGCAGGCATTTGGACACGCGCAGACCTTAAGCGGGCCGATTTTACGCATTCCTTATCGGCAGCCGAAAATTGCCGCCAACGGCAAACGTTTCGAAAAAACGGGCGCCATTTATCATTTGCCGCGTAACGCCACTTTTAAGACCAACGTCGACACACAGGAGCGTTATCGTGGGCTCTACACGATTCCGGTGTTCGAGACGTCCGTTGCGATTGAGGCACAGTTTGATCCTGTCGCGCTCAGCGAATTGAACCTCGACGATGCGACCATTGAGTTTGACCGCGCGCAACTGGTGATCGGCTTGAGTGATCCGCGCACGTTGCGATCAACACCGATTGCGACCGTCAACAATCTTGATTTAACTTTTGGACCGGGCAAGCGTCTGCACGCGGACATCGGCCCGACCATCGATGTGGCGTTGCGCGACACGGGCTTTACAGATGCCACCAAAACGCTCAGCGTAATAACGCAACTTGAATTTGCCGGCACCGATCGCCTGCAGTTTCTGCCCGTTGGCGACACGCAGTCGGTCTTTATGAATGCCAACTGGCCCGATCCTTCGTTTGCGGGTCATTATCTGCCCTCCACCAGAAACATCAGCGACGCCGGCTTCGATGCACAGTGGCACGTCACGAGTCTGGGCCGGCTCTATCCGGGCACCTGGGTTGACGACGACGTCACGGCGCCCAACCTGCATCAGTCCGCCTTCGGCACGCACTTTAAGCCTGCCCTGAACACCTATGACCGAGCGCGCCGCGCCGTGCACTACGCGGTGCTCGCTATTGTTCTGACGTTCGCCTGTTTTTTCCTGTTCGACGTGCTCAACGCGCTACGCCTGCACCCGTTTCAGTATTTGCTGGTCGGCTTTGCCAACTGTCTATTCTTCTTGCTGCTGCTAAGTCTGGCCGAGCACATTGGCTTTGCGCTGGCCTATGCCATCAGCGCCATCGCAAGCATCGGTTTGATTGGTGGCTACAGCGTGACCGTGCTTGGGGCGGCAAAGCGAGCGCTACTGTGCTGCGCCGTGCTCGCGGCGCTGTACGGCTTCGTCTACATGACGTTGCGCGCGCAAAGTTACGCTCTGCTCGCCGGCTCGTTGGGACTATGGTGCGTTCTTGCCGCCGTCATGTATCTGACACGCCGGGTGGACTGGCGCGCCGCGGCGGCTCAGGAAATGGTCTGACGTCCGGCCAGTGCGTGCGACAACGTGCCACCGTCGACATACTCAAGCTCACCGCCCACCGGCACGCCGTGGGCGATGCGCGACGGTTTCACGCTATAGCGTGTGGCGAGCTGGGCCAAAAAGTGCGCCGTGGCCTCGCCTTCTACAGTGGGGTTGGTGGCAACGATCATCTCGCGCACGCTGCCCTCGGCCAAACGTGCTTCGAGCAAGTCGAGTCCGAGCTCGGCCGGCCCAATGCCATCGAGCGGCGACAAATGCCCCATCAAGACGAAGTAGTGCCCGCGAAACCCGCCCGACGATTCCACGGCCGCAACATCGGCCGGCGTTTCCACCACGCACAGCAACTCATCGTCGCGGCGTCCGGACGAACAAATCGTGCACTGCTTGGCTTCGGTGAGCATGCGACAACGCTCGCAGTGCCCGATCTGCTCGGCCGCCACTTGCAGCGATCTGGCCAGCGCATTGGCGGCATCGCGATCATTGTTGAGCAAATGAAACGCCATCCGCTGGGCGGACTTCGGTCCAACTCCAGGCAGGCAGCGCAAAGCGTCAATCAGGTCGCTGAGACGTGGTGAGAATACGTCGCTCAAAACGGGAGATTCATTCCTGCCGACAGACCCTGCATTTCGCTTTGCGTTAATTCGGTGACGCGACGCACGGCATCGTTACAGGCCGCGGCAATCAGATCTTCCAGCATGTCTTTGTCGTCGCCGACCAGCGCTTCATCAATGCTGACGCCACGCACTTCGTGACGGCCGTTCATGGTGACTTTGACCATGCCGCCACCGGCCTCCCCGGTCACTTCCTTATTCGCCAACTCGGCCTGCGCGCGTTCCATGTCCGCCTGCATTTTCTTTGCCTGTTTGAGCAGTTTGCCCATTCCACCTTTCATGCGTTACTCCTGATTAATTTTGATCGAGACGTTTCACTGAACCGCTCTCGACGGTCGCACCAAACATCTCTTTAAATGCCTGCACGTTCGGATCATCTTCAAGGGACTGAATCGCTGCGCTGTTTTGCGCCGCTTCGATCCGCACATCGCGCTGCGCGGGGGTTTCACCATCGCCCGTGGCCACCTCGATGGTAAGCGTGGCGGTTTGGCCCAACAGCTCGCTGAACGCGGCGCTGAGCTTCTCGCGTTGCGATGGTGTGCTTAGGTGTTCGTGCTCCGGGTCCAGCGTCAGTGCCACGTGGCTGTCCGTGCGGGTCACAAGCAAACAATTGGCGGCCAAATTGCGTGCCGCGCCCTGTATGGGCAGAGAATCGAACAGCGTGTGCCATGCGCTGGCCGCCGCGCTCGGCGCAGCTGGCGGCGCCTGCGCCGGGGCGGGCGCTGTGGGTGCCGCGGCAACCGGTTCAGGTTTGGGTGCAGGGGCCGTCTGGCTGGGCTGGGCTGGCGCTACGGGTGCTGGTTTTGACGCGGCGGCCGGCGCTGGCGGCGGGGCTGCTGCGGCCACTGGTGGTGCCGCGACGACGTCCCCCGCTGCGGCCGGACGAAACGCCAGCATGCGCAGCAACGTCATCTCAAACCCGGCCCGCGGATCGGGCGCCATGGCCAGATCGCGCCGTCCGGTAATCGCAATCTGATAATAAAGCTGGAGGTCTTCCGCGCTCATGCTTGCCGAGATAGCACGGATGGCATCGGCGTCGAGCGCCTCCTCACCCAGTGCATCGGGCACGGCGCGAATCAGCGCTGCGCGCTGCAATAGCGACGCCATGTCGGCCAGTACGCCGGCGTAATCCGGCGCGTACGCGTCCATGTCGGCCACCACACTCATAAGTCCGGCCGCATCGCTGCGAGCCAGTGCTTCCAGAAGCTTGAACACCTGACGGCGATCTACCGTGCCCAACATCGTGAGCACTTCATCGCGGTGCACGTTGCCGCCGCCAAACGCCACGGCCTGATCGAGCAGACTCAGGCTATCGCGCATGCTGCCATCGGCGGCACGCGCCAGCAGCGCGAGCGCTTCGTCATCGTGCGCAAACGGTTCGGTCTCACAGATTTTTTTCAACTGACCACTAATTAACTCAAGCGTCAGTCGCTTCAGATTAAACTGCAGGCAGCGCGACAAAACGGTGACCGGCAGGCGCTGCGGATCGGTGGTGGCGAGCAAAAACTTAACGTGCGGCGGTGGCTCTTCCAGTGTCTTTAGCAACGCGTTGAACGAGTGCCGCGACAGCATGTGGACCTCATCGATCAGGTATACCTTGAAGCGACCGCGCGTGGGCGTGTACTGCACGTTGTCGAGCAGTTCGCGGGTGTCGTCCACTTTCGTGCGCGAGGCCGCATCCACTTCAATCAGGTCGACAAAACGGCCTTCATCGATTTCGCGGCACGCGGAGCATTTATCGCACGGCTTGGAGGTGATACCGGATTCGCAGTTCAGGCATTTTGCGAGGATGCGGGCCACGGTCGTTTTACCGACACCACGGGTGCCTGCAAACAAAAACGCGTGATGAAGACGATCGGCATCGAGGGCATTCACAAGCGCGCGCAGTACGTGCTCTTGCCCGACCATTTCAGTAAAGGTTCGGGGACGCCATTTGCGTGCCAGTACGGTGTAACTCATTGAGGACCCGGGGGTGTTAAACAGGTAAACGCTGGGAGCGTTAGTTTACCATCCGGGCGCGACGGCGTCAGCGAAGAGCAGCCCACGCCAGCACTCCTCCGGCGCCCGATGTTACCGCTGCGGCTGCTCCCTTCCGGGCCTGACCGGGTTGACGGCTAATCGTCGCGGAGGCGCCGACGCGGGCCACCGGGGCGGGAGATTAGCATATTATTTTATTGTGTTTCGCTATAAATCCGCGGACTGGGCCGTGGGGGACTTCGTTTCGGCAATGGCTCCCTGCGGTCCGCTTGATTTGCCGAAACAAAGTCCCCCTCGGCCCAGCCCGCTCACGGTGGCGCGGCGTCAACGATAGGCTAGATGAGGGGGCGAGCAAGAGGTCAGAGGTCTTAGCGATTTTGTCTGGCGCAGATGCGCGCCTCGCGGCCGCAGTGCGTTGGCCGGATTACTGACGAGTGGCGTGGTCGTTAGGGCTTAAAAAATTGGCGGAGAGGGCGGGATTCGAACCCGCGATACGGGGTTACCGCATACTTGAATTCCAATCAAGCGCCTTCGACCACTCGGCCACCTCTCCGTCGGGCTGCGAAGCCTACCCTACCGGCTCCGCGGATTCAATTTAAAGCACCTCTTCGACGCGCTCACCGATAATCACCCAGCGACCATCTTCGACCACCAATTCGAGCCGTTTCACCAGCGCATCAATTTGCCCTTTGTTGTGAAACTCTTGAATGAACCGGGCTGAAGCTCCGGCGTAGGACTCGGCGATGGTAAGACGGTCGTAGCGCACGTCGGCAGGCCCGGTCTGCTCGAGCAACGTGATGCGTCGATTCGCCCATACGTCGCGGGTTTCTCCGGCCACAGGTGGCTCAAATTCGCTCGAGTAAAACGAGACCAGTTTGGCGCCGTCAGCTTCACGCCAGGCCCGGGTCCAGGCGACTACGGTCTCGCGGACGTCCGTCTGCACGTTGCCGGTGAGCGCGGGCACGCCGGCCATGGCGCCTGTCACGGCGGCGGCCGTCGTGGCAGCCGCGGCCACCGTTGCCCCGGCGTCAGGCGCCGCATTCGTCGGTGGCGCCGGCAGGTCGTCTTCGGAGAGCGGGGCTTTGGGTGTTGCCGGGGCTTCGGGTATCGCCGCCACGCGCAGCGGCGGCCGATCGCCGCACGCGCCGCGCACGGGCTTGTCCCGACCGGCATCAGGAATATCGAATTTGCCGCTCGACGCCGGCCGCGACAGATCGTCCGGCACGGCCAATGGTTCGCCCTGGCGCGAAGCCTGAAACGGTTCTGGTTTCTCGCAGGTGGCTGCTTCCCCGCCACAGGCGGCAAGCGTCAGCGCACACAGCGCAGTTAACATAGTTCTCATGAGGCGTTTTGGCCCTTAATCAAAGTTCAAACCGGCACGTTCGCAGGCAACGGTCAGCTGGTCATAATACATGGCATCCAGTGGCACCAACGGTAGACGGAGCGTTTCATCCAACCAGCCCATGCGGGACATCGCCCATTTCACAGCCATGGGATTGGACTCCAGCAACAGGGCGTGATGCAAGTCGCTGAGCTCGGAATTTAACGACACCGCCTGTGAAAAATTGTTTTGCGCGGCGGCTGCGCAGATTTGCGCCATGGTTTCGGGCACAAGGTTAGCGGTGACAGAAATCACGCCCTTGGCGCCGACGGCCATCAAATCGACAAACGAGCCATCGTCGCCACTGAGCAAATCGATGCGATCGCCACATTGCGACACGATTTGTTCGCCGCGCTCCAGCGATCCGGTGGCCTCTTTGACCGCAACAATCAAAGAATGATCCGCCAGCGCCGCCACGGACTCCGGCAGAAGGTCACAACCGGTGCGTCCCGGCACATTGTAAAGAATAACGGGTTTTTGGGCAGCATCGGCCACACGGCGGTAGTGCTCAATGAGTCCACGCTGGCTGGGACGGTTGTAATAGGGTGTGACCACCAGACAGCCCGCCGCCCCGGCGGCCGCGACGGCGCGCGCAGCGCTCATGCTGCTGGCGGTTGAGTGGCTGCCACAACCGGCAATGACGGCAAGTTTACCGGCAGCCTGTTCGACGGCGCGCTCCGTCAACCGCACCACCTCAATCAGGCTCAGCGTGGGCGATTCCCCCGTGGTCCCGGCAACCACCACGCCGGCGGTACCCGCCGCCACATGCATCGCGATCAGGCGATCAAACGCCGGCAAGTCGAGCTCGCCATTGCGATCAAACGGGGTGGCGAGCGCCACCAGACTACCGTGAAACATGTTTGCCAAAACCCCCTGCCCTTACCTTGCTATGACCGCACCGACGCAGTGAAGGTTTCGAGCTTGGCGCATGTTAGCGGGCAGCCCTCTATTAATAAAGTGCCCGACTTGCGCGGGCACGGTGACACGGTACACTCAAGGCATGACCCAACACATTTTGGTAACGGCTATCGGCAGCGACCGGGCCGGTCTGGTTCGCCACGTCACCACCACTCTCCTCGATTGCGGCTGCAATATCGTCGAATCTCGCCTCGCCACGATGGGCTCCCAGTTCGTCATGCTGATTATGGTCAGCGGCAACTGGCACTCGCACAGCAAGCTCAACAGTGCGCTGGATGTGGTCGCGAAGGCTCAGGACCTGCAAATTCAGCTATTGGACACCAATCCGGTCCCGGCGCGCGCGAATCAAATCCCCTACGCCATCGATTTGGTCTGCCTGGATCAAGCCGGCATCGTGAACACGCTGGCGTCATTCCTGGCCACCCACAACATCGCGATCACGGAAATGACCAGCAAACGCTACGCAGCCGCTCACACCGGCGCACAGATGTTTAATCTGCAAATGATCATCAGCCTGCCGGACAATACGCACATCGCGTCGCTGCGCGAGGCCTTCATGGAGCTGTGCGACCATTTTAATTTCGACGCGATTTTGGAACCCGTTAAAAACTGATACAGCCTGCGACGACCACAGTCGGTAGACTCGCGCCATCAACAATAACCTCAGGGAGAACACTTCGTCATGAGCAAAATTGCGGTTGGCAAGAAAGTGCCAAATTTCAGTGCGTCTGCGACCAGCGACCTCACGTTCAAACTGTCCGATTACAAGGGCGAGCGGGTGGTGCTGTATTTCTACCCCAAAGACAGCACGCCGGGCTGCACCACCGAGGGTCAGGATTTTCGTGACAATTTTCGTCGCTTCCGCGCTCGCAAAACACGCGTATTCGGCATTTCGCGTGACAGCCTCAAAAGCCATGAGAACTTTCGCGCCAAACAGGGCTTCCAGTTCGAATTGATCAGCGACGCCGATGAGAAAGTCTGCACACTGTTCGATGTGATCAAGGAAAAAAACATGTACGGCCGCAAAGTCTTGGGCATCGAACGCAGCACTTTTCTGATTGATGAAAACGGCAAACTGGCCCACGAGTGGCGCAAACTCAAAGTGAAAGGCCACGTCGACGAGGTCCTTGAGGCGCTAAAGGGATTATAGGCGAGGCGCTCACATGACGGCAGGATCTGACAAACGCGTTTTCGTGCTCGATACCAACGTATTGATGCACGACCCCACCGCGTTGTTTCGCTTTGACGAGCACGACGTCTACCTGCCCATGATGGTGCTCGAGGAAATCGATGCCGGTAAAAAAGGCATGTCCGAGGCCGCGCGTAACGCACGTCAGTTCTCGCGTTTTATTGACGACCTGATCAACAACCTGGACAAGACCGCCATCGATCAGGGTATTCCTCTGGCCGCCCCGTTCGATTTGGGCGGTGGCGAGACGCGCAGCGCAGGCCGGCTGTTTTTCGAAACAACGCCCGCTTCCGGGACTTTGCCCGATTCACTCCCCGGTCAGTCGGCGGACAATCGTATTTTGGCCTGCACGCTTGGGCTGCAGGCCATGCGTCCCGGCGAGCGCGTCACACTGGTGTCCAAAGACGTCAACCTGCGCATTAAAGGCGCTGTGCTTGGCCTGCACGCCGAAGATTATTACAACGACAAAACGCTCAATGATGTCGATCTGCTGTACACCGGCGCCAACGAATTACCGGCCGATTTTTGGTCCACCCACGGCAAGGAAATGGACTCCTGGCAGGAAGACGGGCGCACGTTTTATCGCGTCAACGGACCCGAGGTAGAGCGTTGGACACCCAACGAATTTATCAGTGATCCGCAGGGCGAGGGCTTCGATGCGGTGGTCCGACGCATCGATGATGAAGGGGCGGTGATAGAGCTGACCGCCGATTTCGAGAACGAGAAGCACGCCGTGTGGGGCATCAATGCCCGCAACCGCGAACAAAACTACGCGCTCAACCTGATCATGGACCCGGACATCGACTTCGTGACCATTCTCGGTGCGGCGGGTACGGGCAAGACTTTGTTAACGCTTGCCGGCGCTTTGGTACAGACGCTGGATGACAACTTCTACAAAGAGATCATCATGACCCGCGTCACCGTGCCACTGGGCGAGGACATCGGTTTCCTGCCCGGCACCGAAGAGGAGAAAATGGAGCCGTGGATGGGCGCGCTCATGGACAACCTCGAGGTGCTCACCCAAAACAACAAAGGCGGCGCATGGGGCCGCGCGGCCACCAACGACCTGCTGCGCAGCCGGATCAAAATTCGCTCCATGAACTTCATGCGCGGGCGCACGTTTGTGGATCGCTTTGTCATCCTCGATGAAGCGCAAAATCTCACGGCAAAACAAATGAAGGCGCTGATCACGCGCGCGGGACCCGGCACCAAGCTGGTGTGCGTCGGCAACGTGTCACAAATTGATACACCGTACCTGACCGAAACGACGTCTGGCCTGACCTACGTGGTCAATCGCTTCAAAACCTGGCCCCATTCGGGCCACATCACGCTGCTGCGTGGCGAGCGCTCGCGTCTGGCCGACTACGCGTCTGATATCCTTTGACCCGCGGGAACCTCAGACGCCGGTACCGGTCCTAAGGGAAGTGAATATGCATTCAAAACGTCCAATTCGTCTCGTCGCCCTGCTGTGCCTGCTGTTGCTGGGCCAGCCGGCCGTGGCGCAGGATGCGCTGCCCGACATTGGCTATTCGGCCGGTTCGGTGCTCTCCGCCTCCGAAGAGCAGAAAATTGGACGCATGATCATGCGCCAGCTTCGCGCCTCAGGCGATCTGGTCACTGATCCGCAAATTACCGAATATATCCAGTCGCTGGGTCAGCAGCTGTCGCTGCATGCGCATGAGGGCAACTTGTCGTTCACGTTTTTCGCGATCGATGCGCCCGATCTCAATGCGTTCGCGCTGCCCGGTGGTTTTGTTGGCGTGCACACCGGTCTGTTGCTGGCGACCCAAAGCGAAAGCGAACTGGCCGCCGTACTTGGGCACGAAGTGGCGCATGTGAGTCAGCGTCACCTGGCGCGCTCCGTTGAAGCCGCCGGACAAAACGGACTAATTACCACAGCCGCGATGGTGGCCGCGATTTTGGTTGGTGCCGCAACCGGTGCCGGCGGCGACGCCATGCAAGCCGCCGTGGCGGTCGCTCAGGGCAGCGCTGCACAAAGCCGCATTAACTTCACGCGGGCGAACGAGTACGAGGCAGATCGAGTGGGCATTCGCTTTCTCGCTGATGCCGGGTTCGATCCGCTGGCGATGCCGGCGTTTTTCGAGACCATGTCACGGCGCACGGCCGCGGGCGGCTCGCAGATGCCGGAGTTTTTCCGCACCCACCCGGTCACGAGCAATCGTATCGCCGAATCACGCGAGCGCGCGCTGCAGATCGGGCCACGTGCCGTCCCGAGTTCGCTGAATTATTTCCTGGTCAAAGCGCGGGCAGAAGTGCTCGCGCAAGATTCCGCGCTGACGGCCGTCAAGCGCTTTGAAGCACGCATCGACGGTCATCCGTCCGAAGCACCCGCTGCCACCCAATACGGCTATGCATTTGCGCTGATGCGCGCCGGTGAAGCCGAGCGTGCCGTCCCGATCATGGAGCGCCTGCTGCGCAACGATGAGGAACACGTGGCGTACTACACACTCACCGGGCAAGCCAATCTGGCCGCCGGCAATAGCGAACGCGGCATGGAAGTGTTTGATAAAGGCTATGAGCTGTTTCCGCGCAACGTACCGCTCACCATGGCCTACACCGATGCGCTGATGGGTGACGACAATCCTGAACGCGCCCACGAAGTGGTGTTGGACCTGATCAATAACGTGAGCTACAACGAAGATCAGATCCGGCTGCTGGCACTGGCCGCCAGCGCCGAGGGCGACGATGCCAACGCGCATTACTACATGTCGGAATTTCATGTCCTGCGTGGCGAGCTGTTTATGGCGCTCGATCAACTTCGACTCGCCCTCGCCTCCCCACGTATTCACGACTACCAGATCTCGCGCGCCGAAGCGCGACTGGATCAGATCAAGAAGTACCTGCCAAAGAGACGCCGCCCGCGTCCGAGTCAGCAAAACCAGAATCGCAACCGAACGCGGTAAGTGCCCCAACGAAGACCGTCCGGCGCTTCCGTTTGACGGCAAATAGGACTAAAATAGTCGCCTTTCTTTAATTCGCCTGTCTGGCAGGGATTTACGCCATGTTGCGTATGAGCAAGATGACCGACTACGGCACCATGGTGCTGGCCCACATTGCGGCCGAGCCCGGCCGAATTTTCGCCGCCAGTGAGATCGCAGCGGAAACCAAACTGGCGCTGCCGACGGTGCGCAAACTGCTGAAAATGCTTAGCAAAGCCGAGCTCGTAGCGTCATACCGCGGTGCTTCCGGTGGCTATGCTTTGTCACGTCCGGCTGAAGACATCTCCGCGGCCGAAATTCTCGACGCGCTGGAAGGCCCGGTCACCCTCACCGAGTGCAGTGCCAGCGACAGCCAGTGCCGTCTCGAACATTCCTGTGGCGTTGGCCAAAGCTGGCAGCACATCAACCGACTGATTCGTCAGTCGCTCGAAGATGTTTCCCTTACGCAGCTGTGCAATGAGCACACGCTAACCGTTCAATTCTCCCTCGGCGACGGCCTGGCCGTCCGCCCAGCTACCTCTTAAAAGTCTAAGGATCCACCCATGGCCAGTGCCAACGAAGACGTCGAAAAGCATTTAGAACGCAGCTACGAGCATGGTTTCGTCACTGACATCGAGTCGGACACGTTGCCGCCGGGTTTGAATGAGGACGTCATTCGCGTTATTTCCGCCAAGAAAGACGAACCGGAATTTTTACTGGAGTGGCGCCTCAAAGCGTATCGACGCTGGCTCAAGATGACCCCGCCGGAGTGGGCGCATTTGGGTATCGAGCCGATCGATTATCAGGCCATCTCGTATTTCTCTGCACCGAAGTCCGAAAAAGACAAACCGCAAAGCTTGGATGAGGTGGACCCGAAGCTGCTCGAAACCTACGACAAGCTCGGCATTCCTCTGCACGAGCGCGCGCGACTGGCAGGCGTCGCCGTTGACGCAGTGTTTGACAGCGTCTCGGTCGCCACCACGTTTAAGTCAAAGCTCGCCGAGGCCGGTGTGGTGTTTTGCTCGTTTTCTGAAGCGGTGCATTCTCACCCCGAGCTGATCAAGAAATACTTGGGCAGCGTGGTGCCGCACTACGACAACTACTTCGCAGCGCTTAATTCTGCTGTGTTCACGGACGGTTCGTTTGTGTACATCCCGAAGGGCGTGCGTTGCCCCATGGAGCTGTCCACCTACTTTCGAATTAATGCGGCCAACACCGGTCAGTTCGAACGCACGCTGATCATTGCCGATGAAGGTAGCCACGTCAGTTACCTTGAAGGCTGCACGGCCCCGATGCGTGATGAAAATCAGCTGCACGCGGCTGTGGTCGAGCTTGTCGCGCTTGACGATGCCGACATCAAATACTCTACCGTCCAAAACTGGTATCCCGGTGATGAAAACGGCGTGGGTGGTATTTACAACTTTGTGACCAAACGCGGCGAGTGTCGCGGCGCGCGCAGCAAAATATCGTGGACTCAGGTGGAAACGGGTTCGGCCATTACCTGGAAATACCCCAGCTGCGTGTTGCGCGGCGACGAATCCGTGGGTGAATTTTATTCTGTCGCCGTCACCAACAATTATCAGCAGGCCGACACCGGCACGAAGATGATTCACATCGGGCGTGATACCAAGAGCACGATTGTCTCCAAAGGCATTTCGGCCGGACACGCGCAGCAGTCTTACCGCGGACTCGTGAAGGTGCTGCCCACCGCCGACGGCGCGCGCAACTACGCTCAGTGCGATTCGCTGTTGATGGGCGCGACCTGCGGCGCTCACACGTATCCGTATATCGAAGTCAAAAACAAAAGCGCCAAAGTGGAACACGAAGCGACCACATCGAAAATCGGTGAGGATCAGTTGTTTTACTGCCGTCAGCGCGGGTTATCCGAAGAAGATTCGGTCAACCTGATCGTGAACGGTTTTTGCAAAGACGTATTCAAGGAGCTGCCCATGGAATTTGCCGTGGAAGCGCAGGCTCTACTCAATGTCAGTCTCGAAGGAGCCGTCGGCTAATGTCATCCCCTCTTCTCAGCGTCAAAGATCTGCACGTAAGCGTCGGCGACAAGCCCATTTTGAAAGGCCTTGATTTCACGGCCAATGCCGGCGAAGTGCACGCCATCATGGGACCCAACGGTTCTGGCAAAAGCACACTTGCCGCCATTTTGGCTGGTCGCGATGGTTACGAGGTAACCCGCGGCAGCGTCACCTATAACGGCGAGGACTTACTCGAGCTGGAACCCGAAGAGCGTGCACGAGCTGGCGTATTTCTGGCGTTCCAATACCCGGTTGAGATTCCCGGCGTTAATAACGCGTACCTGCTCAAAGCGGCCGTCAACGCCAAGCGCACGTTTGAGGGCAAACAGGAACTCGACGCGTTTGAGTTCTTGAAATCCGTGAAAGAAAACATGGCGTTCATGGAAATGGACGAAGCGTTTTTGTCACGCGGCGTCAACGAAGGCTTCTCGGGCGGCGAAAAAAAGCGCAACGAGATCTTGCAAATGCTGATGCTCGAACCGCGTTTGGCCGTACTGGATGAAACCGATTCGGGCCTCGATATCGATGCGCTCAAGGTGGTCGCCAAGGGCGTCAATCAGCTGCGCAGCGAAGATCGCGTCATCATTATGGTAACGCACTACCAGCGGTTGCTCGACTACATCCAACCAGACTTTGTGCACGTGCTGTCAGGTGGCGACATCGTTAAGTCCGGCGACAAGTCGCTGGCGCTCGAACTTGAAGAGCGTGGCTATGACTGGCTGCGACGGGATATCGCCTGATGGCCGCAGCCTTGCCCGAAACCCAACCGCTGCTGGACGCACACGCCCGTATGCGCGCCTCCGATACCGCTGCACCGACATCGTTAGCGCAACGTCAGAGCAGCGCAATGGAACGCTTTGCGCAGTCCGGCTTCCCCGGCCCACGCGAAGAAGACTGGCGCTATACCAACCTGCGTGCGTTTCGCGATGCACCGTTGGTTGCTGCGAATGCCAGCGGCGCGCACGAGACCACGCTGCCCTTCCCCGCGTGGCTGTGGCAAGCCGATCCGGTGCAGCTTGCGGCGCCGCCAACCGCGCCAGCCGGCGTCACCGCCCTGCGCTTGCGCGATGCACTGGCGGCCAATCACCCCCTGTGCCAGCAATTGGGGGTTAGCGGTGCCAACGGTGCATTGATTGATTTGAATGATGCGTTTGCCGCAGACGCCGTACTGCTGTCCATCGACAGCAATACCGAGCTGAGCGAGCCGTTAATTATTGATTGGCAGCTCGCTACGGATGCGCTGGGTTTGAGCAGCCCGCGACTTCTCATGCACATGGGCGTCAACAGCAAAGCTACGTTAGTCGAGCGCCGCATTGGACGCGGGGGTTTTAGCAACTCGCTAAGCGAACTGTTGCTCGAAGACGGCGCGCGCATGCAATACATAAGCGTCGCCCGCGACAACGCGTCAAGTCACGGCCTCACGCGCGTTGACGCCCAGCTGGCACGGGATGCTGCGCTCGATAGCTTTAATCTTTCGCTCGGCGGCACGCTCACCCGTAATGACATGAATGTGGCGCTGAATGCGCCCGGTGCGCGCGTTTCATTGTGCGGCACGTTTGTCGCAGGCAAAGGTCAGCACATTGATAACCACACGAGCGTGGATCACGTCAGCGAGTTGACGCACAGCGTTGAGAATTACCGCGGCATCATTGGACGCGCGGGCCACGGGGTGTTCAATGGCAAGGTGATCGTGCGCGAAAACGCACAGAAAATTACCTCGGCTCAAAGTAACGACAACTTGCTGCTGGACGACAGCGCGCAAATTGATACCAAACCCGAGCTACAGATTTACGCCGACGACGTGCGCTGCTCACACGGTGCCACGGTAGGTCGGCTCGATGAGCAGGCGTTGTTTTATTTGCGCAGCCGCGGACTGGACCCGCAAACGGCACAGCGCCTGCTGCTCGATGCGTTCGCGCGCAGCACGCTGTCGGGTCTTGAACCCGCCATGGCCGACGCGCTGGGCGACACTTTGACCGAATTTCTTGCCTCACAGGTGAAGGAGAGCTCGTCATGAGCACCGCCGCGGAAACCCTGAACCACGCCACGACGTTTGATGTCGAGACGGTGCGCGCGCAGTTCCCTGCCCTGCATCAAGACGTACACGGCAAGCCCTTGGTGTACTTGGACAGCGCGGCCTCATCGCAGCGCGCGCAGTCCGTGATCGACGCTGTGGCGGCGTACGATTCCAACGACCACGCGAACGTCCACCGCGGCGTGCATGAGCTTAGCCAGCGTGCCACCGACGCGTTTGAGGGGGCCCGACACAAGGTTGCGCAGTTTTTGAATGCGCGGCAGGACAACGAAATTATTTTCACGCGCGGCACCACCGAGGCCATTAATCTTGTGGCCCAAAGCTATGGTCGCAGCAACCTCGGTCCCGGCGACGAAGTTCTGATCACATGGATGGAGCACCACTCCAACATTGTGCCGTGGCAGATGGTGTGCGAACAGACGGGCGCCACGCTGAAAGTCGCGCGCATCACTCGCGATGGCGAAATAGACCTGGATCACCTGTATTCGTTAATGAACGAGCGCACGCGCGTTGTGGGCGTGGTACACGTTTCCAACGCGTTGGGCACGGTCAATCCAGTCAAAGAGATTACGCGCAAGGCGCACGAACACGGTGCGGTGGTGTTGGTTGATGGGGCGCAGGCCACGCCACATCTGGCCGTGGACGTGCAGGACATCGACTGCGATTTCTACGCACTGTCCGGCCATAAAATGTACGGCCCCACCGGCATCGGCGCGCTGTACGGGCGTCATGACCTGCTCAACAAGATGCCGCCATGGCAAGGCGGTGGCGACATGATTCTGGCCGTGAATTTTGAACGCACGGTGTACAACGAACTACCGTACAAATTTGAGGCCGGCACGCCAAATATTGCCGGCGCCGTCGGCCTGGGCGCCGCCTGCGACTTTTTGCAGGGCGTGGGCTTTGCGGCCATCGCCGCGCATGAAGCCAGCCTGCTTGAGTATGCCAACCAACGGCTGGCCGCGGACGACTTCACGATCATTGGCACGGCCGCGCACAAAAGCGGCGTGGTCTCGTTCACGCTTGGCACGATTCATCCGCACGACATTGGCACCATTGTGGATGGCGAGGGTGTGGCCATCCGCACAGGTCATCATTGCGCGATGCCGGTCATGGAATTTTTCAATGTGCCGGCAACGTCACGAGCGTCGTTCGGCATTTACACCAATCGGTCGGATATTGATCGACTGGTTCTGGCGCTCGATCAGGTACGCGAGGTGCTCGGCTAATGGACGTGCAAGATCTGTATAAAGAAGTGATCGTCGACCACAATCGCAGCCCGCGCAATTTTCGTCGCATCGAGGCGCCCACGCATCAGGCCGAGGGTTTCAACCCGCTGTGCGGTGACAAGCTGAACCTGTACATGACGGTGGATGGCGACACCATCACCGATATTGCGTTTGAGGGCAGCGGCTGCGCTATTTCTGTGGCCTCCGCCTCCATGTTGACCGAAGCGCTCTACGGCCGTTCGCTCAGCGATGCACACAAGCTGTTCGAACGCATGCGCACCCTGTTTACCGATCAAGGCGACCAGCAGGATCTGGACGCTCTGGGCAAACTGGCCGCCCTTGGCGGCGTGCGCCAGTATCCATCGCGGATTAAATGCGCCAACTTAAGCTGGCACGCTCTGCACGCCGCGCTCGATGATGCGCAAGACGGCGCCTCAACCGAATAACTTCTTCACTCTGGCCAAACCCGGAAGCTCAACAACGATGTTTCACCACAATAGCGAACCCTTCACATTACATCGCCTCTGCAATGCTGTACTGATTCCCTCAGGCGATGCCGTGACGCTGCCCGAAGGCTCAATCGGCTATATCACCCAGGCACTCGGCGGCAGCTTTACGGTCTACATCGAGGGCAGCCTGTTCCGCATTGCGGGTATCGACGCCGATGCATTAGGCAAAGAACCCGTACCGCCGCCAACACTTGCCGACAACGCCAGTGATGCCGATGTAGAAGACGTCATCTGGGCACAAATGCGAACATGTTTTGATCCTGAGATACCCATCAACGTTGTGGACCTTGGCTTGATCTATCGTTGCGACGTTGAAACCAACGATGCCGGTGAACGCAACGTATCGATCGATATGACGCTGACGGCGCCGGGCTGCGGCATGGGCGACATTTTGGTCGAGGACGTGCGCAGCAAAGTGACCATGATTCCGACGGTGGGCTATGTGGCCGTCGATCTGGTGTTTGATCCGCCCTGGGACCGCTCGATGATGTCGCAGGACGCGCAGCTACAAACGGGAATGATGTACTGATATGAAGACGCTGTTGCTAATGCGGCACGCCAAATCGAGCTGGGAAGATGATCGCCTGCCGGACCACAAGCGCCCGCTGAACGATCGAGGTCGACGGGACGTGCCGACCATGGGTGATCGCCTTGCCAATCGCAATCTGTTTCCAGACATGATTATGTCGAGTCCGGCCGAGCGCGCCAAACACACGGCGTCGATTATTGCGCCTTACGTCAAAATGCCGGCCTCACGCGTGGTGCTGGCCGACGAGCTGTACATGGCCAACAGCGACATTTTTTTATCGTTGGTGCAGTTGTGCGATAACAACGTCGAGACGCTGATGTTGGTGAGTCACAACCCCGGCATCACGCAGTTTGCCTCAACCCTGACCGATGCCGCGATCGAGCACATGCCCACCGCAGCCATTTTCATCTGCAAATTTAATGTCAAAGCCTGGCACGAGATCGTGCCAGGCACCGGTCGCTACATTGCGTTTGAATACCCCAAAAAGTACTAGCCGACTTCGCTGTCTTCGATGACGACGCTTTCCATGACATCACCTTGTTCGATGCTGTCCACCACGTCCTGACCCTCGAGTACCTGACCAAACACCGAGTGTTTGCCATCCAGATGCGCGCATTGAACGTGAGTGATGAAAAACTGCGAGCCGTTGGTATTGGGGCCAGCATTGGCCATCGACAGGACACCCGGTCCGGTATGACGCAGTTCGGGATGAAACTCATCCTCAAACTTGTAGCCTGGCCCGCCGGTGCCGGTCCCCTCAGGACAGCCGCCCTGAATCATGAAATTCGGAATCACGCGGTGAAACTTGATGCCGTTGTAAAAGCCCTCGTCCACCAGCTTCTGGAAATTAGCGACCGTCTTTGGGGTCTTTTCCGCGTGCAGCTCGATCTTGATCGCGCCTCGACTGGTGGTAATGGTCGCCGTTTTCATGCTGTGTTTCCTTTTGATACGTTAATTTCGAGGCAGGCATTGTAAACTGCGCGCACACTCTCGCAAAGGATAGCTCACCCCGTGCACAAGCCCGCCAACAGTACCCCCTCTTCCTTCATCACCGCGTTTTTCAAATTGGAATCCGCTGGCGGCATTTTGCTGATGGGATCGGCGGCGCTGGCCATTGTGTTGGCCAATTCTCCGTTGCGGCAATACTACGATTTGTTGCTCTCAACGCCAGTCGCCGTGCAGGTGGGGGCGCTCGTCATCGACAAGCCGCTGCTTTTGTGGATCAACGATGGCTTGATGGCCGTGTTCTTTTTCCTGGTGGGCCTCGAGCTAAAACGCGAGCTCACAGAGGGGGAGCTGTCTGACAAGCGCAACGTCATTTTGCCCGGTGTTGGAGCGATCGGCGGACTGGCGATCCCCGCGCTTATTTACGCGGCATTCAACTACAAAGACCCTGTCGCGATTCAGGGCTGGGCGATTCCGGCGGCCACGGATATCGCGTTTGCGCTGGGCATCCTGACGCTGGTGGGCTCCCGTGTGCCGGTGTCAATTAAGGTATTTCTGACCTCGCTGGCCATCTTTGATGATTTGGCGGCGATCTCCATAGTGGCTATTTTCTATACCGCCAAAATTTCGTTCTCCGCATTGTTGTTTGCCGGCTGCTGCATTCCGGTGCTGGCCGTTTTGAATCGGCGCAACGTGACCGCCCACAGCCCCTATATCGTGATCGGTTTGATCATGTGGGTGGCCACCCTGAAGTCCGGCGTCCACGCGACGCTCGCCGGCGTCATCCTCGCGCTGTTTATTCCAATGCGCGATCGGCAGAACCCGGAGTATTCGCCGCTTAAATCACTGGAGCACGATCTGCACACCATCGTGGCATTCTTTGTGTTGCCGGTGTTTGCTTTCGCCAATGCCGGTATCAATTTGTCCGGCGTGGGGTTCGACCAGCTCATGCACGGCGTACCGCTCGGCATTGCTCTGGGCCTCATTGTTGGCAAACAGGTCGGTATTTTTGGTGCTTGCGCACTGGTCATCAAACTCGGACTCACCTCGCTACCACGCGGCGTGTCGTGGCTGAGTTTGTACGGTACGACGGCACTGTGTGGTGTCGGTTTCACAATGAGCCTGTTTATTGGCTCGCTGGCGTTTGAGGAAACCGGCGTGAACCTGCTGTTCGACGAACGCTTGGGGATCATCGTCGGCTCACTGGTCTCAGGTGTGCTTGGCTATGTCGTGTTGCGCGCAAGTCTGCCGGCGCAGCCGGATGAAGGTGAATCTGCGGCCGGCACGACCACTAGCAACTGAATTCGTCGAGCGTCGCATCGCCCTCGATGATTGAGCCGGCGCGACCGTCGCGAATTTGCTTGATGGCACTTTGCAGTCTGCCGCTGATTTTGCGCACGCCCGTGTTTTTGTGCGGATGAATTTCATCCGCCCAGTCCTCCGCCCCGGCCAACGTGCCACGCAAATCCACGTAGTGAAACAAGCGCTGGGATAGCGCCACTTGACGCAGCATTGCGTTAAATTCATCGATCAGAAGCTTAAGCGCGGGCTGGCGCGCTTCCTCGGGAATGTGGCGTGCATCGAAGGCCGGTTTGAGCCAGGGCCCGAGCTTAATCAGGCCACCCAGTACTTCCATTCTTCGTCCATCCGGGATCGGATAATCGTAGCCGTGAATCAGTACACGCGCTTTGGAAAGCCCAGAGGGCTTGAGCACGTCGCCACGAAAGCGCCCCAATCGTTCGGCCATCACGGACAGTCGCTCGCGATAGGCCGCACAATTGACGACACACCGGGCCACCGCCTGCGGCGTGGTGGCATCCGCGAGGCAGCGCGCCACGTCCGCATCTTCCGTGGGGTCGCGCAGCAATTGGCGCATTTCGACGCCAAGAATATCGTTGCCACCCGTGCTCAGCAGAACCAGATCGTAGCTCTGATTGCCGAGCCAGTCCGCAAACGTCGCCAACGCGAAATCGATATTGTCGTTCACGATCGTGTTGCGCAGCTCGGTTGTGGGATTGGCCACTGACAGCACATTAAACGGGCGCCGGCGATTTTCCGTATGGCGCTTCAGGCTATCAATCAGCGTCGGGCCCTCCCACCCCTCTACAGGTGTGGTGAACCACGAGTCCCCTTCCGCAAGTATGCGATATCGATCCGGGTTGCGTTTCTGAGCGCCGACAAATGCCTTCACTCGGCGGCGAATCGAAATGAGATTTGCGGTGCTGTTCGCCATGCTAATTGCCTTGGGTAATGCGCTGTGTTGCTAATAAATATAGCAGACACGAAACAAATTTCATGAAACGGAGAATAGCGACCTAAGTATTTTCCGACGGTCCGTACGGCCATCCCGGATGGGTCTGCAAAGACTCGGTCCGCACAATAGCGCTCATCCTTATTCCAAGGTCATCGCAGGAGTCTTTCATGGACCTCGCTAATAGTAATAGCGCTAATACCTATAACGATCGTGTCGTTCGCCAGTTCGCCATCATGACGGTGGTCTGGGGGATCGTCGGTATGCTTGTTGGCGTTATTATCGCCGCTCAACTTTACTGGCCGACGCTTGGGTTTGAATTGCCCTGGCTCAGCTACGGTCGATTGCGGCCACTGCACACCAACGCGGTGATCTTTGCCTTTGGCGGCAGCGCGCTGATTGGCACGTCACTGCACGTCGTGCAGCGCACCTGTCATACACGAGTGTTTAGCGACAAGCTCGCGGCATTCGTATTCTGGGGCTGGCAAACGGTCATCGTGTTAGCCGCGATATCGCTGCCACTGGGTCTGACCCAAAGTAAGGAATACGCCGAACTGATCTGGCCCATCGATGTGTTGATCGCCGTGGTTTGGGTGGCTTACGCCGTGGTGTTTTTTGGCACCATCGTTAAACGGCAGGTCAAACACATCTACGTTGCGAACTGGTTTTACGGCGCCTTCGTTCTGACCATCGCTGTGCTGCACATTGTCAATTCGCTGGCCATCCCAACCTCACTCACCCACTCCTATCCGGTTTATTCCGGCGTCATCGATGCGATGGTGCAGTGGTGGTACGGGCACAACGCGGTGGGCTTTTTCCTGACCGCCGGCTTCCTCGGCATGATGTATTACTACGTACCGAAGCAGGCTGAACGCCCTATTTATTCCTATCGTTTGTCGGTGGTGCACTTTTGGGCGCTGATTTCGATCTACATGTGGGCCGGCCCGCATCATCTGCACTACACCTCGGTACCCGATTGGGCCCAGTCACTCGGCATGGTGTTCTCGCTAATTCTGCTGGCACCAAGTTGGGGCGGCATGATCAACGGCATGATGACCTTGAGCGGCGCGTGGGACAAACTGCGCGACGATCCGGTGCTCAAATTTATGATCGTCTCGTTGAGCTTCTACGGCATGTCCACCTTCGAAGGTCCGATGATGTCGATCAAGTCGGTCAACGCACTCTCGCACTACACCGACTGGACCATCGGTCACGTGCACTCCGGTGCACTTGGCTGGGTTGCGATGATGACCATTGGCTGTATCTACAGCCTGCTGCCGAAACTGTTCGGGCGAGAGCACATGTATTCGACCAGCCTGATCAATACGCATTTTTGGGTGATGACCATCGGCATCGTGCTCTACACCGTTTCGATGTGGATCGCTGGGATCACTCAGGGCCTCATGTGGCGCGCTACCAACGTGGACGGCACGCTGACCTATACCTTTATTGAATCGTTGGTGGCGACGTACCCCTACTATCTGATGCGTCTGATCGGCGGCATCACGGTGCTCGCGGGCATGTTCATCATGGCCTACAACGTGTTCAAGACGGCCCAGAGCGGAGACGCCAAAGAGGTGCCGGTGATGGCACCAGCGGGAGCTACGGCATGAAACATGAAATCGTTGAAAAGAACATTGGCTTGATGGGTGTCCTGATTCTGGTCGTGATTAGTATCGCGGGTCTGGTTGAGATTGTGCCGCTGGTGTCCCAGGCGCAGATCATCGAGCCGGCAGAGGGTATCGAGCCGTATGGCGCGCTCGCATTAGCCGGACGCGACGTCTACGTACGCGAAGGTTGCTACCTGTGTCACTCACAGCAGATTCGACCTTTTCGTGCAGAAACCCGTCGCTACGGTCACTACTCTCTGGCCGGAGAATCGGTTTACGATCGACCGCATCAGTGGGGCTCGAAGCGCACCGGGCCGGATTTGGCTCGCGTGGGTGGTCGCTACAGTGACGAGTGGCAGCGCGTTCATCTGATCAATCCGCGTGACGTGGTCCCCGAATCGAACATGCCGGCCTTCCCGTGGCTGGCAAAGGCATCCGTTGACGCCGACGTCATCGCCGGTCGTATGCGCGCACTGCGCAAGCTTGGCGATCCCTATACCGATGCGCAAATCGCGGGCGCGGCCGAGGCGATCGGCGATGCGACGGAGCTTGATGCTCTGATCGCCTATTTGCAGGGGCTTGGCACCAATATTAGCCGCAACGCCGCCCCGGCCGGCGCCGCCGCGTCCACTGACAGCAACATGAACACCGGAGGCCAGTAATGGAATCACTGATCGATATTGGCCTGCTTCGCGGCCTTCTGACCGCTCTGGTCTTTACCGCGTTTATTGGCTTGGTGTTCTGGGCTTACTCGGGTCGCCGCGAGCAAGAATTTGGCGCTGCCGCGCAGTTGCCACTGGAAGAAGATACCTACATCAACACGACGACGCCGAACAAGGGAGAGCCATCATGAGCAGTAGTTGGCATTGGTTTATCGTCGTCTTTTCGGTAATCAACATCATCGCCTGTCTGTGGCTCATTGTCTGGACGACACGTCAGGGTGATGAACAAAAAGGCGCGATGGAAACGTTGGACCACAGCTGGGACGGCGATCTGCAGGAGCGCAACAACCCATTGCCACGCTGGTGGTTGTTTCTGTTCGTCGGCACCATTATCTGGGGCTTTGGCTATCTTGCCTGGTACCCGGGTCTTGGCGCGTTTGCCGGTGCCGGGAAATGGTCATCCGTTGATCAATACCTCGAAGAGCGCCGTAAAATTGACGCGGTCTACGAGCAAAAATTTAGCCAACTGGCGAGCATGGACTACGCCACACTCGGCCAACACGCTGAGGGTATGGAAATCGCCGGTCGACTGTACGGCGCAAACTGCGCTACCTGTCACGGCTCGGACGCCCGCGGCGCACGTGGCTTTCCAAATCTGGCCGATTCGGACTGGCTGTGGGGCGGTGATGCAAACGCCATCACCACCACCATCACTAACGGCCGCGTCGGTGCCATGCCGGCGTGGGGTGCAGCGCTGGGTGAAGATGGCGTCAAAGCCACCGTGGCGTACGTTCGTTCGTTGGCCGGCAAAGAGGCTGACACCACACGGCTTGAACAAGGAAAAGCGCACTACAACACGCTGTGCATCGCCTGCCATGGTCCGACGGGCAAAGGCATGCAGGTGCTCGGCGCGCCAAACCTGACCGATGATATCTGGCTTTATGGCAGCGACACCGCCGCTCTGACCAAAACCATCGCAGAAGGCCGCGCAGGCAATATGCCGGCGCACACAAACCTCCTGACGGCGCACGAAATCAAGCTACTGACGGCGTATGTGATGACGCTCAATGGTGCGAATTCGGGCAGCACCACGGGTGGACAGTAGCCCAATGGCACACTGGAACTGGCGTCAGCGCAGCATCGCCGTCGCACTCTGGCCTTCGTTCCTGGCAGCGTGCCTTGGCACGCTGTTGTTTTTTGCCAAACTCGACGCAACAAGATTGCAGCAAGCCTTCGTGTTCGATTTTCAGCTGAGCGATCAGGCGGTCTACTCCATCGGCTTTTTGTTCTTCTGGCTCGTTGCCTTTACCTCGTCCGTACTCTCCACCTGGCTGATTCGGACCGAACGACGCATTGACGACTTTCCCACCCTTGACGATGACAATCGCCGTTAAATGAAAAAGATCGTCACATGAGCAACATCGCAAGCGCCGCCTCCCTGTATGAGAAGCAGGCGAAAATCTATCCACACGACGTCAAGGGCCCGTTTGCCACGCTACGCCGGGTTGCCGTGTACGTGCTGCTCGGCTTGTTCTACGGCGTCGTATGGCTGACCTGGGACAGCCGCCAGGCAGTGCTGTTTGACCTGCCTGCACGACAGTTTCATATTTTTGGTCTGACTCTGTGGCCGCAGGATTTTATCTATCTGGCGCTGCTGTTGCTGATTCTCGCCCTCATCCTGTTTTTTGTGACGGCACTGGCCGGGCGCCTATGGTGCGGCTACGCGTGTCCCCAAACGGTCTGGACCGAGGCATTCCTTCTGCTGGAGCGCTGGACAGAAGGACCACGCAATAAACGCATGAAACTGGATCGCGGGCCGATGACGCGTGAGAAGTTCATGCGCAAATCGGCCAAACAGTTTCTGTGGATCACGTTCTCGCTGTGGACCGGCCTCACCTTTGTCGGTTACTTCACGCCTATCCGCGGCTTGTTGGCCGACACGCTCACCTGGTCGATGCATCCATGGGCCGTGTTCTGGTTGTTTTTCTACGGCTTTGCGACCTACGGCAACGCCGGCTACCTGCGCGAGCAGGTGTGCAAATACATGTGTCCGTACGCGCGCTTCCAAAGCGCCATGTTTGACAAGAACACGCTGATTATCGCGTATGACGAAAACCGCGGTGAAGCACGCGGCGGGCGAAAAAAGAACGCGGAGCGCGCTGAGGGCGTTGGCGACTGCATCGACTGCACGCTGTGCGTTCAGGTGTGCCCTACCGGGATCGATATTCGGGAAGGGCTACAGTACGAATGCATCGCGTGCGCCGCGTGCATTGATGTCTGTAACGACGTCATGACCAAGATGGACTATCCCACCAACTTGATTCGTTACACCACTGAAAATGCTGACAACGGTTCGCCCGCGAAGATCCTGCGACCACGCATCCTGTTGTACACCGCCCTGCTTTTAACCATCACAACGGGCATGCTGGTGTCACTCACAACGCGCACGCCGCTGCGCATGGAAGTCATTCGTGATCGCAATGCGCTCTACCGGCTGGTCGCTGACGAAAAGGTAGAAAACGTCTATACCCTGCGCGTCATTAATATGACCGATGAAGCGCAAACCTATTCGCTGTCACTGCAGGGCGCTGATGGGTTTGACGCCGACGTACCCGCACTTACCGTGGCGGCTGCGCAAACGCAGGCGTTTCCCATTCGTTTGCGCACCCATCAAGCCAACGGCGTTGGCCGCATCCCGGTGACCGTCATATTGACCGCCGAGCGCGACGACAATGTGCAAGTAGAACGCACCACCAACTTCTTTTTCCCCATGCCGAGTAACGAATGAAAACTGATCAACCCACTCCCTGGTTTCGCGAACCGACCATGATGATCGTTGCGGGCATTTTGGGATTTACTATAATCTCCGGCATCGCGATGCTGACGGTCGCAAGCAACGGCCACGACCAGCTCATCATGAGCGATCAGGATTATCGCGAGTGGCGCGACGACATGCGCGCCACCACAGCTTTGCCAGACGATGACTAAACCCTGCTTCCATTGCCATGAGGATGTGCCACAGGGCCTTGCCCTGACGGTGCACATCAATGGTGAGGAGCAACCGGTCTGTTGTGCCGGCTGCCAAGCGGTGGCCACGCTCATTATCAGCGGCGGCAACGCTGCGTACTATCGCTTTCGCGAGGGGCCGGGGCAGCGACTTACGCCACAAGATCTTGAATCGCTGTCGCATTGGAAGGCGTTTGATTCGCAGTATCCAAGCGACGACGATGGCCTGTGCCAGATTCATATATTTATTGAAGGCCTGCACTGTGGTGCGTGCGGCTGGCTAATAGAAACGCGCCTCGGTGCTCTTGAGGGCGTCGTACACATCAATATGGATGTACAAAGCTCGGCCGCCACGCTGAGCTGGTCACCCGCCTCTATCTTGCTGAGCGATGCACTCAGTGAACTGGTGCGGCTGGGCTATCGCCCGCATCCACTCGATGGTAACAGTGCCCGCGAAATACACACACAGGAGCGTAACGGTCTGCTGCGCCGGCTGGCGGTCGGTGGCCTGGGCATGATGCAGGTAATGATGTTTGCTGTGGCAACCTATGCTGGCGCCCTCGAGGGCATTGATCCGGCCATTGAAAAACTCCTGTTGGGGGTGTCGATGTTGGTGGCGACACCCGTTGTTTTTTACGCAGGTTCGCCTTTTCTGGTCGGGGCGCTGCGTGCGCTTCTGAGTCGCCGTTTGAGTATGGATGTGCCAGTGGCGCTGGCGCTCATACTTGCCTACGGGGCGAGCTGCCTGCACTTTTTCAGCGACGGCGGTACAACGTACTTTGAATCCGTCAGCATGTTTGTGTTCTTCCTGCTGTGCGCACGTTTTCTCGCCATGATGGTCAGACATCGATCGCTGGACTCGCAGCTCGCATTGGCGCCAATGCTGCCCGACGTCGCCCTGAAATTCGTCGACCAGAGCAATGAACAAACGCAGCCCATCCCACGCACCGCATTGCGACCCGGCGATCGAATCCGGGTCCGAGCCGGTGATGCCGTGGCCGCCGATGGCATCGTTGTACAAGGCAGCGCGCGCATCGACGAATCCTTGCTGTCCGGCGAGTCTGAACCTGTACTGAGGACGACCGGCGATCAGGTTTTGGCAGCGAGCCTGAATCTGGACGGCTCGCTGGTGGTTCAGGTCACGGCCAGCGATGACAGCAGTCGCGTCGCAGGCATTGCCTCAACACTTGCCACGGCGCGCGATAAACGCCCGATCAGCACTCGCCTCACCGAGCGCCTGGCGGCGCGTTTCGTACTCGCGCTTCTCATTGTGGCGACGCTCGTCGGCGCCGTATGGTGGTGGATTGATCCGAGCCGCGCGCTGGGTATTGTTCTGGCGGTTCTCGTGGTGACCTGCCCCTGCGCTCTGTCGCTGGCCATTCCCACCGCTCTGTCCGCGGCGGCGATGAAGCTTGCGTCCAGCGGACTACTCGTTAATCGGTTGGATGCAGTGGAGACGCTCGTCAAAGTGAATCAGGCCCTCTTCGATAAGACCGGCACGCTGACGCGCGGCACGCCGGTGATCGAGACGGTAATGACCAATACTGAGCACCCGCTCGCCGTTGACGAAGACGAACTGCTTGGATTAATCGCAAGTCTGGAAGCGCACAGCACGCACCCGCTAGCCGAGGCGTTTCGTGACATTACGCCGGCCGGTCCGGCAAACGCTGTGCAAAATATTGCCGGCCGCGGACTGCGCGGTATGGTTGGCCTGCGTACTTTACGCGCGGGTCAGGCTGATTTTGTCGGTGTCACCAACAGCCATCCGCTTGCACTGCGCGCCAATATTCTGATCAGTGATCAGGACGGCTTCTTAGGCGGCGTTGTTTTGGGTGATCAGTGGCGCGACGATGCGCGTGCCACCGTTACCCAACTGCGTGAAATGAACATACGCAGCACCATTGCCAGTGGCGACCGCCACGAGCGCGTGATGGAGGCCGTCACCGCGCTTGGGCTGCACACCGGCTTTGGCCAATGCCTGCCTGAAGACAAGCTGGCGCACGTGCGACGCATGCAAGAACGCGGCGATGTGGTGCTGGCCATCGGCGATGGCGTCAACGACGCGACGCTGCTGGCCGGTGCCGATGTGTCGGTAGCGGTAGCAAGCGGTGCACAGCTCGCGCAAAGTGGCGCCGATATTGTCATGACAAGTTCGGGCTTAAACGCTCTCGCCCAACTTCCACTGGTCGCGCAACAATGGCAGCGCACGGTGCGTCAAAATCTCATCTGGGCCATCGGCTACAACGTCATCGCCGTGCCGCTTGCCGCCGCGGGGCTCGTGGGTCCCGGTGTGGCCGCACTAGGCATGTCGTTGAGTTCGCTGTTTGTGGTGCTGAACTCGGCACGTCTGGCAAGATCCGGCGAGCGCTCCGTGCGACCACAGCCGTTACCGAACACGACTCCGACCCCGGCCCGGACGCCTGATATTAAGCAGCTCACCACCGATAAAGTTCACGCCGTAAGAGACGCCGCATGAAAATTTTGTTTGTTCTAATACCGCTCAGTTTGTCGCTGTTCGCGTTGGCGGTCTGGGGTTTTTTCTGGATGGTCCGCCATCGTCAGTTTGATGATCTGGATTCTGCCGGATGGCGCGTTCTGCTCGATGATCCGAAAGAACCCCCGCCCTCATGATGATGCAGACCATGACATTCTCGGCCGCCCTGCTCGCAGGCTTTATGGCCAGCGGTCATTGCCTTGGCATGTGCGGGCCCATGACAGCGCTTGCCGCCGCGCCGGGCCACACAGCGACCGGCATGCGAGCGCTTGCTTACAATTCCGGGCGACTAGTCAGCTATTCCATCATTGGCGCGGTGTTTGGCTACCTTGGCTTCGCACTGGGTGATGCGGCCGGGGTCGCACGCTGGTCGGTAATCCTGCGCATTGCTCTGGGCGTGGTGATGTTGCTGATCGGCCTGCAGCTGCTGCGGCGACGCGGCGGCGCCTCCGTCTTCGAACGACTCGGCATGCGCATCTGGGCCCGCCTCGCGCCGCTCACACGCCACCTGAACCCGGCGGGACGCACTGTCGACCTGTTTGCCATGGGACTTCTGTGGGGCTGGCTACCCTGCGGGATGGTCTACAGCATGCTCGCCGTGGCCGCGGTATCCGGCAGCGCCGTCCACGGTGCCAGCGTCATGCTGGCCTTCGGCCTCGGGACGTTGCCGGCGCTGCTGGGTCTGTCTCTGGCCGGCACACGACTGCACGTGCTGCGCAGTCTCCATTCACGTCGCGCGCTTGGCTTGGGTTTGATTCTGGCCGGCCTGTGGATGGCGGCCATGCCGCTGTACTCAACGCTCGGTGCTGCGGAGGACGGCGCACATGCTCACCATCACATGCATCATCACTAATCGTTAATCTGGAAAGTAGTCCGCGCGATGCAGCTGGCGAATCAGTTGCGCCAGCGACGTCACCTGCATTTTTTCCATCACATGGGCACGGTGAATCTCAACCGTACGTTGAGAGATGTTCAGATCCATCGCCACCACTTTGTTGGCTTTACCGTCGGCCACCATGGCCAGCACATCGCGCTCGCGCGGTGTCAGTGTGTCCAAACGTGCGCGGACTTGTGCCACGGACGCCGATTTTTCCAACTGCGCACGATTGCCGTCCAGCGCCTGATGGATACGATCCAACAGGTCTTGATCGCGAAAGGGCTTGGCCAGAAAATCCGTGGCGCCGCGTTTTAGGGCCTCAACGGCCATTTCAATATCGCCGTGACCGGAGATGAATATGATCTTGAGCTGTGTGCAGCCGCGTTCCGCCAAAATCTCCTGCAGCTCCAAACCACTCATTGACGGCATGCGCACGTCCAGCACCAACACACCGTGAGTATTGTCGTAGGCCGCCAGAAAATCCGCGGCCGATTCGAAACTTCTTGCCTCAAGGCCAACCGAGTCCATCAAAAACCCGAGGCTGTCGCGAACGGCTGTATCGTCATCAACGATATATATTCGTTGCTCGCTTACTCCGGCGCTATTTTTCATTTCCACCCGCACTATCCTCCGCAGCAGGTAACGTAAACCGAAAACGTGAACCGCCGCCAGGGTTAGGTTCGCAATAAAGCTGTCCGCCGTGACGCTGCACTATCGTACTGCAAATCGACAAACCGATGCCCATTCCACTGGGCTTGGATGTCTCAAACGGCAGAAAGATTGAGTCCACCTTCTCCAGCGGCACGCCCTCACCGTGATCGATCACCACGATTTCTACCCCTTCGGCATGCGCATGACTCTCGATGCGAATGCCCTTCTCAGCTTGCGACCGCAAAATCATCGCCTCGAGACCATTACGGACCAAATTGATCACCACCTGCTGAATTTGCACTGGGTCAATTTTCACAGCCGGCAGGTCGTCACTCAGAGACAGTTTGATGGGCGCGTCACTGTCGCGCGCCTCGGTCTCCATCAGCACCAACAGGTCGCGTAACACATGGTTGATATTGCGCAGGGCGCGCGGCGTCTCGGTCTGCTGCGCCAGATCGCGCATGCGTTGCACCACGTCGCCTGCCCGCCTTGCTTGTTGCGCGATGCTGCTCAGCGCATACGCGATCTTTTCAACTTGAGGTGTGTCCTGCGCCGTAAAGCGTTGCGCGGCATCGGCGTACGTCGCGATGGCCGCCAAAGGCTGATTGATCTCATGCGCAATTCCGGCCGTCATCTCACCCAGCGTCGACACGCGATGCACGTGTTCGAGTGAGCGTTCCAATTGACGCCCGTGGGCACGTTCGCTTTTCAATTCGTTTTCAAGGCTGGTGCGGCGGCGCAGATCGCGCATGATGCCCACAAACAACGAGTGATCCCCCATGGGCGCCTCACCCACGGACAAATCGATGGGGAACACGGTGCCGTCGCTGTGGCGGGCCTTAACCTCGCGCCCGATTCCGATGATGCGTGCTTGCCCGGTTTCAAGGTAACGATCCATGTAGCCGTCGTGCTCGCCGTGATAGGGCTCGGGCATCAGAACCGTGACGTTCTTCCCTATGACGAATTCGGTCGAGAACCCGAACATTTCTTGCGCCCCGGCACTAAACGACAAAATTCTGGCCTTTTCGTCGATCACGACGATGCCGTCCACGGCCGCACCCAGCAAAGCCTCCAGAAGCTTGTCACTGGCGTTCTCTATGGTCTCCTGACGGTCGATCATGGTCCTTGCCGTGTAGCCAATCTAAGTATTTTCCGAGGGTTGGCAGCGGATACCCCGCGCTGTGCCAATCACACCCACAGGGTACCTTTTGCAGATGAAAACGCCAATTCCGAGTCGACGCGGGGAACCGGTTTGAAGACCTATGTGATCGACATTGCCGACCCGACAGAAGATGAGCCCGCTTCGATTGCTGCCGCACACGCGCTGCTCGAGTCAGGCGATCGGGTGGTGCTGTTTCATTACATCTTTCATCAGCGATTGGTGGAGGAGCAGGGAAACCCTGCTCACCGGTTAGTGGCCGAGGCGCGCGACCTGCTGATGGCAAGCCGCACAGAGCAACTCGCCGCGCTCGCCGGGCAGTTCGCAAACCAGGACGTCCGATGCGAGGTTGTGTGGACGGATAATGGCTGGCAATCGCTGGTCAATTTCGTGCGCGACCAAAAGGCCGACATGCTGATTGCGCAGAGCGAACGACCGAGTCGCTGGCGTCCATTGACACGTGCCAACGACGATTGGCAGCTCATCCGCCACTGCCCGGTGCCGTTGCTACTTGCGCGCCCCGAATGCGGACATCAGTACAAACAAATTTTGGCCGCCGTCGATCCCCTGCATGTGGATGACAAGCCTGCCGAACTCGACTATCGAATTCTCGACCACGCATCCGAAATATCAGCGCGTCACAACGCTTCACTTTGCGTATTGAACGTGGCGGTACCGGTAACGGTGAGCTCAAGCATCGCTGCTGCACCCATCGCTGAGGCTCAGGTGGTCACCAAAGAGATTGTGACGGCCCATCGCGAACGTCTGGCCACGATCCTTGAAGAGTTGGGTATTGATATCGCTCAAATTTGCGTGATTCCGGGGCTGCCTGCTCAGGAAATCGTCAAGCACGCCCAGGATCAGAATGCCGATTTGGTTGTCATGGGCGCCGTGTCGCGTTCTGCACTGCGCAACCTTCTGATTGGGAATACGGCTGAAAAAGTGCTGGACCAGATTGCGGCGGACACGCTAATAATCAAGCCGTTCGTGGACGACAGCACCACCGCACAATAAAAAGCCCGGACGGCCTTTTCAGGGCCGCCCGGGCACTCAACTCAGCGCATCATGGGTTGGGACACATCAACTGAATGTTCACATCTCCGTGACCGCTGTGCGCGATACAGTCGCCGTAATAATGGCAATCATTGGGCTGGTCCACCGTCTCGAAATCAAACCAGCCTGAGCCACCGAAGATCGACTGCTCATTGGGATGGGCGTTGGCGCCGGTGCCTACCTGAAACGACGCGCCAGTACGCTCGATGTTGAGCAGCGCTCCGGTGTTCCAGGCCTCACCCGTGAGCGTGCCGCTCCAATTCGGGTAGTACACCCAGTCGGCCGGGTCCGCGCCTTGCGGGTTATACGGACTACCCGGTGGTGGCACGTCGGTACGTCCACTGAGCATCAGGTCCACATTGAAACGATAGTTTGGCTCGTCCTGTTTGAACGCCATCCCGGTCAGGCGTGCCGTGCCGTCGCCCAACGTCACAAACTGGGCACCGTCGTCGAGATCGTAGCGATCGAGTATGCCGTCGTTGTTGAAGTTCGGCAGAAACAACGCTTGATACTGCGTTTCGTTCGCGACACAGGCCTGACCGCCGTCATCGGCGCAATCAATGCGCACATTGAAGTCGCCTTTGCCCGTGTGCTCAACGCAGTCCCGCCCCAGATTCAGGCAGCGATCGCCCTGACGCTCAGTAACGTAGTCGAACCAGCCCGAACCGCCGAACACGTTCACGTCATCCTGCGTATCGTTGGCACCGGTGCCCACCTGGAACGACGGTCCGCGTCGTGTGACGCTCAAGCTCGCACCCGCGTAGTCGTCCAGACCCAACAGCGTACCGCTCCAGTTCGGGTAGTACACCCAATCACTGATATCGGCGCCGAAGTTATTTTTCGGACTACCGGGCGGTGGCGTCGTGGTACGACCTGACAGCATCAGGTCGACGTCAAACGATTCATCCGCATCGGTACGCTTGCGCGCCACGCCGGTCAGGCGCGCCGTGCCATCCGCGTTGCGTGTGAAGCGCGCGCCGGGCAGGAAGTCGAAGCGATCCGCGCCGCCGTTGCCATCGAGATTCTGGAACCACAGTCCATGGTTGGCAGCGGACGTCACCACACAATCGTCGCTGTCGCATTTCTTATCAATGCGCACGTTGTCGATCATGAATTTGTCCCAGCGACCGCCAAACTTGTTGGTTACCACAAACTTGATCACCGTCTCACCTGAGATATACGGCGAGATGTCGTACGTCTCAAAGCCACTCGCCGCACCGTGATAGCCACTGAACACGTCAAGCACCGTAAACGACTGTCCGCCGTTGTCGGAGATCTTGAGTGTGACCTCATCATCGGGATCCACTTCATTGGAGGTGGTCCAGTCGAACATCAGCATCGCCGCTGGATATCCGGACAGATCGACCTGACGACGAATGCTGGGCTTTTGATGACTATTGGGATAGTCGGTCAGAATGAGCACACCGTCGGCCACGCGGATCGCACCATCGCTGGCACCGCCGCCCTGAGGATCGTGCTCGAGCCACGGACCGGCCCAATCCATCGAGCCATCGTTATTGTCGTAACGCACCCGATTGAATTGATCCGCCACATCGCCCGCCACGCAGACCGGCGCCGTGCACTTCTTATCGATGCTGACGTTATCGACAAAGAACTCGTCGTGCGAACCGCCAAACAGATTCGTGATGCGGAAACGGATAATGGTGTTGGCCGAGATGTACGGCGTCAGATCAAACATCTCCGAAGCGCCGACCACCTGACCCTGCACGCTTTCAAACATGGCAAGCGTGGTAAACGTGATGCCGCCATCGGTGGACACTTCCACTACCGCTTCATCGTTCTTGGTGGCCGCCGACGTCGTTGACCAGTCGAACATCAACATCGCCGCCTCAAACCCGGTCAGATCAACGCCGCGCGCAATGGACGGAGCTTGATGGCTGTCAGGCCGATCATTGAGTTGCAGACGACCGTCCACAATCGACACCGAACCACTGCTGGCGCCACCGCCCTGCGGATCGTTCTCAACCCATGGACCGTTCCAATTCATCGAACCGTCGTTGTTGTCGTACGACACTTGATTAAAGTGATCGGCCACGTTGCCATCGACGCAGGACGCTTCGCCAAAGTAATGGCTGGCGTCGCTGTCACTCACGGGATTGCCAATAGGCACACCGCCATCGATTGGCTGTCCGGTCACGCTACCGATGTTGGCATACTGACCGGCGATCGCCGTGCCGCTGCCGGTGCAGACAAAGCTCGCACCCGGTGCCAGCGTGTCAGCAGGACAGGTCACGGCAACGCCCTGATTGTCAGTGACCACAATGCCGGTGAGGGTCAGCTCACCGGTGTTGCTGACGATGTACTCCCAGTTGACCGCGTCGCCTGCCGTTAGGATGGGGCCCGTTGGCGTATCGGCATCTTCACCGTTGGTCAGCTTCTCGATGTCCACTTCACCCTTGAGGCGAATCAAACCCGCATCGATGGTGTTGTTGGACTCACCGGGCTGCAGCACGATGGCAGGTGTAATGCCACTGGTCGGATCGGGGTCCGAATCCAGTGCATCATCACCGGCATCTGGCGTGGTAAACGGCAGACCCGGTACGGCGCCAAACTGCACGAAGTAGGTCTCGCGCGAATCCAGATCCGTAAACAGGTAGTTGCCATTGGCGTCGGTGGTCGTGGTCGCCACGATCAGATCCGGCGCGCCGTCACCGTCGGTATCAATCCACAGGTTTACCGTAACGCCCGGCTGACCTGGCTCGTTAGGATCCTGCAGACCGTCGCGATCGCTGTCGACAAACACTGTGTCACCGATGCTTGCGGTCGGCAAAGGTAGACCGAGGTAATGCGACGGATCGGTGTCACCCACCGGATCGCCGATCGGATTGCCGTTGTCATCCACCGGCTGACCGCTGGCACTGCCCACGTTCATATACTGGCCGACAACCGCAACGCCGCTACCGGTGCAAACAAGCGTTGCCCCCGGCGCCAGCGTGTCGGCAGGACAATTCACGGCAACGCCCTGATTATCGCTCACCGTAATGCCGCTGACGGTCACGTTGCCGGTGTTGCTCACCGTGTACTGCCAGTTCACAGGCTGACCTTCCACAATTTGTGGTCCGGTTGGTGTATCAGCATCTTCGCCGTTCGTGGTCTTCTCGATAGTCAGACCGCCGCCGGCACCGAAGTAATGACTGGGATCGCTGCCCGACACGGGATCGCCCACAGGCGTACCACCGTCGCTTGGCTGACCGGTCACACTGCCGATGTTCGCGTACTGACCGGCAACGGCCGTACCGCTACCGCTGCAAGTAAAGCTTGCACCGGCGTCGAGCGTCGTGCCCGGGCAGGTCACCGCGACGCCCTGATCATCCACCACCACAATATTGCTGAGCGTCAACTCACCGGTGTTGGTGATGACATACGACCACGTGATCGGAGCGCCCACAGGCACGACCGGTCCGGTGGGCGTATCGGCATCTTCACCGTTGGTCAGTTTCTCAATGCTCACGCCTGAGTTCAGCGTTATGACACCGGCGTCGATGGTCAGATTGCTCTGACCCGGGTTCAACGTGATCGGTCCCGTGATACCGGTAGCCGGATCAGCGTCGCTGTCGGTGCTGTCGTCGCCCACGTTTGGCGTGGTAAAGGGCTGCCCCGGCACCGCACCAAACTGCACGAAGTAGGTCAAGCGCGGATCGAGATCGCTAAACAGATAGTTGCCGTTCGCATCGGTCATCACGGTGGCGATGATCGTGTCGGGCACGCCGTCGTTGTTGTCGTCGGTCCACAGATTTACCGTGACGCCCGGCAGACCCGGTTCGCCCGCGTCCTGCATACCGTCACGATCGGTGTCGACAAACACGGTGTCGCCTATGCTTGCCGTGGCGATGGCCACACCCAGATAGTGCGATGGATCACTGTCGCCAATCGGCGCACCAATCGGGTTGCCGTTGTCATCCACCGGCTGGCCCGTCGCCGACCCAATATTCACATACTGACCCACCGTCGCGATGCCCTCGCCCGTGCAGGTAAGCGTGGCGCCCGGCGCCAACGTATCGGTCGGGCAACTCACGCTCACACCCTGATCATCCGTGACCGTAATGTTGTTGACCGTGACGTTGCCGTTGTTGGTCACCACGTAGGTCCACATCACCGGCTGGTCTTCGGTGATTTCCGGTCCGGTTGGTGTGTCGGCATCTTCGCCGTTGGTGAGCTTCTCGATGGTAAGACCCGCGCCCGCACCAAAGTAGTGGCTGGGATCCGAGTCAATGCGCGGATCACCAAACGGCGTACCGTTGTCGGTAGGCTGCGCACTCACTGAACCCAAGTTGCTGTACTGACCGGCCGTGGCAACGCCGCTGCCGGTACAGGTCATCGATGCACCCACGTCCAGCGTGGTCATCGGACAACTGACGGTCACGCCCTGATCATCCGTGACCACAATATCAATCAGCGGGAACTCACCGGGGTTGCGCACCACGTAGGTCCAGTTCACCGTCTCACCGACGGTCAGAATTGGGCCCGTTGGCACATCGGCATCCACACCGTTGGTGAATTTCTGAATCGTCACGTCGGGTTTGAGTTTCAAGATACCCGCATCAATCGTGAGATTGGTCTCACCCGGTGCCACTGTAATAGGACCCGTGATGCCACTCAGCGGATCGACATCCGAATCGGCGGCATCGTCACCCACGTTGGGTTGTGTAAACGGTTCACCCGGAACCGGCACCACCTGCACAAAGTAGGTCAGGCGCGGATCGAGATCCGTAAACAAATAGTTGCCGTTACCGTCGGTCGTCGTGGTCGCAATGATGCGATCGGGCGTACCGTCGCCGTCGTCATCGACCCACAAGTTCACGATGCGATCGGGGACGCCCCGTTCGCCGGGATCTTGCACGCCGTCACGATCCTCGTCCACGAACACCGTGTCACCAATGGCCGCGGTGGCAATAGGTGTACCCAAATAGTGCGACGGATCGGTGTCACCCACCGGATCGCCAATCGGGTTGCCGTTGTCATCCACCGGCTGACCGGTGGCGCTACCGATGTTCGCGTATTGACCGACCGTTGCAATGCCCTCACCCGTGCAGGTGAAGCTCGCGCCGGGGGCAAGTGAGGCGGCGGGGCAGCTGACCGCTACACCCTGATCGTCGGTCACGACAATGTTGTTGACCGTGACGTTGCCTGTGTTGGTCACAACGTAAGTCCAGCTCACCGGATCGTCTTCGGTAATTTCAGGTCCGGTTGGCGTATCAGCATCCTGACCATTGGTCGATTTTTCGATCGTCAGGCCACCGCCTGCACCGAAGTAATGGCTCGGATCGTCGCCCGTGATCGGATCGCCGATGGGCGTGCCGCCATCCGACGGCTGACCGGTAATGGTGCCGATGTTGCTGTACTGACCAGCCGTTGCAACGCCAGTACCGGTGCAGACCAACGTCTCACCCGGCGCCAACGTATCGCCAGGGCAGCTCACGGCCACGCCTTCGCTGTCAGTGACCACGATGTTTACCAAATCCAGCTCGCCGGTGTTGGTCACCGTGTACGTCCAGGTGATCGGATCACCTACGCTCACGATCGGACCCGTGGGCGTGTCGGCGTCTTCACCGTTGGTCGTCTTCTCGATGCTGGCGCCGGAGGTGAGCACAATCACGCCGGCATCGATCGTCAGATTCGTCTCACCTGGCGTGAGTGCGATCGGCGGACTGATGCCGGTGGCTGGGTCAACGTCGCTGTCGGCTGAATCATCACCCACGTTTGGCAACGTGAACGGCTGACCGGGAACCGGTACGACCTGCACAAAGTAATTCAAACGCGGATCGAGATCCGTGAACAGATAGTTGCCGTTCGCATCGGTAATGAGTGTGGCGATGATGGTATCGGGCGTGCCGTCACCGTCATCGTCGGTCCACAGGTTCACCGTTACACCGGGCAGACCGGGTTCACCCGGGTCCTGAATGCCGTCGCGGTCTTCATCGACAAACACGGTGTCGCCAATCGCCGCCGTGGCAATCGGCGTACCCAGATAATGCGACGGATCGGTGTCACCGACCGGGTCGCCAATTGGGTTGCCGTTGTCATCCACCGGCTGGCCCGTGGCGCTACCGATGTTGGCGTACTGACCAACCGTTGCGATGCCCTCACCCGTACAGGTGAAGCTCGCACCAGCGGCAAGACTGTCCGCCGGGCAGTTTACGGCCACACCCTGATCGTCGGTCACGACAATGTTGTTGACCGTCACGTTGCCCGTGTTCGTCACAACGTAAGTCCAGCTCACCGGATCGTCTTCGGTGATTTCCGGACCGGTAGGCGTATCGGCATCTTCGCCATTGGTCGATTTCTCGATGGTCAGGCCCGCGCCGGCACCAAAGTAATGACTGGGATCGTCGCCCGTAATCGGATCGCCAACCGGTGTGCCGCCGTCCGACGGCTGACCGGTAATCGTACCGATGTTGCTGTATTGACCCGCCGTCGCAACGCCTGTACCGGTGCAGACCAACGTCTCACCCGGCGCCAACGTATCGCTCGGGCAGCTCACGGCAACGCCTTCGCTGTCAGTGACCACGATGTTTACCAAATCCAGCTCGCCGGTGTTGGTCACCGTGTACGTCCAGGTGATCGGATCACCTACGCTCACGATCGGACCGGTGGGCGTATCGGCATCTTCGCCGTTGGTGGTTTTCTCGATGCTCGCGCCTGAAGTCAGCACGATGACACCGGCATCAATGGTCAGGTTTGTTTCGCCCGGCGTCAGTGCGATCGGCGGGCTAATGCCTGTGGCCGGATCAACGTCGCTGTCGGCCGTGTCGTCACCTACGTTTGGCAACGTGAACGGCTGACCGGGAACCGGTACGACCTGCACAAAGTAATTCAGCCGCGGATCAAGATCCGTAAACAGATAATTGCCGTTCGCATCGGTAACCAGTGTGGCGATGATCGTGTCGGGCGTGCCGTCACCGTCATCGTCCGTCCACAGGTTCACCGTCACACCAGGCAGACCCGGTTCACCGGGGTCCTGAATGCCATCGCGGTCTTCATCCACAAATACGGTATCGCCAATCGCGGCTGGTGCAATCGGTGTGCCCAAATAGTGCGACGGATCGGTGTCACCGACCGGGTCGCCAATCGGGTTGCCGTTGTCATCCACCGGCTGGCCCGTGGCGCTGCCGATGTTCGCGTATTGGCCGAGAACGGCGATGCCCTCACCCGTGCAGGTGAAACTCGCGCCCGGCGCAAGCGAATCGGCGGGACAGCTGACAGCCACCCCTTGATCATCCGTGACCACAATGTTGTTCACGGTCACGTTGCCGCTGTTGGTCACGACATAGGTCCAGCTCACCGGATCGTCTTCGGTGATCTCGGGACCGGTGGGCGTATCAGCGTCTTCGCCGTTGGTCGATTTCTCAATGGTCAGGCCCGCGCCGGCACCAAAGTAATGACTGGGATCGTCACCCGTAACGGGATCGCCGACCGGCGTACCGCCGTCCGAAGGCTGACCCGTGATGGTGCCGATGTTGCTGTATTGGCCCGCGGTGGCAACACCGCTTCCGGTGCAGACCAACGTCTCACCCGGCGCCAACGTATCGGCAGGGCAGCTCACCGCCACGCCTTCGCTGTCGGTGACCACAATATCGATCAGATCAAGTTCGCCCGTGTTCGTGACGGTGTACGTCCAGGTAACGGGATCACCTACGCTCACAATCGGACCGGTGGGCGTGTCGGCATCTTCGCCGTTGGTCGTCTTCTCGATGCTGGCGCCGGAGGTGAGCACAATCACGCCGGCGTCAATGGTCAGGTTGGTCTCACCTGGCGTCAGTGTGATCAACGGACTGATGCCGGTCGCCGGATCGACGTCGCTGTCGGCCGTGTCATCGCCAACGTTTGGCAACGTGAAGGGCTGACCGGGAACCGGTACCACTTGCACGAAGTAATCCAGTCGCGGATCGAGATCCGGGAACAGATAGTTGCCGTTCGCGTCCGTGACGACCGTCGCGATAATTGTGTCGGGCGTGCCGTCACCGTCATCGTCCGTCCACAGATTAACGGTAACGCCAGGCAGACCCGGCTCGCCGGCATCCTGAATGCCGTCGCGGTCTTCATCGACAAACACGGTGTCGCCAATGGTTGCCGTTGGGATTGGCGTACCCAAATAGTGCGATGGATCGGTGTCGCCAACAGGGTCACCAATTGGGTTGCCGTTATCGTCCACCGGCTGGCCCGTGGCGCTGCCGATATTCGCGTACTGACCCACGATGGCAATGCCCTCACCCGTACAGGTAAAGCTTGCGCCTGCTGCCAGCGTATCCGCGGGGCAATCTACGGCCACACCCTGATCATCGGTGACCACAATGTTGTTCACCGCCACGTTGCCGGTGTTGGTGACGACATACGTCCAGGTCACCGGATCGTCTTCGGTGATCTCGGGGCCGGTGGGTGTATCGGCATCTTCGCCGTTGGTCGATTTTTCGATCGTCAGGCCACCACCCGCGCCGAAGTAATGACTGGGGTCGTCGCTGGTAATCGGATCGCCGATGGGCGTACCGCCATCTGACGGCTGACCCGTGATGGTGCCGATGTTGCTGTACTGACCCGCGGTGGCAACACCGCTGCCGGTGCACACCAAGGTATCACCGGGAGCCAGCGTATCGCCGGGGCAGCTCACCGCCACGCCTTCGCTGTCGGTGACCACAATGTTCACCAAATCCAACTCGCCGGTATTGGTCACCGTGTACGTCCAGGTGATCGGATCACCCACGCTCACGATCGGACCGGTGGGCGTGTCAGCATCTTCGCCATTGGTGGTCTTCTCGATGCTGGCGCCCGAGGTCAACACAATCACGCCAGCGTCGATGGTCAGGTTGGTCTCGCCGGGTGTTAATGCGATCGGCGGGCTGATGCCGGTCGCTGGGTCAACGTCGCTGTCGGCAGAATCGTCACCTACGTTTGGCAATGTGAACGGCTGACCGGGAACCGGTTCTACCTGCACGAAGTAATCCAGACGTGGATCGAGATCGGGGAACAAATAGTTGCCGTTCGCGTCCGTCACCACCGTCGCGATGATCGTGTCGGGCGTGCCGTCGCCATCATCATCGGTCCACAGATTGACGGTAACGCCAGGCAGACCCGGCTCACCCGGATCCTGAATGCCGTCACGGTCTTCATCGACAAACACGGTGTCGCCAATGGCGCCCGTGGGAATGGGTGTACCTAAATAATGCGACGGGTCGCTGCCGGCGACCGGATCGCCAACCGGGTTGCCGTTTTCATCCACCGGTTGACCCGTGGCGCTACCGATGTTGGCGTACTGCCCCACGGTGGCGATGCCCTCACCCGTACAGGTAAAGCTTGCACCGGGCGCAAGCGTATCGGCGGGACAGTCGACCGCCACGCCCTGATCATCGGTGACCACGATGTTGTTGACCGTCACGTTGCCCGTGTTGGTCACCACATAGGTCCAGGTTACCGGATCATCTTCGGTAATTTCCGGACCGGTCGGCGTATCGGCATCTTCGCCGTTGGTCGACTTCTCGACCGCCAGGCCGCTGCCCGCACCAAAGTAGTGACTGGGGTCGGTGTCGCACACTTCCTCTTCTTCGAAGAAGCCGCAAACATTACCGATGTTGGCGTACTGACCCGACTGCGCGATGCCCTCGCCCGTGCAGGTAATTGATTCACCCGGGTCCAGGAATTCGATCGCCGGACAGGTAACGGTCACACCCTGATCATCGCTGAGCAAAATGGTGTTCAAACGCACGTTACCGGTGTTGGTGGCAACGTAGGTCCAGATGACCGTGTCACCCACGGGAATGGCCGGACCCGGCGCCACATCGGCATCAAAACCGATGGTGTCTTTTTCCAGCGAGATTTCAAAAAAGATGCCGAAGTAATGACTCGGGTCGCTGTCGCTGACCGTCTCGCCATTGCCCTGCGCCGACACCGAACCGACGTTGGCGTACTGTCCCGCCGTCGACGTGCCGTTAGCCGAGCAGGTAAACGACTCGCCCGGCGCAAGCGTTGTTGCGGGGCAAGTAACGGGTACGCCCTGGTCATCCACCACCACGATGTCGGTCAGCGTGACGCCGCCGGTGTTCGTGACAACGTAGTCCCAGGTGACGGGCAAACCAACAATGACTTCCGGTCCGGTTGGGTCATCGGCGTCGACATTCTGTGTCAACGTTTCGATCTCGATCATTGCACCGGCGCCGGTGTAATGACTCGGATCGGTTGCGCACACTGGCTCACCGTCACCCACACTCGCGCAGGCCGTACCGATGTTCATGTACGGACCGCTTTGGGCCACGCCCGTACCCGTACAGGTCACCGATCCACCCGGCGGCAGACTCAGCGGCGGACACGTGACCACCACGCCCTGATCATCCGTCACATTGATTGATGACAGCACCACGTTGCCGTCATTAGAAATGGTGTATTCCCAGGTAATGGGCTCACCGACGCCAATGGTCGGTCCCGGTGCGACGTCGGCATCTTCACCGTTGGTCGTTTTCTGCAGTGAGATAAGCGGATCGGAGCCAAAGTAATGACTCGGATCAGAATCGCTAACGTCCGCGCCTACCGGCGGCGTGCCCGTGACCGCGCCCACATTCATATACTGACCCGAGGTCACGGTGCCCGTCGCCGTACACGTCATTGACACACCCGGTGCAAGCGTCGTGCTTGGGCAGGTGACCGTCACGCCTTCGCTATCGGTGACCACGACATCAGACAACTCGATGTTGCCGCTGTTTGTCACGACGTATTCCCACGTCACCATACCGCCCACCGGCAACTCGGGGCCGGTTGGTGAGTCGGCATCAAACGACTCGGTCAACGTTTCAATGAGAATCGCTGGCACAGAACCGAAGTAGTGACTCGCGTCACTGGCGCACACCTCCTGCGGCTCGTCGGTTTGATCGTTACCGCAGACGGTCGCGTTGTTCACATACTGACCGGCCTGCGCATCATCAGTTGAGCCGGTGCAGGTGAAGGTGGCGCCCGTGGCAAGAAAATCGCTCGGGCACGTCACGCTCACGCCCTGGTCATCGACCACGAGCACTTCAAACAAATCGGCGTCACCCGTGTTGGTAACAATGTATTCCCAGGTAACGTCGGCACCGGCCTCAACGATCGGACCGGTCGGTTCATCGGCGTCCACGCCGTTGGTGAGTTTTTCGATCGCGATATCGACCGGTTCACCGCCAAACAAGCCCAAATCAACGTCCATACGTTCGCCACCCGAACGCACGGGAATCACACGCGTGGTGCCCAGCGAGTTGGCGTCGCTGTCGAGCTGAATGTCGATACCCTGATTGCGTTTACCAATGCGATACGGCGCCGGCACGACGTACTGCACGCGGTAGTCGCCGGGCTGCAGGTTCGCAAATTCGAAATAACCGCGCGCGTCCGTCTTCATGACCTGACCTGTCGGCACACCGTCGGCGGTCAGCAGCAGCACTTCGATGCCCGCGACGCCCTCTTCGCCCGCATTCTGCAAACCGTCGCCGTCGCGATCAAACCAAACCCAGTCGCCCACACTCGCGGTGCGATACATACCGGCATCGAGATCGAAATGACCGAACTGTTCGCGCACGTCGACCGGCGAGCTCATGGACGTGGCCGGATCGATGTCACTGTCGAGCGATTCAAGCGCCGCGTTGGTGGCCGAAAATTGCCACTCACCATCCGCCTCAATACCTAATCGATAGCAGCCTGCCTGCATCGTTTGAAAAACGAAATAGCCACTGCTATCGGTGCGCGTGGCACGCGCCGCGCCTTGATCATCCACCATGGCTTTGCCAGCGCAGTCGTACAACGCAACGTTGACGTTGGCGAGGCCGGGTTCGCCGACATTCTGGATACCGTCCGCATTCAAGTCTTCCCAGACCCGGTCACCCAGTTCGCCGTGTTTGATGTTCACGACACCGGCATCGATGCCGGCAAGCGTGGCACCCGCCGCAATTTCAAGCTTTGATGAAATGCCCGTAGCAGGATCGACGTCACTGTCTACTTGCGTATCGCGCCCCATTTGCGCCGGGCAGAATTTGCGTCCTGCTTCACTTGCCACGCGAATGCGATAGCAACCGGCCGGCACATCAAATTTGTAGACGCCGCGCGAGTCGGTGCGCGTTGCCGCTAAAAAAGCGCCATCGCAGCCCAACAGACTCACATGAACGTCGGCCAGACCGGCCTCCGATTTATCACGCACGCCATTTTCATTTTGATCCAGCCAAACCGTGCTGCGCACCTGCGCATCGACGGCCAACCGGTCGGCTCCGGCGTTTAGCGCGCCTGGCAAGACGGCCAGCGCAAAGCCGACCACCAACAACGTGGAAAACCATCGAGAAAACCCGGTCCCTGCGGTCGTATGCATGCGGTGCATCGCCCTCTCCCCTTTCAAAGCTTGTTGTAATGCTCTTGGCACGTGATCGGATCGTGTAATTGCCCAATCATCGTTTTATCGTTATTCAGCTAAGCCATGGTAGTCCAAAACCCGTTTTTCTTCACCTTTACGGGTTATGCGCAATCGCGCGTAAGTACTTAATAAAACATAAGTACCACGAGACCGCGTTGCGCTGCTGGCCATCCTTGACTTAAGTTATGTCATACCACAAATAGATCAGCGACGAAGCGACGCGGGTGTGACGCGTTTCACAAATGTGAACTTTGGGGTGAAACCTGTGACCCGGCTCACTGTCGAAATGTAAAACGGCATGGCATGTTGAAGCTCGAACTTATGCAATGTACGACGACAAAGACAGACAGAACGCAAACGCGCCGCGTGCGCGAACCCCTACACGGAGGTGGCAACCATGGCCGCATCGAGCAATGTTGAGAAAACCCGAATGAATGAGCGCATGCACTGCAGCGCGGCGGCAACACTCACGCTGCTGAGCGGACTGCTGTTGAGCGGCTGCACGACGCCCCAGCCCAGCGTTACACCCAGCGAATCCAGCAACATGGCGGTGAGCGCCGCGTTTCATTTTCAGGCCGAGCCCCTGAATTGCGAAGAGCCCGGTCACGAGACACTGTCCTCTGTGGTGCGCGTGGCCAGCACTGACGGTGCGGATGCCAGTGGCGTTGTCATTGCACGCAACCGTGTCCTCACGGCCGCACACGTGCTGGACGATCATATACAGGCGCTGGTGTACGTCGACGCAACCTATCAACAAGCCACGGTGATCGCGCGCGATTCAGCCAACGACCTGGTCATTCTCGATACCCCTACCGGATTTTTAACGCCGATCCGCATCAGCACGGAAAATTTGTTTTCCGCCGAGCCGGTCTGGACAGTCGGCTTTCCGCTGGCGCTGGAACAAACGGCCAACTTTGGCCGCTATCAGCAACACGTTAACGGTGCTATCCACAGCACAGCGTCCACCAACGCCGGTGCATCAGGCGGCGGTCTTTTGCGCTGCACGGGCGGCAATTTCGAACTGGCGGGAATGATTCGAGGCTACGGCGCCTACTGGGACGCCGGTGAGCTGCGCCGCATCGAAGATCTGTCGATTTCCGTGCCGGCCGATACGATTTCAGCGTTTGTTGTGAACGCGGGCGTCGGACTCTAACCGCGATCTAGCACTCGATGACGTTGACGGCGAGACCACCCTCAGACGTCTCTTTGTAAATCGAGCCCATATCAAGACCGGTTTGTCGCATTGTCTCGATGACCTGATCCAGTGATACTTTGTGCTCGCCGTCGCCGCGTCGGGCGATACGCACAGCGTTGATGGCTTTCACCGCGCCCATGGCATTGCGCTCAATGCACGGGATCTGCACCAGACCGCCAATGGGATCGCACGTCAGACCCAGATTATGCTCCATGCCAATCTCCGCGGCATTTTCGACAATCTGATTATTGTAGCCCTGCGCCGCGGCGAGACCGGCTGCTGCCATCGAGCACGCTACGCCCACCTCGCCCTGACAGCCCATTTCCGCCCCTGAAATGGACGCGTTCATTTTGTACAGCATGCCAATGGCCGCCGACGTGAGTAAGAAACGATCGATACCGTCGCGATCCGCATCGGGGTGAAACCGTGCGTAAAAATGCAGCACGGACGGCACGATACCCGCCGCACCGTTGGTGGGCGCTGTCACCACCCGACCGCCCGCCGCGTTTTCTTCATTGACCGCCAACGCCCACGCATTGACCCAATCCATCGTGCTCATGGGATCGGGCTCACCCGCGGCATTGAGCTCACGAAACAACTGTGGCGCACGACGCTTTACGGCAAGTCTTCCCGGCAAAACGCCATCGCTGCGTGACCCGCGCTCGACGCAGCCTTGCATGGTCGACCAAATTGCATCAAGACAGACTCGTAGCTGCGACTCTGAACGCCACGTCAGCTCGTTCTTCCACACCAGTTCATCAATCCGAAGGCCACTGGTCTCACCGTGTGCCAAGAGCGCCGCAGCGCTGTCAAAACTGTACGGCGCCGATTCGATCGCATCGTCCGAGGCGGCGTTCATGTCTTCGCCTTTACGGGCAATAAAGCCGCCGCCGATGGAATAAAACTCGGCATCGGCGATCACGTTATTCGCACCGTCCAACGCCTCGAAACGCATTCCGTTGGGATGGGCCGGCAACGCTTCGTCGTAGTGAAAAATCAGATCCTGATCACCGGCAAACGCCACGGGCTTCTCGCCACCCAGCGCAAGCTCGCCAGATTGAGCAATACCTTCAAGTGTCGAATCGATGGAATCCGGATCAATCGTGTCCGGCAGCGCGCCGGTGAGGCCCAATATGACCGCTCGGTCCGTGCAGTGCCCCTTCCCCGTTAACGCCAACGATCCGTAGAGGTGCACACGCACCCGCGCGACCTCCGTCAATTGTGCCGCCGCACGCAGATCGTCGACAAACGCCGCTGCCGCTTTCATGGGACCCATCGTGTGGGAACTCGACGGGCCGATGCCAATTTTGTACATGTCCGTCACGCTAATACGCATGGCGATCTCTCCGTGGTAGTGCCGCGATTATTCGCTTGGTGTTTTGCCGTCAGTAACGCTCGATAGCGACAGCAACGAGGTGTTACCACCCACCGCCGCTGTATTCACCGAGACCGTTTTCTCCGTGGCAAAACGCGTGAGGTATAGCGGCCCACCGGCTTTGGGCCCGGTACCCGATAATCCACGACCGCCAAACGGCTGCACGCCAACCACGGCTCCCACCATGTTGCGATTCACGTATACGTTGCCCACGCGCACCTGACGTGCGATGTAACGCGCCCGACTGTCGATGCGACTGTGCACACCAAGTGTTAATCCATAGCCTGTGGTGTTGATGGCCTCAATCACTTTGTCGAGATCTTTCGACTTGTAGCGCACGATGTGGAGCACCGGCCCAAACACTTCGCGCTCTAATTCTCCGATGCTGTCGATCTCCGCCGCGATGGGCGCGAAAAAGGTGCCATTGGCACACGCTTCAGGAAGACTCATTTCTAACACCACGCGATTGCTCGCGCGCAGTTTGTCCGCGTGAGCGTTGAGCACGTTCAGTGCATCCTGATCAATGACTGGCCCCACATCCGTGGTAATCAACGCTGGATCACCGATCGACAGTTCGTCCACAGCGCCTTTGAGCAACTCGAGAATGCGTGGTGCGATGTCTTCTTGCAGCATCAACACACGCAGAGCAGAACAGCGCTGACCGGCTGAATTAAACGACGAGCGCAGCACGTCATTGACCACCTGTTCGGGCAGCGCGGAGCTATCCACCAGCATTGCGTTCTGACCGCCGGTCTCGGCGATCAGCGTCGCAATGGGGCCGTCTTTTTGTGCCAGCGCCAGCGCGATGTGCCGCGCCGTTTGGGTTGAACCGGTGAACGCGACCCCCGCCGTCGCCGGATGCGCGACCGCCGCGGCACCCACCGTGACGCCGTCTCCGGGCAAAAAGTGCAATACGTCAGACGGCACGCCCGCATCGCGCATCAATGAGATGGCACGCGCTGCCACCAGCGGTGTTTGCTCCGCCGGCTTTGCGACCACCGCGTTACCCGCGGCCAATGCGGCCGCGACCTGCCCGACAAAAATGGCTAACGGAAAATTCCACGGACTGATGCAAACGAACACACCACGGCCCGCCATCTCAAGCGTGTTGTGCTCGCCGGTGGGTCCAGGCAAATCTACTGGCGTGGTGAACTGGGCGCGGGCCTGCGCGGCGTAGTAACGCAGAAAATCGACCGCCTCGCGCAGCTCGTCGTTAGCATCGCCAATCAGCTTACCGGCTTCGCGGACGCACAGCGCCAGTAGCGTGTTGGCATCGGCCTCCAAAGCATCCGCAGCGGCCTCCAATATTTTGGCGCGCTCAGCGCCGCCGGAGCGGTCCCAGGCCGGTTGCGCTGCGACCGCAAGCTCAAACGCGCGCTGCACGTCAGCCTCGCTCGCGCTGGCCGTATGGCCGACGACGCGCTCGTGATTCGCCGGGTCCACTACCGCTTTGGCATCGCCCATCGCGCTGCTGGTCCCAACCATCACCGGTGCTTCAAAACGGGTCGCGGCACTTTGAGCTAAATCGGCGGACAACGTCTGCAGATATTGCGTATCGGCCAGGTTGAGCCCTTTGGAATTGCGCCGACCGTGTCCAAACAGATCGGCCGGCAACGGAATATCCGGATGCGGCTTGTGGGCAAGCGACGCCAGCATATCGAACGGATCGGCGACGATATCCTCTACCGGCGCATTTTCATCCACAATGCGATTCACAAATGAGGTGTTGGCGCCGTTCTCGAGCAGACGTCGCACAAGATAAGGCAGCAAGTCTTCGTGCTGACCCACGGGCGCGTAGACGCGACACGGCCGCGTGTTGTCGCCCTTCTCGGTAATTTGCGCGTAGAGCTCTTCACCCATACCGTGCAATCGTTGAAACTCAAAGCCGCGCGTATCGCCGGCCAGCTCAAGAATGCTCGCCACCGTGTGAGCGTTGTGCGTCGCGAACTGCGGATAAACATGATCGCGCGATGCCATTAGGCGCTGCGCGCACACCAGATACGAGACGTCCGTGGTGACCTTGCGCGTGTACACCGGGTAGCTCGACAGACCCAATTCCTGACCGTGTTTGATTTCGGTATCCCAGTACGCCCCTTTCACCAGACGGATCGGAATTTTGCGACCGCCGCGTCGCGCCAGATCAATCAGCCACTCGACCGTGGCCGGTGCGCGCTTTTGATACGCCTGCAAGGCTAAACCAAAGCCGTTCCAGTCGGCGCACGCTTCGCTGTTATAGACGGCCTCAAAAATGTCCAGCGACAGCTCCAGACGATCCGCTTCTTCGGCGTCTACACAAAAACCTATGTTGTAACGCTTGGCGCGCGCGGCCAGCTCGGCTAACGCCGGCACCAGTTCGCGCATCACGCGGGCACGGTTGGCCACGTCGTAACGCGGATGCAGCGCCGACAGTTTCACGGAAATCCCCGGGGCCTGAAATACGGATTCGGCATCGGCGGCTTTGGCCCCGATCGCATCAATCGCACGCGCGTAGGCCGCGTGATAGGTCTGCGCGTCTTTCGTGGTTAGTGCAGCCTCTCCGAGCATGTCGAAGGAATAGCGATAGGGTGCGTTTTCTTTATCACGTGAACGCTTCAGAGCATCGACAATGGTGCGTCCCATCACAAACTGATGGCCCATAATTTTCATGGCCTGACGCATCGCGGTGCGCACCACCGGTTCGCCTGCACGTGAGACCAGACGTGACATCACCGAGCCGGGTGCCTCAATGGCGGATTCTGTGGGTCCAAGCACACGCCCGGTGAGCATCAGCCCCCAAGTCGAGGCGTTGACGAACATCGATGAACTGGTGCCCAGGTGTTCTTTCCAGTCGCCGCCCTGCAGTTTGTCGCGGATCAGCTGGTCTGCCGTATCGGCGTCAGGCACGCGCAGCAGCGCCTCGGCCAGACACATCAACACAATGCCCTCCTGCGAGGACAAATCGTATTGATGCAAGAACGCATCGAGCCCACCGGTTTTGCCACGCTCCGCACGTACGGTGTGCACCAGGCGAGCCGCCGCCGTTTTGATTTTGCGCCGCTGTTCGGCGTCCAACGTGTTGGCGTCGAGCAGTGCTTTCACGCATTGGGTTTCATCGGCCAGGTAGTGCGCATTCATCGCATGCTGCAGAACGCTGCGCTCGGGCAATGGATGATCGAAAACAAACGAAGCCAGGTTTTCTGGTCGGGTTTTAGCGTGCACGGCGAGCTCCGGTAATCCGTTTTGAACTGGCCCCGGATTATATTGGATTTGTCCCGCCACGGTGCATTTTTAATTCGCGGCGTTCAGGACTCTTCGTCGGTCTCAGGCGGCACACTCTGTTTGCGCACGAAGCGGATTAGACGGCGTCGGTCGCGCTTATTTGGACGCCCCTCCGGCCGTGGTGCAGTGCGGTAACTCACCCGTCGATCTTCCGCCGCCGCTTCACGTCGCGCACGGCTCTCGTCTGACTCCAGATAGGCTTTGGCCGCCAGCGGCGCGGACACTCTTTTGGTCAGGAGCTCGAGCACCTGGATATCAAACGTTTCCTCGCCCCGCGTTACGGTTAAATGATCGCCCAATTTGATCGCCCGCGACGGCTTCACACGCTGCGTATTCCACAGCACCTTATGACCTTTCACCGCTTTTGCGGCCAGCGCCCGGGTCTTGAAGAACCGGGTCGCGTGCAGCCATTGATCGAGCCGAACGGTTGGCTCTGGCGGAGCATCTAACTTCATGGAGATCGTGACACGGCGAACCAAAGAAGCCGTTATACTGCGGCCAATTTTATGCGGAGACAAGCGCGTGACCAGCACCTATCTCGAAACACTGCGCCGGGACACCGACGCCCTCAAAGATGACGGCCTGTTCAAAACCGAACGCGTGATCACGAGTCCACAGGACGCCAACATTGCGGTGACCGATGCCGACGGACAGGCCCACAACGTGATCAACCTGTGCGCCAATAATTATTTGGGCCTGGCCAACCACCCGGCTCTGATTGAAGCCGGCAAAGCCGCGCTGGATCGGTACGGTTTCGGCATGGCCTCCGTGCGCTTTATCTGCGGCACACAGTCCGTGCACAAAGAACTCGAAGCGGCCTTGAGCGATTTCCTCGGCACTGAGGACACCATCTTGTACCCCTCGTGCTTTGATGCCAACGGCGGTCTGTTCGAAACGCTGCTGGGTCCTGATGACGCGGTAATCAGCGACGCGCTTAACCATGCGAGCATTATCGATGGCATTCGTCTGTGTAAAGCGCAGCGTCACCGCTTTGCCCACAACGATATGGCCGACCTCGAAGAAAAGCTCAAAAGCACGGCTTCGGCACGCACGCGTCTCATTGCTACCGACGGTGTTTTTTCTATGGACGGCACCGTCGCGCAACTGGACAAAATCACACAGCTGGCCGAACGCTACGACGCGATGATTATGATGGACGACTGTCACGCCACGGGCTTTCTCGGCAGCGGCGGTCGCGGCACGCACGAATATCACAACGTGGTGGGCAAAATTGATTTGCTCACCGGCACGCTGGGCAAAGCGCTCGGCGGCGCGGCGGGCGGCTATATCAGTGGGCACCAAGTACTCATCGACTGGCTGCGTCAGCGGTCACGGCCCTATCTGTTTTCTAATACGCTCGCACCGGTCATTGCCGCTACTTCGCTAAAAGTGCTCGACATGATTCGCGACGGCAATGCCCTGCGCGAGCAGCTCATCGACAACACGCGCTACTTTCGCACCGCCATGACCGACGCCGGCTTCACGCTGTTACCCGGCGACCACCCGATCGTGCCGGTGATGCTCGGCAGCGAATCTCTGGCCAGTGATATGGCAGACCGCTTGCTTGCAAAAGGTCTCTACGTCATCGGCTTTTCCTTTCCCGTCGTGCCGCGCGGGCAGGCCCGAATTCGCACGCAAATGTGCGCGTCGCACACCCGCGCTCAGCTTGAGCAGTCGGTACAAGCGTTTATCGACGTCGGCCGCGAACTGGGTGTGATTGAAGGAGCCGCTTGATGAAAGCACTGGTCAAAGCCCGCGCTGAAGAAGGCCTGTGGCTGCAAGACACACCCGTGCCGTCTATCGGCCCCAATGACGTGTTGGTCAAGATTCGCAAAACCGCCGTGTGCGGTACCGACATGCATATCTACGGTTGGGACGAATGGGCACAAAATACCATTCCGGTGCCGATGACCGTCGGCCACGAATTTGTCGGCACCATTGAAGACATGGGCAGCGAAGTCCGCGGCTTCAGTGTGGGCGATCGGGTTTCAGGTGAAGGCCACATTAACTGCGGCTTTTGCCGCAAGTGCCGCGCCGGGCAGCGCCACTTGTGTCGCTCAACTCAAGGGGTCGGCGTCAACCGTCCCGGCTGCTTCGCTGAGTACTTGAGTATTCCTGCGACCAACGCCTTCAAGCTGCCCGACGACATCAGTGACGACATTGCGTCAATGCTCGATCCACTGGGCAACGCCACGCACACGGCCCTGTCGTTTGATCTGGTGGGTGAAGACGTGCTGATTACCGGCGCTGGCCCGATTGGTGCCATGGCCGCCGCGATCGCGCGCTTTGCCGGCGCACGCCATGTGGTGGTCACCGACATTAATGACTACCGCCTCGATCTGGCGGCTCGCCTCGGCGCGACGCGCACCGTGAACGTGGCCCGTGATGCCATTGCCGACACGATGAATGAGCTGGGCATGCAGGAAGGCTTCGACGTCGGGCTGGAGATGTCGGGCGTCGCCAGCGCGCTGCGTTCACAGCTCAAGCACGCGGTCCACGGCGGCAAAATCGCGATGCTGGGCATCCCACCAGCGGATATCTCAATCGACTGGAATGATGTGATTTTCAAGGGAATTGTGATCAAAGGTATCTACGGCCGGGAGATGTTCGAAACCTGGTATAAGATGATCAGCATGCTGCAAAGCGGCCTGGACGTGGGCGAGATCATCACGCACCGTATGGCCTACACCGACTATCAACAGGGCTTCGAGCTCATGCGCTCGGGTGAAAGCGGCAAAGTAATTTTAGACTGGGCACCCTGAGCCCGGAGTTTTTGGCAGAGGATTTGGCATGCGCAATTGGTTACTCACACTTTTACTGGCCGCCGCGCTCACAGGCTGTGGCACCAACCCGGTCACGGGTAAAAAAGAACTGCAGTTCGTCGGCGAAGCCTCCGAAATCAGTATGGGCCAGCAGAACTATCTGCCGGCGCGGCAAATGCAGGGCGGCGATTACGTCATCGATCCGCAGCTCACCGAATACGTGCGCGGCATTGGTCAGCGTCTGGCGCGTGTCAGCGGTCGGCCCAACCTGCCCTACGAATTTGTCGTGCTAAACAACTCCGTACCTAACGCCTGGGCCATGCCCGGCGGCAAGATCGCATTCAACCGCGGCCTGCTCACTGAGATGCAGTCCGAAGCCGAACTCGCGGCCGTGATGGGTCACGAGATTGTTCACGCCGCCGCTCGTCACGGCGCCAAGAGCATGGAGCGCGGCACGCTGTTGCAGGTCGGCATGCTCGCCGTACAGGTCTCGCAAATTGACAACGAATACGGTGGCTACGTGGTCAACGCCGGTGCCCTTGCCGCACAGCTTATTTCGCAAAAATATGGCCGCAACGCCGAACTCGAATCCGACCTCTACGGCATGCGCTACATGAAAGATGCCGGCTACGACCCAAGCGCTGCCGTCGACCTTCAGCAAACCTTTGTACGCCTCTCAGGCGCCTCAGGACGCCAGTCCAACTGGTTGACAGGCCTGTTCTCATCGCACCCGCCGTCGCAGGTGCGCGTCGATCGTAATCGTGAAACGCTTACCGAGCTTGGTGATGGCGGTGAGTATGGCCGCGAACGCTATCAACAAATGATCGCTTCGCTCATCCGTAACAAGCCGGCCTACGACGCGTTCGATGAAGGCGTTAAGGCGATGGGAAGCGGTGACCACGGCAAGGCCGCTCGACTGGCCCAGCAGGCCATCAACATCGAGCCACGCGAAGCAAAGTTTTATGGCCTGTTCGGTGACACGCTGCTGAAACAAAAAGACTACGACGGGGCGATCGGCTACTATCAGACCGCCATCGAGCGCAACGCCAATTATTTCCAGCCCTACCTAACGCGCGGCATTGCCTATCGCGCCAAGGGCAATCGGGATCAGGCGCAACGCGATTTTCAAAAAAGCATTTCGCTGCTGCCCACGGCCACGGCGTATCACGGGCTCGGCATGATCGCACTCGATACCGGCAATCGCGCGCAGGCGGTTAAGTTTCTGGAACAAGCCGCGCAGTCCAATACGGCGGTCGGCAACGAAGCACGCGGCACGCTCGCGCAGCTGCAGCCCGAACGTTTCATCGCCACTCGAGTGGGCACCGATGCCGAAGGCAACGTGGTGGTGCAGGTACAAAATCAGGCCACGTTGCCCATGGGCAACGTGCAGCTTGAAGTTCAGGTGCTCGATCCCTCCGGTCGGCAAATTCAAAGCCGCAAGACCGTGGGCGTGCGCAACTGGATTAGCGCCGGACAGGCCACCGTGGTGGCCACCGGGCTCGGCCCAATTCAGGACCGCGCCCAGCTGCAGCGTGTGAAGGTGGTTGTACGCGGCGCTACACCGCAAACCAATTAAGCCGATTACTCGATGCGGCAGAAGCAGTAAGCGTAGACGCCGAACGGATCATTAAAGCGGGCGATCGTCTCAATCTCCCGCTGCACACGATCCAAACCGAGCGTGGCACTGATCTGACGCAGCGAGCGGCTTGTCGGTGTGGTGAGCAGCTCATCGCCAAACCAAACCTGCGCTTTGGCGGCGAACATCAGCGCCAACTGCTCTTTAAATGTGAGCTCTTTTTCCACGTAGCGAACGCCGTAGCTGTCGCCCAGGTCGGCACGTAGCGCCGCCGCGGCGATCGCTTCGTCCAGCGTACCCAACGTGTCTACCAAGCCCAGACGCTTAGCGTCTGTGCCACTCCACACGCGCCCCCGCGCGATGCGATCAATGTCTGGTACCGGCAAATCGCGGGCCGTCGCCACCGAATTAATAAACTGTTGATAGCCGTGCTCCGTGACACGTTGAATCACGGTCTGCGCATCTTCACTCATCGCCCGGTCCGGTCGAAACTCGCCGCTAAAACGGGTCGTGCCGACACCATCAACGTGCATGCCAAGTCGATCCAGCGTGCGCTGGAAGGTGGGGAAAAAGCCGCCGATGCCGATGGAGCCGGTGATGGTGGTCGGGCTCGCCCAAATTTCATCGGCGTCCATCGCAATCCAGTAACCACCCGATGCCGCAACGCTGCTCATATACGCCACCACGGGGCGTCCACTGCGCTTAAAGGCCAGAATTTCGCGTTGAATCACCTCAGAGGCAAACTTCGAACCGCCGCCGCTATCGACCACAAGCACCAGTGCTTTGAGATCATCCTGCTCACGGGCGTCGCGCAGAATACGTGCCAGGCTGTCACCGCCGATGGTGCCCGACGGCTGCGTGCCGTCCAGAATCTGACCGGATGCGACGACGATGCCAACCGAATCGACCCCAGGTGTTACCACCGGACTGCCGATGCCGTTCGCGGCCACATAATTGCGCAGCGACACATACGAAAACGTATTGCTGATCTCGTCACGTCCGACGATACCAATCATGTAATCGCGAAACTCGTCGCGATTCCACAAAGCGTCTATGAGCTCGGCGTCACGGGCGAGCTCGCCCAGGTCACCGCCGTTCGCATTAAGGCTCTGCGCGATATTGTCGGTGTAAACGGAAATAGCATCGGCACTCAAGCCACGTGCCTCACCGACATTATCCAAATACGCCGACCACATCTGACTCAGCCACACCTGACTCGACTGGCGATCTTCCGGCGACATGTCGTCGCGCAGATAAGGCTCGACGAACGACTTAAACTCACCCACCTTAAAGACATTCCAGTCGACCTGGAGCTTCTCAATGGCCTCGCGATAGTAGGTTTGGAAGCGACCGTAGCCATCAAGCACTACGCCACCAGAAGGATGCAGATAGACCTCGTCGGCGTGCGCGGCCAGATAGTATTGCGTCTGCGAATAGAAATCGCCGTAGGCATAGACTTTTTTGCCACTGGCACGAAAACGCAGTAGTGCGTCACCTACCGAATTGAGCTTGGTGATGCCGCCGCCGGAAAGTGACTCAAGACTCAGCACAATCGAATCGATGCGCGCGTCATCCGCCGCACTGTCGATGGCACCCACGATCTCGCGCAACAGCTCGCCATTGGTGGCCGCACCCTGCAGCTCCGCCACCGCGCGATCCACTGGATCGCCGCTGAGCTGTTCGACCAACGGGCCATCGGGATTGATCAGCAGCGCGCCACGCTCGGGCAGGCGCGGCGCCGAATCGCCGGAAAAAGCGGCGAGCAGAAACATAAACAAGAACACCAGTACGATGAAGTGCATGATTTTTCGCACTACATCGAACACGCTGCCAATGCCGCCAAACAACTTACCTATCGCGCCCATATCGCACCTTAAAAAATCTAATCAATCAAAAACAAAGACAGTGCCGGCCAGAACGTAATTATCAAGACCGAGACCAGCAAAATTAACAGAAACGGCAACGTTGCGGCGTACACCGTCATGATCGGCTGGCGGAAGCGGTAGCTGGCGATGAACAAATTGAGCCCCACCGGAGGGGTAAGATAGCCCAGCTGCATCGTGGCCAGAAATACGATACCCAGATGCACCGGATGCACACCGTAGTTGGCGGCCAGCGGCAAAATAAGCGGTACCACCAGCACAATGGCTGAGAAAATATCCAGAATCGCGCCGAGAATCAGCAGAAACACGAACAACGCAAACAAGAACGTGAGCTGCGAACTCACACGTGATTCGGTGAGCTCAAACAGCTTCTCCGGCACGCCGGCGTCGATCATGTAGTTGGTGGAGGCAAACGACACACCGAGGATAATGAGAATTCCGCCCACCAGCACCATCGATTCGCGCACGATCCGCGGGAGGTCACGCCACGCGATTTCACGTCGCACCAACACTTCAATCACAAACACATAGAGCGCCGTGACGGCAGCCGCTTCGGACACGGCCAGAATACCGCCATAGATGCCACCCAGCACAACGATGGGCAGCGGCATCTCGAGCGCCGCGTCTTTGCTCGCCGCCCACACCTCGGACCACGAAAACTCGGACAATGTGGTACGCGTGCCACGATTGCGCCAGATCGACCAGCCACCCAGAAGAATCAGCATCAGCAGACCGGGTGCTGCACCGGCCACGAACAGCGTATCAATGGGCACTTTCGCAACCACGCCGTACAGAATGATCGGCAGTGACGGCGCAAATAGAAGCCCGAGACTACCGGCCGACGTTACGAGGCCAAGATTAAATCGTTCTTCGTATCCGGCCTGCGCCAGCGCCGGATACAAAATCGCGCCGAGCGCAATAATGGTGACACCGGAGGCGCCGGTAAACGCCGTGAAAAACGCGCAGGCCGCCAGCGACACAATCGCCAGCCCACCCGGCATCCAGCCAAACACGGCCTGGGTGAATCGCACCAGTCGCGCCGGCGCCTTCGATTCGCTCAGCACGTAGCCGGCAAACGTAAACAACGGGATGGCGAGCAAAATTGGAGTCTCGGCAATCGAATAGATTTCAATCGACAAAACACTTAACGGCACTTCCTGCTGGTAAAACCCCCACAAGGCGCTGGCAGCAATAATCACAAACAGGGGGGCGCCAAACAGCGCCAGCAGCCCAAACAACCCGTTAAGCGGCATTGTCTGCCCCTTCTTCGGCGCCTGCGTACACTTCAAACGCATGCCGCCCGGCCCACAGCAAATAGCGATACGCGATCAAGCCAAAGCCTAACGGCAAGACAGCCTGAAACCACCACAGGGGAAGTTTGCCAAACGCCAAATTTTCATCCAGCCGTGTCCAGCCCACAAACTCCACGCCGTACCAGGCCACTATGGCGCACACGGCAAACGTGAACAGGTCCACCACCACACGCATGGCTTTGCGTAAACGAAACGGTAAAAAACGCGACAGAATATCGATACGAATGTGATGATCATCACGACTGGCGGCCACCGCGCCCACCATCGCCACCCACAGCACCAGCAAGCGCAACAGCTCATCGCTAAAGGCCATGCCGCCAATGCCCGCATTGCGCGCTACGATCTGTGCCACGGCCAAAAGGATCATGGCGCCCAGGCTTAAAATTAGCAGCGTGTTCTCGGCCGCGGCGCCTACTCTATCGAGACGCCGCCACCACGCGGGCAGGTTCACGGCGTTGGGTTTGCCGTACGGTATTGCGCCAGAAGTGAATCAATACGAGCCAGCCGATCGGCGCTGTAAACGCCTTCGGCAGCAAGCTTGGCGCGCACTTTGGCCGACTGCGCACTCCATTGATCCTCGAGACCTATCTCTGGCTCAACCAGTTCGATGTCGCCTTTGAGCATCGCGGCGAGCGCTTTCTCATCATCTTTGAGGTTATCGACCTCGAACTGCGCGTAAACGTCTGCCATGACGTCGCGCACGACCTGCTGATCGGCGGGCGACAGACGCTTAAAGATCTTTTTCTCAATCGCGAGCGTGCCGTATAGATACGCCACCGGCACGGGCGTGACGTAATTTACTTTCGTGTGCCACTGCAACACCAGTGCGCCCACCGGCGACGAGCCGATAATATCGATCAGTCCGGTTTGCATCCCGGTCAGCACGTCGGTGATCGGCAGCGTAACCGGTGACAAACCCAGCGATTCCATGGTTGCGTACGAGATCAGATCGCCCTCGGGCACCCAGACTTTCTGACCGTTGAGATCGCTCGCCACGCGCACGGGCTCGGACGACATGATATTGGCGAAGCCACCGCCGGCGATACCAAGACAGACCAGACCGGCCTCCTCCATGCCGCCCATGATGTCGGCATCGAGCGCCTCGCGCACGTAATTGACTTCGTCCTGCGTGCGGAACAACAGCGGCAAACCGTAGAGCTGGATATCCGGATAGCGCTCAGCCAGCCCGCTGGCGGTAAACGCGCCACCGTGCAACTGGCCGATGCGCATCTTGCGCATGACTTTTTTGTCGTTGCCCATCACGCCGCCGCCGTAAAACTTGAGCTTCACGCGGTTGTCGGTGCGCTCCGCGATTGTTTTGGCGCCGGCGCGCATGCTGTTCATCCACGACGAGCCCTCGGGCGCGACCGTCGCAATCTTGATGGTCTGCGCTGACGCGAATGGCAGCAGTGCGGTCATGAGCAATGCAGCGGTCAATTGTGTGAGTAAACGCATGGCAGTGTGCTTCCCTAAAAACTTAAAAATATTCGTCGGCAGAATCGAGCAGTGCCTGCGCCTGCTCCTGCGCCATCACATTGAACAGGGTGAGACCCTCGGCTTCCGGTGACGCGGCAACCACCTCACCGAGCAGCTGATCGTGCAGCTCACGATCGTAAAGCAGACGAGCATAGCCACGAGCAAACTCTACTTTCGCGCTCAAGTCGCGACCTTCGCTCAATTCGATAGCTCGCTCAAAGTACCTGCGTCCCACTTCTGGCTTGCCACCCAGCGCGGGGGGACGCAGCGTATTGAGTACACCCAGATAAAGCGCGATATTGCCCTGCTCATAATCCGACTCCTGCTGGTCCAGAGTATTGAGCACGGCCTCAACTTTGGGCAAATCGGCGAGTACCGCCCAATCGTCCGAGTGCGCGCGCATGTAGGCCAGCCAGCTCACCGCGTAGGCGTAAAACGCCGGCACGTCGTCTTCACCCATGGTGGCAATGCGTTCGTTAAATTCATCGAAGCCGCTGTCGTTTAAGCCGCAGAAACGATCCTCGTGGGCACAAATGGCGCGACTGCCATAGTCCCGTGCTCGACTCGTTAGACGCTTCGCCCGCACGCCGTCATCAACAAACGCGACGCCATAGGCGGCGTACAGCGTCGACGCAGCCGATAGCGATCCGGCACTCTCGGGGTCGTTACGCACCAGCGCATCGAGCAGGACCAGATACGCCGGCGCCGCATCCCGCACGGTGGCCGGATCATTTTGATTCAAGATCGCTTCGGACAGCGATGTGGCGGCGCTATCTGTGGCACGCGAAATAAGTGCACCACAACCGCTTAGTGCAAGACAAAGCACGGCACAACCCAAAAAACGCCCAACTGTTTGGCCGCGCTGCGACCCGAATGTTTCCCTAATCATGCTTCGTGCTCAAGTTCCCGCAGGTTTTGAGTGCCTAGGGCACTGCAAAGTTCCGTTTAAGCCAGTATGGCGTTATTCACGCGCGTCAGGAAGGCCGTAGGGTCATCAAGCTGCCCGCCTGCCGCCAAAATCGCCTGCTCGTAGATCAGGTGACTCCAATCGGTGAACTGACTCTTGTCCTCAAGGTTCGCAAGACGCACCACCATCGGATGCGTTGGATTGATCTCAAGCACTTTTTGCTCCGCCGGCACCTCATGGCCTGCGTCGCGCAGCATACGTTTAACATGATCCCCCAGGTCACCCTCGGGGGCGACGAGACACGACACAGAATCGACCAGCCGCTTCGACACGCGTACATCCGACACGTGCTGTTTAAGAATGGATGCGATGCGGGCGGAGGTTTCGCGATACTGTTCATTCAGCGCATCGTCTTCGTCGCTTTTCTCTTCCTCGGGCTCCGTCGCTTCGCCGTGCGCCGCACTGCGCAGAGGCTTTTCTTCGAATTGCGTAAGATGCGCCACCAACCACTCATCCAGTGGTTCGGTCAGGATCAGCACTTCATGCCCTTTGGCGAGCAAACCTTCGAGGTACGCCGACTTGCGACCGGCACTCAAAGAATCGGCCAGCAAGTAATATATGGGCGCCTCTTTGTCGTCCTGACGTTCAACGTAGTCTGCCAAACTGACGTTCTGCACGTCGCCGTCGGATTTGGTTGATGCGAAACGCAGCAGCTTGGCAATCGCATCGGCATTGGCGTGATCTTCCATCATGCCTTCTTTGAGCACCATGCCAAACGCGTCCCAAAATGTTTGGTACTTTTCCTTATCCTTGGCAAGCGTTGAGAGCATACCCAGCACTTTTTTCGTGGAGCCCGCACGAATGCTGTCCACCGTGCGATCGTTTTGCAAAATCTCGCGCGATACGTTCAACGGCAGATCGTCGGCATCAATCACGCCGCGCACAAAGCGCAGATAGTTGGGCAACATAGCCTGCGCTTCGTCCATGATGAACACGCGCTTCACGAACAATTTTACACCGCGTGCTTTCTCACGATCCCACAAATCAAACGTGCGCTGGGACGGCACGTACAGCAGCGAACTGTATTCGGTTTTGCCTTCCACCCGGTTGTGGCTACGCGCCAGCGGCGCCTCACTGTCGTTAGAGACGTAGGTATAAAATTCGTTGTACTGCTCGTCGGTGATCTCGCTTTTAGCCCGGCGCCAAAGTGCCGATGACTGATTCACCGTGTCGATGGTCACCTCACCGTTTTCGCCCTCGCCCACCAGCTTGACCGGCACGGCGATGTGATCGGAGTATTTTTGTACGGTGTATTTAATGCGATGACTCTCGCTAAACGATTTGTCGTCTTCGCGCAGATGCAGCGTGATGGTGGTGCCGCGTGTGGTGCGCGCGCCGGCGTCCAGCGTGTACTCGCCGTCGCCGCTTGAACGCCACAATACCGCCGACTCGTCGCCCGCGCGGCGCGTGTCCACCTCCACGGTGTCGGCCACGATAAAGGCGCTGTAAAAACCAACCCCGAATTGACCGATCAGCGCCGCGTCACGTTTTTCATCGCCGCTCATCTTGTCTAAAAATTCGCGCGTGCCTGAACGCGCGATAGTGCCGAGATTTTCGATCACCTCGTCGCGACTCATGCCGATACCGTTGTCCTCGATCTGCACCGTGCCTTTTTCGGCATCGAGCGTGATCGTGATACCGAGATCCGGATCGTCGGCCAGCAGTTCGGGTTGCTTGATCGCCTCAAAGCGCAGCTTGTCGCACGCATCGGCGGCGTTGGAAATCAGTTCGCGCAGAAAGATCTCTTTGTTGGAATAAAGCGAGTGGATCATCAAATGAAGCAGCTGCTTCACTTCGGCCTGAAAGGCATGGGTCTTGGCGGTGGTAGTAGCCGTCATCACATTCTCCTGAAGCTCAACGAAAAAACGGGCTGTTGTCAGCCCGTTCGTTCTTAAATTGGAAGGTTGGGCGCGCCCTAGATCTTCTCTTTAATACGTGCGGCTTTACCGGTGCGCTCACGCAGGTAGTAAAGCTTGGCGCGACGTACGTCACCGCGCCGCTTGATCGTTACGCTGTCGACCGTTGGGCTGTAGGTTTGGAACACACGCTCCACGCCTTCGCCGTGCGAAATCTTGCGCACTGTGAACGCTGAGTTGATACCGCGGTTGCGCTTGGCAATCACAACACCTTCGTAGGCCTGCAAACGCTCGCGCGTGCCTTCTTTCACTTTCACCTGCACAACCACAGTGTCGCCCGGACGGAAATCCGGCATCTCACGGTTCATGTTTTCTTTGTCCAGCTGTTCAATAATGTTAGTCGCCATGACGGTTTCCTGTTCTCTTCTTAACGTCGCGTTGCGTTTGGCACTTCGTCCAACTCCCGACGATATTCGTCGAGCAACGCTTTTTCATCTTCATTTACACCCCGCGCGTCGAGCAAATCTGGTCTTCGCTCCCACGTGCGGCCCAAAGCCTGTTTCAATCGCCAACGGGCGATTTTCGCATGATCACCGGACAGCAACACCGGTGGCACGCTGCGACCGTTGTGCGTATCCGGTCGCGTGTAGTGCGGATGGTCCAGCAGTCCGTTTGAAAACGAATCCTGCTGCGCCGACTCGGGATGGCCCAGCACACCGGGCAGAAGTCGAATCACCGCGTCCATCACGCTGAGCGCCGCCAATTCGCCGCCGCTCAACACAAAATCTCCAACCGACCATTCTTCGTCGATCGCCTCATCCATCAGTCGCTCGTCGACGCCTTCGTAGCGTCCTGCCACCAGGATCAATCCCGGTTGTGCAGCCGACTCCTCAGCCAGCGCCTGATCAAACCGTTTGCCCTGCGGGCTCATCAGCACGACCTTGCTGCCTTTCGGGCAGTCCTGACGTGCCGCGGCGATGGCTTTTTCCAGCGGCTCGGCCTTCATGACCATGCCCGGACCACCACCAAACGGTCGGTCGTCCACCGTACGATGAACGTCCGTGCACTGCTCGCGCGGGTTGTACAACGACAACGTCGCCGTGCCTCGCTCGAGCGCGCTGCCGGTCACCCCCATCCCTGCCGCCGCTTTCACAGCCTCGGGAAACAACGTCACCAGCGCAAAATTCGTTAGTGGCAAACTAGAACTCCGCGTCCCAGTCCACCACGATGCACTTGGTTTTCAGGTCGACCGAATCGACCACCCGATCGCGCGCATACGGAATGAGTCGTTCCCGCTCGCCTTCGACCACCATCACATCGTGAGCACCGGTCTCCACCATGCGGCCGACCGTGCCCAATGCCTCGCCTTCACGATTGACGACGCTCAGGCCGACCAGATCGCTCCAGTAATACTCACCGCTATCGAGTTCGGGTAGCTGTGATCGATCGACATCGATATCACGCCCTACCAGCGCTGCGGCTTGATCTCGATCGTCGATCCCTTCGAGATGGACGATCAACCCTTTGCCGTGCGCCCGACCCGATGTCGGTTTCACCGCTCCGCGACCTTCAATTTGCCACGGACCGTAGTCCAGAATATTTTCGATGGGCTGCGTGAAGGACTGCACACGCAACCAACCCTTGACGCCGTACACGCCCGCCAGTCGCCCGACGATGACGCGCTCGGCGCTCACCGGACTTTACTCGGCGGCCGCCTGAGCGCGTGAACGCTTCAGCAACTGACGAACGCGATCAGAGGTTTGGGCGCCCTGACCGATCCAGTAATCTGCACGTTCTGCATCCAGACGCAGGCCTTCTGAGGCACCGCGCGCCAGCGGGTTGAAGAACCCAAGTCGCTCAATGTAGCGGCCGTCGCGGCGGTTGCGGCTATCCGTTACCACGATGTGGTAGAACGGACGTTTCTTGGCCCCGCCACGGGACAAACGAATCGTAACCATGATGATAGTTTCCCAACTGATGAAAACGGCCCGACGCCTCGTTGTGAAGCGGCTGGGCCGAACAAACCCGGCATACTACTGTATTCGCGGAAAAAAGAAAGGGTTTTTGCACAGCAGCACGATGCTCGTGCCTTTGCTCCGAAAAAGCCCCTAAATTTATGTAATTCAGGCGCTTATTGGGTTATCGAGGGCCCATTCCGGGTGGCAGACGCCCCTGCAGGCCACGCATCATGCCCTTGATCCCTACTTTGCCGAGCTTTTTCATCTGCTTTTGCATCAGATTATGTTGCTTCATGAGGCGATTGAGGTCCTGAATCGTGAGCCCGGCGCCGTTGGCAATGCGCCGTTTGCGCGAACCATTAATAAGTTTGGGAAAACGCCGCTCGCGTGGTGTCATCGAATTGATCAACGCAATCTGACGCCGCAACACCGAATCGTCCGCCTGCTTGGACAGCTGCTGTGACATACCGCCCATGCCCGGCAGTTTGTCCATCATCGCCCCCATGCCGCCCATGTCCAGCATCTGACTGTATTGACTGCGCAGGTCAGTAAGATCGAAACCCTTGCCGGCTTTGAGCTTGCGCGCCAAACGCTCGGCTTCGTCGTGATCGACCTTTTCCTGCACCTCTTCGGCCAGCGACACCACGTCGCCCATGCCGAGGATGCGTGACGCGAGTCGATCCGGGTGAAACGGCTCCAGCGCGTCAATCTTCTCACCGCTGCCCAGAAACTTGATCGGTTTGCCGGTGACTTCACGCACCGACAACGCCGCACCACCGCGCGCGTCGCCATCGGTCTTGGTCAGGATGACGCCGGTCAGATCCAGTGCCTCACCAAAGGCACTGGCGGCGGTCACGGCGTCCTGCCCGGCCATCGCGTCCACCACAAACAGGGTTTCAACGGGATTGATGGCCGCGTGTACGGCCTGCACTTCACCCATCATGTCCGCATCGACATGAAGCCGACCTGCCGTATCAACAATGAGCACGTCCATACCGGCTTTGCGTGCATCGTCGAGCGCACGGCTCGCGATGACCGTGGCCTTCTCGCTCGCTTCGCTTTTGTGGAAGGTGGCATTGACCTGCTCGGCCAAACGCTCGAGCTGCAAGATGGCGGCCGGACGGTAGATGTCGGCGCTGACCAACATCACCTTTTTCTTGTCGCGTTCAATAAGGTGGCGCGCCAATTTGGCGGCGGTGGTGGTTTTACCCGCGCCCTGCAAGCCAGCGAGCAACACGACGGCCGGCGGCTGCGCGCGCAAGTCCAGGCTTTCGTTTTGCTGACCCATCACCTGCACGAGCTCGTCGTGCACGATTTTTATGAACGCCTGACCCGGCGTCAGGCTTTTCGAAAACGCCTGCCCTTGCGCCTTCTCTTTAATGTGACCGACGAAGGTTTTGACCACCGGCAGCGCGACATCCGCCTCGAGCAGCGCCATGCGTACCTGACGCAGCGCATCTTTGATGTTGTCGTCAGTGAGACGGCCCTTGCCTTTAAGCAGGCCGAATGTATTGGAGAGCCGATCGCTAAGGGTATCGAACATGAACTTCGCCGCAGTGTGGAAACAGGCTTTAGATTATATCAGCCCTTGCGCGCAAACACGTCTTAAAGATCGAACACGTCACCGCGGCGCAGGCGTTTGATAAAACGCTCGGGAATGGCGTTTTGGACCTGGGCGAAAATCTCATCCTCCGTACCCGGCTTCATCGCCGTCACCCACAGGTCTGGCGTGTGCCGTAAGTTTTTCAGATCGGCGGCGAGCGTTGCCGGGCAGTAATGACCGGATTTTTCCGCAAGTTCAGCCTGCTGATTGGGAAAAGAGACTTCCATGATCAGCGTGTCCACGGTTTTGTAGTCGTTCAGCACTTCCCACAAAGACGCGTTGGTCATCGTGTCGCCGCTGAACGCGAACACAGAATCACCGCGCTCAATGCAGTAGCCCAATGACGGTACCGAATGGTGCACGTCCACCGCGCGCAGCGTGCATTCCTCAAACGCCGTGCGATCACCTGGTGCGAGCGTCACAAAGCGCAGCATGGATTCTTCCGGGGTGGGCAAGGCTTCGAAATCGGGCCAGATAACCCAGTTGAACACGTGCTCACGTAACGCGGTGATCGTCTCCGCGCGGGCGTAAACCGTAATGGGGTGTTCCATGAGATCGTCGAACACGCTGTCGAGAAACAGCGGCAGACCGGCAATATGATCAAGATGGCTGTGGGTCAGGAACACGTGGCGGATGCCTTTGAGTTCCCCCACAGTCAAATCGCCCACACCGGTACCGGCGTCGATAAGAATGTGATTGTTGACGAGGATCGAGGTGGTACGTAGCCCGAGGCCAATACCGCCGCTGCACCCTAAAATTCTGACACGCATACGAGTGATTCCGGCTCTTGCACTCTTCTTTTCGCACAGAGCTTGTGCGATCATTAAGGCCTAAGTATAACCTAGCGATTTCATTAAAGGTTTTCTGTGCTGCAATTCACAGTACCCCTGTGCTACGCCACGCTCGGCGGCTGGCTCGTTCGTCACGACCCGACGAACGACCGTGGGCTCACATTTGCGGCCATGGGCGCCGTCCTGCTGGCGCATGCCCTCATGCTGGGCCAGATGTTGTCCATGCACAAAGCCGTGAGCCTCAGCATCGGCGAGCTTTTGTCGTTAATCGGTTTCGCTGTCGCGCTGGCGGCACTGGCGGGGGCGGCTCGCGCCCGTTCGAAAATTTTGGCCGGTTCGTCTCTCATTCTGGCTGCCGTGCTCAGCGCGGCGTCCACCTTCGGAACACAGCAAGTATCGACCGGACCACTGGGCTGGCCGCTGCTGGCGCACGTCGTGCTCTCGGTGCTGTCGTATGCGTTGCTGAGCATAGCCGCGGTCACCGCGGTCTTTCTGGCTCTGAAACACCGCGCGCTGAAGTCCGGCGTGGCCGCGCTGCAGTCGCCATCGCGCATCTCTATCGAAGCACTGGAAACCGAACTCTTTGGTGCCATTGGCGCCGGTTTCGGCTGTTTGTCGCTGGCGATCTTCAGCGGCTTATTTTATGTCGACGATATGTTCGCGCAGCACCTGGCTCACAAGACCGTGCTCACGATCGCGAGCTGGGTTTTCTTCGGCATTCTATTGATCGGTCGCTGGCGTTTCGGCTGGCGTGCACAAACCGCCGTGCGCTGGACGCTGGGCGGTTTTGCAACGCTGCTTCTGGCCTACTTCGGATCGCGCATCGTGCTCGAGCAGCTGCTCCAGCGTCAGTGGGGGTAGCAGTCCGTTTCGGGCGCCCGTGACCACCACCCAGCTTTTTATCATCCTCGGTATTCTGCTCCTGACTTCGGCCTTTTTTTCTGGCAGCGAAACCGCTCTGATGCGTGTCTCCACGTTCCGGCTGCGCGCACTGGCGCGCGGTGGCAGCCGCGGTGCACGTCTGGCTGAGAAACTCCTGTCGCGCCCGGACCGCTTAATCGGCTTAATTTTGGCCGGCAATAACGCGGTCAACTTTGCCGCCTCGGCGATTACCGTCATTATCGCTCAGCGTCTGGGCGGCCAGGCGGCCGTGGGTCTGGCTACCGTGCTGCTGGTTTTCGTCGTGCTCATTTTTGCCGAGCTCACGCCTAAAACACTCGCGGCCCTGCACCCCGAGCGTGTCGCCCTGCCCGCCTCGATCATCTACTACCCACTCATGTTTGTGTTCTCGCCCATCGTGATGCTGGTCAATGCCATTGCGAACGGACTGCTGCGATTGTTTGGCGTACCGGTCGATGCCGACAGTTTGGAGACGCTCACGCGCGACGAACTGCATGCCACGGTGGCCGCATCGAGTGGTGTTATTCCAGCACGCCGGCAAAGCATGCTGCTGCGCATCCTCGAACTCGAAGAGGTGACGGTCGAAGACATCATGGTGCCGCGCGCCGACATTCATGGCATCGATCTTGAGGACGACTGGCCCACCATTCTGGCCGACATCAACAGCGCCACGCACACACGTCTGCCGGTGTTTCGGGAAAACCTCGATCAGGTCGAGGGCATGTTGCATTTGCGCAGCGTGGTAAAAGCGCTGGCCCGCGATGCGCTCGATAAAGACGGCTTAATCGACGCGGTCATTCCCGCTTATTTTGTGCCCGAAGACACGCCGCTGAACAAACAGCTGGTGAACTTCCAAAGCGCTCGTCAGCGATTGGGGCTGGTGGTGGATGAATACGGCGATCTGCAGGGCATGGTGACGCTGGATGATCTGCTGCAGGAAATCGTGGGCGATTATTCGTTGGGCTCAACGCCCACCGAGGAATCGGTGAATGTGAATGACGACGGCAGCTTTGTGGTGAGCGGCACCGCCAACGTCCGTGCGCTCAATCGAACGCTGCGCTGGCAACTGCCGGTCACGGGCGCAAAAACGCTCAATGGTTTGATTACCGAGCATCTGCAAACAATTCCTGAATCGGGCACCGAACTCGATGTGGGCGGCTACAAAATGACGGTGTTGCGTACCCAGGGCAACGCCATAAGCTCAGTGCGTGTGGTAACGCCGCCTGCCAGTGACAACGACGACTAACCCGTCGCGATTTCCAACGCCTGCGCCAGTGAATCGACCGGCAGCACTTCCAACCCTTTAATCGCTTTGCGCGGCGCGTTTGCGGTCGGCACGATGGCGCGTTTGAAACCCTGCTTGGCCGCGGCCAACAATCGCTCCTCGCCAAACGGGACGGGACGAATTTCACCGGCAAGACCCACTTCGCCAAACGCCACCCCAACACCCTCGAGCGGTCGATCACGATAGCTCGACAGCACGGCCAGAAGCAGCGGCAAGTCCACCGCCGTTTCACTGACGCGCACGCCGCCGACAACGTTCACAAACACATCCTGCCCGCCGATGGGCACGTTGCCATGGCGGGCGAGCACCGCCAGCAACATCACAAGACGATTGGGTTCGAGTCCCACGGAAACTCGGCGTGGATTGCCGGAGGTATCGCTGGCGAGCGCCTGCACCTCTACCAGCAGAGGCCGACTGCCTTCACGACTCACCATGATGGCGCTTCCGGCCACGGCGCGGCTGTGCTGCGACAGAAAAATGGCCGACGGATTTTTGACTTCCTTAAGCCCGGTGTCGGTCATTGCAAACACGCCGATTTCGTTGGCGGCGCCAAAGCGGTTTTTCGCCGCGCGCACGATGCGATAGCGGCTGCCCGCGTCGCTTTCAAAATACAAGACGGTATCGACCATGTGCTCAAGCACGCGCGGCCCGGCGATCACGCCTTCTTTGGTCACGTGGCCCACCAGAAAGACCGCCATGCCCGACAGCTTGGCCAGACGCACGAGCTGCGCGGCGCACTCGCGCAGTTGACTTACCGTGCCGGGCGCGGCCTGCAGGCCGTCGGAGTACATCGTTTGTATGGAGTCGACGACTAACACGCCGGGCTTGCGCGCCACGGCTTCGGCCACAATTTTCTCAACACAGGTTTCGGCCAGCAGATTGAGCTCGACGTCGCCCAAATCCAGACGACGCGCGCGCAGCCCGATCTGGCGCAGCGATTCCTCACCACTGACATAGAGCGTTGAGAGTGTTTTGGAGAGTACGGCGCCGGCCTGCAGCAGCAGCGTGGACTTGCCGATTCCCGGCTCACCACCGATCAGACTCACCGAACCCGGCACCAAGCCGCCGCCCAGCACGCGATCGAGCTCTTTGAGTCCGGTGTCGATTCGCGGTTCCGGCTGGTTTTCAACGTCGCTGAGCCGTCGCACATTCCCTGCCGCCCCGGCGTAACCGCCACCACGCGCCGCTTTGGGCGCCACGGGCTGGGATTCGTTGAGCGTGTTCCAGGCCTCACAGTCGGGGCATTGCCCCTGCCATTTGGGCGTGGTGGCACCGCAGTCGCTGCAGACGTAAGTCGTTTTGGTTCTGGCCATTTGCGCGCGATGTTAGCACTGGCGGCACGCGCCATGACAGGCGCACATCCGGGCGCTTTGTCGAACAGCGCAAAAGCGCCAACCAGGTGTCGAAAATTGGTACTGCGTCACAAAATAACCGCAGAATTAACAGGTTCTTATGGTCTATACTCTCGTTCGACATAATGGAGTCTTTCGTGACAGGCAGCGGTCGCCCACCCTTTTTTAAATCTGATCTATTCGCCGGTGCGCTTTATGCGCTGGCGTTTGGCGTGGTGTTGCTTGCGTTTGGCGAGCGCTGGTTCTATCCGCTGGAAGCCGGTCTGTACGATCGAATCATGACGTCGCGTTCGGTCAGTCCGCACCCGGACATCACCATCGTTGCCATCGATGAGGCCAGCGTGCGCAACATCGGTCGTTTTCCCTTTTCACGTGACGTGACGGCCGCTGTTATTGACACACTGGCGACAGGCGGTGCGCATACGATCGCCAGCACGCTCGTATTTTCCGAGGCACAAGTCGACGCCGGCTCCGATTTCCTGCGCGATTTGCGCGGCACCGCGACCGATATCGCGGCAACGCTGGGTAATCCCGAAGACCAGGGCAAACTCGACGCGCTGCAACGCCAAATCGACGGAGCCATTGCGGCCATCGATTACGATCAGACCCTCACCAGCAGTGTCGCCAGTGCTGGCAACGTGCTGCTTCCGGTTTTGTTCGACGCCGTGGGGTATCCGGCAGGCCGTCCCACAACGCCGTTGCCGGTTTTTGCGGCAGAGCACGCGCTGGCCAACGGCACGACGCTGCCCGCCGTCCCTTTTTTGCAGCCAACGCTGCCGCTGAGCGCGCTTGGCAAGGTCGCCGCCGACATTGGTCATCTCGGTCTAATTGCCGACGTAGACGGTGTGGTGCGTGATGTGCCTCTGATCGCAAATTACTACGGCACCGCGTTCAGCTCACTGGCGCTGACCACAGCGCTGCACACGTTAAATCTCGACAGTGAAGATCTGACCCTGCGCGATGACGGCGCGCTGGTCGCCGCAGGACTGGTTCTGCCGGCCGACAACGAGGGTCGACTGCGTACCCAGTTTTACCGCAGCCGCGACGGCCAGGAACTGTTCCGCCAAGAGTCGTTTTATGACGTGTTCTCCGGCATCACGCCCGCGGCGTCGTTTCGCGGCAAAACGGTATTGATCGGACCGACCGCCGCCGGCATCGGCGACGCCCTCAACACACCAGCCGGCACCAATACCGCACCGGTCACGCTACTGGCCAACGCGGTTAGTGCGATTTTGCAACAGCACATCATCACGCGCCCGAGCTTCACCCGCTGGCTGGAATGGCTGCTGTATGGCCTCTTGTTTGCTTATATCGCGCTGGCGCTGCCGCGCCTCAAAGCCACGTTGGCCGCCGGCATTACGCTCGCGCTAATTGTCGGACTATTGGTGGTGCAGTGGCTGGCGCTCAACGGTGCATCACTGTGGCTGCAGTGTTTAACCCCCGTCTGGTTCCTGATTGGCGGGCATTTGGTTATGACCAGCAAACGCTTCGGGGTGACCGAACGACTCAAAGTGCAAACCGACGCCGCCAGTGCGGAATCCAATCGCATGCTCGGACTCGCGTTTCAAAATCAGGGCCAGCTGGATATGGCGTTTGAGAAATTTCGCCGCTGTCCGCTGGACGATTCGATGATGGAGCCGCTGTACAATCTCGCTCTGGATTTTGAACGCAAACGCCAGTTCAACAAAGCGGGTGCCGTGTACTCACGCATGGCGTCGCACGATCCGGACTACCGCGATCTGGCCGGCCGCCTGAAACGCAGCGAGCAGCTCGACGAAACGCTCATCATTGGCCACGGCGGCGACGCCGGCGCCACGCTTATGCTCGATGGCGACAATATTCAAAAGCCGATGCTGGGCCGCTACACGGTGGAAAAAGAACTCGGCAAAGGCGCCATGGGCACCGTCTACATGGGGCGGGATCCGAAAATCAACCGCATTGTGGCTATCAAGACCATCGCCATATCGCAGGAATTCGATGAAAACGAAGTGGCGAGCGTGCGCGACCGCTTCTTCCGCGAGGCCGAAACGGCCGGACGCCTGAACCATCCCGATATCGTCACCGTTTTTGATGCCGGCGAAGAACACGATCTGGCCTACATCGCCATGGAATACCTGCGTGGCGATCATTTGAGCGGCCGCACGCGCTCACCGGATTTGCTGCCCGACGAAACCACCATTGAGCTGATGGCGCGTGTCGCACAGGCGCTCGACTATGCCCACCGCGAAGACGTCGTCCATCGCGATATCAAACCGGCCAACATCATGTACGACCCGGATTCGGGCGATGTGAAAGTGACCGATTTTGGTATCGCCCGGATCACCTCCTCGTCCAAGACCAAAACCGGCATCGTTCTGGGCACGCCCTCGTACATGTCGCCCGAGCAACTGTCCGGGAAAAACGTGACGGGTCGCTCGGACTTATTTTCGCTCGGTGTTACGCTTTATCAGTTACTTGCGGGTCAGTTGCCGTTCCGGGCCGACTCGATGGCGACCTTGATGTACAAGATCGCCAATGAGCCCCACACGCCGCTGCGTGTCGCGCGACCTGACCTGCCCGGATGCCTCGAAGCGGTAATCGACAAAGCACTGGCCAAAGACGCCGACGAGCGCTACCAAACGGGCGCCGAAATGGCGCTGGACCTGCGCGACTGTCGCGCCACGCTGGCGGCATAATATTGAAACATGCGGATTCGAAAAACAGATGAGTCTTAAGGGCAAAATTGAGCACGTCACACTGACCGATACCGGTCTGGTGCGTGAACACAATGAAGACGCCATCGGAGCCGACATGGACATCGGCCTGCTGGTGCTTGCCGACGGTATGGGTGGCTACAACGCCGGCGAAGTGGCGAGCGGCATTGCCGTGAAAACCACCATGGACATGGTCCAGGACGCCATCGCACGGGAAGACCGCGCGGCGATCGATCCCGAAACCGGCTTGATGCGCCAGACCATCGTGCTGCGCGATGCCATCATGCGCGCCAACAAAATTATTCATCAGACCGCTCAGACGCGTTCTGAATGCGAAGGCATGGGCACCACGATTGTCGCCTGCCTGTTTTGGGACAACACGGTCTCGATTGCCCACGTCGGTGATTCGCGACTGTATCGACTCAGAGACTCACGCTTCGCCCAGGTCACGAAAGACCATTCGCTGTTTCGCGAATTGGTGGATCGCGGTTTCTACTCTCCGGAAGAGGCCGAGCGGTCGCTAAACCGGAATTATGTGACACGCGCACTGGGCATAGAACCGAAGGTCGAGGTAGAACTGTCTGAGGAAAAGGTGCGCCCGCAGGACGTTTATGTCCTCTGCTCGGATGGCCTTTCAGACATGGTGGATGATGAGGATATTCATTTAACTATCAGCACTTTTAATGCTAATCTTAACCTTATTGGTCAACAGCTTATCCGCCTGACCAATGACAACGGCGGACGCGACAACGTCTCGATCGTTGTGGCCAAAGTGCTCAAGCCTTTTTCCGAACGACAAAAACTGCTCAAGAAATTGAGTTCCATTTTCAGCTAGACGCATAGAGATCGCGACATGGCACGCTTAATTTTGAATCTCGATGGGCAAGTGCTCGCCGAATACAACATGCAGAAAGAGCGCTATACGGTGGGTCGCCTGCCGGATAACGACGTGCGTATTGATAACCCGGCGGTCAGTGGTCACCACTCGCTTGTGATCAACATTCTCAACGACTCGTTCCTTGAGGATCTCAACAGCACCAACGGCACCTATGTGAACGGCAAACTGGTCAAAAAACACGCCCTGCAACACGGCGATGTGATTACGATCGGTCATCACCAGCTGCGATTTGTCGACGACGATAAAGAAGATCAGGACAACGACGAATTCGAAAAGACCATGATCATTCGGCCGGGCGCCCAAAGCGGTGCGCCGAGTGTCGACAAGGTCAACGATGCGTTGCTCTCCGCAGGTCAAGGCGAGGTCATTCGCCCACCGGCGTCACCACCGCCTACCGCCACACAGACGCTGGACGAATCTGACGTCGCCGCCGCGGTCACGATGGCTGAGAACAAAAGCTCAGCATTGCCCAAAGCCAAGCTACAGGTATTGAGCGGTGCGTTTGCCGGCAAAGAACTTGCGCTGACCAAAGCGCTCACCACGCTCGGACGGCCGGGTGTGCAGGTGGCCGCGATCACACGTCGCGCCGAGGGTTACTCCGTGGTTCATGTCGACAGCGGCAAGCCCGGCCACTACCCTCACGTCAATGGCCAGCCCATTGGGCCGCAGGCCAGACGCTTGAACGACAACGACGTGATTGAATTAGCCGGCGTCAAAATGGGCTTTTTCAGCACCTCGTAAGTGCCTACCCAGCGCCCGGGCCATGCCCGGGCCGTTAGCGAGCCGAAGTCGGATGCGTAAGATCGATCCGCACGCGCTGCGAAATACCGCATAACAGCTCATAGGGAATGGTCCCGATGCTGTGTGCGAGTTCTTCAACGCCAAGACCCGGCCCCCAGAGCACGGCCTCATCGCCCACGCAGACCTCAGTGCCCTGCCCCAGATCCACCGCAATCATATCCATCGACACACGGCCCACCATCGCCACGCGCTGCTCACGAATGAGCACTGGCGTGCCGCTGGGCAAACGCCACGGATAACCGTCGCCGTAGCCGGCCGCAACAATGCCAAGCACGGTGTCGTGTTGCGCCTGCCAGGTGCCGCCGTAACCCACGCGCTCGCCCGCCGCCACCGGCTTCACCGCGATCACTTTGGACCACAGGGTCATCACCGGTGTGAGATTCAAATCTTCGGTGGTTTGCTCGGCAACGGGCGACGCGCCGTACAGCATGAGTCCGGGGCGCACCCAGTCACCGTGACTCTGTGGCACGCGCAAAATCCCGGCCGAGTTGACGATGCTACGCTCGCCGGGCCATCCGGACGTCACCTGTTGAAAGAGCTCAACCTGCTTCACCGACGTGGTGTCCGCAGGATCGTCCGCGCAGGCCAGATGGGTCATGAGCGTAACCGGCTGGTGAACGCAGCCGATGCGCTGCAAACGCGCCCACGCACCGTGCCCCTCATCGGCCTTGAAACCCAGTCGGTTCATACCCGAATCAATTTTGAGCCAGACCCGAAACAGCCCGGCGCCGCCATAGGCCTCGAGCATGTCGATCTGGTCATGGCGATGTACGACGAGGTCAAAATGATAGCGCGCGGCCAGATCCAGCTCGTTGGCCGTCATGATGCCCTCAAGCAGCAGCACCCGCGACGTGCAGCCCGCATCACGCACGGCCACCGCTTCGCTCATGCGCGCCACGGCCAGCGCATCCGCGTCACTGAGCGCCCGCGCCACGTGGGTAATGCCATGGCCATAAGCGTTGGCTTTGACCACCGCCATCACGCGCGCACCACGCGCCAACTCGCGCACGCGCGCCAGGTTGTCGCGCAGTGCCTGTCCATTGACACGTACCTGCGCTTGAGCGGTCAAAACTCGTCGTCCACCCGCTCAGGTGTGTAGCTTTGAAAGCGCGTGTATTGCCCCTGGAATGTGAGCGTCACGTCGCCGGTGGGACCGTTACGTTGTTTGGCAATGATCACATCGGCGATGCCCTTGCGCGGCGTTTCCTGGTTGTACACCTCGTCGCGATAGATAAACGCAATGACGTCGGCGTCCTGCTCAATAGCACCCGATTCACGCAGATCTGACATCACCGGTCGTTTGTCCTGACGCTGCTCCACACTTCGGTTGAGCTGTGACAGTGCAATCACCGGCACGCTAAGCTCTTTTGCCAGCGCCTTAAGACCACGCGAGATCTCCGAAATTTCCGTGGCCCGGTTTTCACTCATGCCAGAGACCTGCATAAGCTGCAGATAGTCGATCACGATCAAACCCAAGCCGTGCTCGCGCTTTACGCGTCGTGCACGCGCGCGCACTTCCGTGGGCGACAGCGCCGGTGTGTCATCAATAAAAATAGGCGCTGACGACATCCACTTCACGGCGTTATTGATACGCGGCCAGTCTTCTTCGCCGAAGTTGCCGGTACGCAGTTTGCCTTGGTTCACCTGACCCAGCGATGAAATCAGACGGAAGCTCAGCTGCTCGGCCGACATCTCCATACTGAACACCGCGACCGGCGAGGCTTCATCGGGTTTGTTGGCAATGATGGGACCCACTGCCGCATTCTCCGCGATGTTAATCGCCAGCGACGTCTTACCCATGGAAGGACGACCGGCGATAATGATCAGGTCGCCGGGCTGCAGGCCCGCGGTCATCTTGTCGAAATCCGGGAAACCGGTGGACACACCCGTGATGTCGCCCGTCGAGTTGTACAGCACGTCCAGCCGATCAATCGTGTCTGGCAAGATGGCGCGCAAACTCACAAAGCCACGACCACGACGCTGGCCGCTCTCAGCAATTTCAAACACCTTGCGCTCGGCCTCATCCACCAGCTCGGTCGCGTTGCGCCCGTCGGTGGTGGTGGCGAGCGCCGCGATTTCACCGCCGACGTTTAGCAACGAACGCAGCTGCGAACGCTCGCGTACGATTTCAGCGTAGGCGCGAATGTTGGCCGAACTCGGCGTGTCGTTGGCCAGCGTACCGACGTAGGCCAGACCGCCGACGTCGTTGAGCTGATCACTTTTTTCCAGGTGTTCGGAAATCGTGATCGCATCGACCGTGCGGCCCGCATCGGCGAGCACCGCAATGGCTTCAAAAATGAGTTGGTGATCCTGCCGATAAAAATCGTCGCGCGACAGCACATCGGCGACCTGCTCCCAACCGCGCGAATCGAGCATAAGCCCGCCGAGCACGGCCATTTCGGCATCATTGGAATGGGGCGGACGGCGGATCGACGAGGTGCTCGCATCATCGCCGTACGAATCGAAAGAAGGTGGTGGAAAGTCGTTCAATGGAGGCAGCAGCACGGTAGTGGATGGTTAGATAGCGTCGCAGGTAACGCTTGTGCTGGCAACTGAAATACGGCCCCGCCTTGAAGGCGGGGCCGAACGGCTTATTCTATGCCGACAACCGTGACGGTCAGAGACACATCCACGTCGCTGTGCAGATGCACATCGACCTGATGTTCGCCCGTTGCGCGCAGCGGGCCGTCCGGAAGACGGATTTCACTGCGTTCGATTTCTGCGCCAGCGGCCGTAATGGCTTCGACCAGATCAAAGGTGCCGATCGAGCCGAACAGCTTGCCTTCGGTACCGGCTTTCGCCGATACGGTGATGTCGAGACCTTCGATCTCCACAGCGCGCGCTTTCGCACGTGTGAGCTCGTCAGCCGACTTCTTCTCAAGCTCCGCACGGATGCTCTCGAAGTGCGCCAGGTTTTCCTTCGTGGCAAGCGTGGCTTTGCCCTGTGGCAGAAGGAAGTTACGACCGTAGCCGGCTTTTACTTTGACGACGTCGCCAATGGTGCCGAGATTGTCGATCTTTTCTTTCAGAATAATTTTCACAACGAACCCCTAGTGCTGATCGGTGTACGGCAGCAGTGCGAGGAAGCGCGCACGCTTGACCGCAGCCGACAGCTGACGCTGATAGTTGGCTTTGGTACCGGTGATGCGGCTCGGCACAATTTTGCCGGTTTCGGTGATGTACTGCTTGAGCATGGCCAGATCTTTATAGTCGATCTCGGTCACACCGTCGGCCGTGAAACGACAGAACTTACGGCGGCGGAAAAAACGTGACATAGCAGCTCTCCTTACGCGTCGGTCGATGCGGCTGGCGCATCGTCGCTGGTGGGTTCTTCAGCAGGCGCAGCTTCTTCTTCAGCCGCAGGCTTGCTCTCGGTGGACTCTTCCGTGCGCGGACGCGACGGACGGTCGTCATCACGAGAGGCGCGTTCACGCTTCTCTTCTTCTTTCGATTTGGCCATAGGCGATGGCTCGGTAACGGCGCCATCGACGCGCATCACCATGTTGCGCAGCACGGCATCGTTGAAACGGAACGCCGAGACCAGCTCGTCGATCGTTTCTTGCTTGGCTTCCACGTTCAGAAGAACGTAGTGCGCTTTGTGTACTTTGTTGATGGCGTGTGCCAGCTGACGACGGCCCCAGTCTTCATAACGGTGGACCTGACCTTCGCCTTTTTCAATCATGCCGCGATAGCGTTCAACCATCGCAGGCACCTGCTCGCTCTGATCCGGGTGGACCAGAAACACGATTTCATAGTGTCTCATTGTGATTCCTTATGGATAATTGCTACCCGGCACGTGCGTTGCGCGCGCGACGGTGCAGCAAGGAAGCCGGAAAAGCCAAAACGCCCCTTCCGGTGGACCGCGAAGTCTACTGATTTGTGCTCGATGGTGCAATGCGCTGGCGCACGGCCTCGTACAGCACAATGCCGGTGGCCACCGACACGTTCAGGCTCGACACGGCCCCGTGCATGGGCAGCGAGATTAAAGCGTCGCATTTCTCCGTCGTGAGCCGACGCATGCCCTTGGCCTCCCCGCCCATGACCAGCGCCAGAGGCCCCGTAAAACGGGCCTGCCAGAGCGGCTCGCTGGCCTGATCACTGGTCCCGACGCGCCACACGCCGGCATCCCCGAGCGTGGTCAGCGTGCGCGAGAGGTTGGTGACGCGGAAAAATGGCACGGTTTCGGCCGCTCCGCTGGCGACTTTGCGCACCGTGTCGGTCAGGCCAACCGCGCGGCGTTTGGGCGCGATCACGCCGTGCACACCCGCGCCGTCCGCGCTGCGCAGACAGGCGCCGAGGTTGTGCGGATCCTGCACGCTGTCGAGGATCAGGAGCAACAGCTCGTCACCGCGTTTTGCGACCAGATCAAACAGCTCGTCCTCGCCCCGTTCCTGACTGGCGCGAATGGTCGCAATCACGCCTTGATGGGACGCGTCGTCGGCGAGCTTGTCCAGCTGTTCGCGCGGCACACGCTCCAGGTGCGTGCCCGCGATGTCGATGGCCGCAAGCAGCTCTCGCGCACGCGCATCGTCGCGATCGTTTTGCATGCGCACGGACAACACGCGCTGCGGGGCGTTGTGCAGCAAATGACTGACGGCGTGCCAGCCGAACACCGATTGGGTGGACATGACCTAGCGCTTTTTCCGGCTGCGACGCTTTTTCTTGCGTGGCGGGGAAGCCGCTTGCGGCTTACCTTTTGATTTGGGCTTGCGCTTTTTGGACCCACCGCGCCCTTTCTTGCGTGCGGTTGTGCCGTCGAGTTCAAAATCGATCTTGCGATCTTCAACGCTCACGCCGGCCACCTTCACGCGAATATCCTGCGCCAGCTCAAAACTCTGCCCGGTCTGGCGACCCGTCAGGCGTGAACGTGTGGCGTCGAGTTTGAAGTAGTCGTGACCCAGTGACGTGACGTGCACCAAGCCTTCGATGTTCATACTTTTGATTTCTACAAACAAACCGAACTCGGCCACGCCGACCACGGTGCCGTCAAACGAATCGCCAACGTGATCAAGCATCACCTCACATTTGAGCCAGCTTTCCACATCGCGCACCGCCTCTTCCGCGCGGCGCTCGGAGATCGAACACTCGCGACCCAGGCGTTCCATGTCGTCGGCTTTGTAGACGTAACGTTTCGGGCTTTTCCTGCTCAGCACGTGGTTGATCGCGCGATGCACGAGCAAATCCGGATAGCGTCGAATCGGCGAGGTGAAATGCGCGTATTCTTTGAGCGCCAAACCAAAGTGGCCGTCGCAGTTGGGCGTGTATTGGGCCTGACTCATGGAACGCAGCAGCTGGAAATACAGCACCGATGCATCGGGGCGCTCGGCCAACGCGTTGCCCACTTTTTGGTAGTGCGACGGTTTGATCGTGGCCGCGCGCGGCAGTTTGATGCCCACGGTTTGCAAAAACTGACGCAGAGTTTCCACTTTCTCTTCGTCGGGTTCGTCGTGATTGCGATACAGCGCCGGCATTTTTTTCGCTTTCAAAAAACGCGCAGCCGACACGTTGGCGGCAATCATGCATTCTTCGATGAGTCGATGTGCATCGTTGCGCGTGTAACGCACCACGCCTTCGGGATGACCGTCGGGCGAAAACTCAAACCTCGATGACGGAATATCCAAATCCACCGCGCCGCGCTTAACGCGTGCTTTAGCCAGCGATTCGTACACACCGCGCAAGCTTTCCAGATGCTCGACCACGTGCTTGTAGCGTCGGCGCAGTACTTTGTCGCCCTCCCAGATAATACCGTGGGCCTGCGCGTAGGTAAGACGGGCGGCCGAACGCATCACGCCGCGATGGAATTTCTCATCCTTCACGTTGCCGGCCGGTGTTACGGTCATCTCGCACACCATGCACAAACGTTCCACGTCTGGGTTGAGCGAACACAGTCCGTTGGACAGCGCCTCGGGCAACATCGGAATCACGCGGTTGGGGAAATACACCGACGTGCCGCGCGCCTGCGCCTCGTCATCCAGCGGCTGGCCCGGATTGACGTAGTGCGACACATCCGCAATCGCCACCAACAGGCGGTAGTTGCGGCCTACTTTTTCCGCGTACACGGCATCGTCAAAATCGCGCGCGTCGGCGCCGTCGATGGTCACCAGCGGCGTGTCACGCAAATCCAATCGGCCACGCAGCGAACCCTTGGGGATCGTCTCGCCAAACGCATCGGCTTCGCGCACCACATCTTTGCCAAAGCGATGGCGCAGACCGTGCGAGCGAATCGCCACTTCGGTTTCCATGCCCGGCTTGGTGATATCACCGAGCACCTCGGTCACCTGCCCGATCGGCGGACTGGTTTTGGTCGGCGGCTCTACGATTTCGACGCTGACCACGCGACCGGGTTTGGCACCTTTGTGCTTGCCCGGTGGAATCACAATTTGATGGGTGATGCGCGGGTTTTCCGGAATCACGAAACCAACGCCTGCTTCGGTAACGTAACGTCCCGCCAGCTCCGTGGTCCCGCGCCCGAGCACATCGACGATGCGCCCTTCAGGACGGTCGCGTCGATCGCGCCCGGTAATGCGCACGGCCACACGATCGCCGTGAAACGCCTGACGCATTTCGCGTGGGCTCAAAAATACGTCGTCGCCGCCGCGGTCGAGCGCCACGAAACCAAAGCCGTCGCGGTGCGCGATCACCTGCCCGGCCAGTAAGGGAATCTCGTCGATCAGGCAGTATTCACGCTGCCGGTTTCGAATAATTTGTCCGTCGCGCACCATCGCGCGCAAGCGGAACGCGAGCGCTTTAACATCGCGCTCATCGTTAAGTCCTAAGTCCTTCGCCAGACGCTCCAGCGTCAGCGGCACGCCGTGGCGTTTAAGGTCTTTGAGAATCAGGGTCCGACTTGGAATCGGGTGTTCGTACCTGACCGCCTCCTGCGACGATTCAGGATCGCGCTGGCGCCAGTTTTTTTTCTTTGTCATAAGTCCATTGAATTGCAGCGCCGGGACCGGCGCGGTGCATTGACAATAGCAAGAAGGGTGGATAAAGTCCGCACCTCGCCGTGCCCAGGTGGCGGAATTGGTAGACGCGCTGGCTTCAGGTGCCAGTGGGGGAAACCCCGTGGAGGTTCAAGTCCTCTCCTGGGCACCATCGGCGAGCCGAGTCCTTCGGCTCTTCCGATAACATCCAAAGCATTGCTAAAGACAAAATCGCTCGGCCGCCGTGCTAGTCGGCCTCGGCTGTGCGCCGCATAATTAGTGCTGTTAGCGATTGATTTTGGACATTTTCGTCCAACGAGAGGATGCGGAACATGCATGCGAACGTACTCGTCATCGGCGCCGGTTTCAGCGGCCTAGCCGCGGCACGTGCTGTGAGCCGGGAAAACCAATCTGTTGTGGTGCTCGAGGCTCGTGATCGCGTGGGCGGACGCGCGCTGTCACAGACCGTTGGCGCAGCGGCGTTCGATCTGGGCCCGGCGTGGGTCTGGCCGCAATATCAACCGCGTATCGCGGCGCTCATCGACGAGTTTGGCGCCGAGCTGGTGCCTCAGTTCGAGACCGGCGATTTCCTGTTTGAAACCCACACCGGCCTGCAGCGAGGCGACTACCCTAAACGCTATCTCGACGCCCGGCGCGTGCGCGGCGGCCTGCAGTCGCTGGCGCAGGCCATGGCCGGCACGCTACCTCACCAGGCCCTGCGCTACGGCGAGACGGTTGCCGAGGTGCACGTCGCGAAAACGCAGGTCGAGGTTAAAACGCGAAGCGTTACTTACACCTGCCGGAAACTCATCTGCGCCGCACCCGGCCCGCTGATGAGTCAATGGTTGTTTCAGCCTGCCCTGCCCCAGAATTTGGTCAATGCGTTGCAACGATGGCCCACCTGGATGGCCGCACAGGCAAAAATCATCGCGGTGTACGACAAACCGTTTTGGCGCGACAACGGGCTGTCCGGAGCGGCCGCCAGTCACATCGGCCCACTGGTCGAAACGGCGGACCAAAGCGATATCGATCACGGTTTGTATGCACTGTTCGGATTTTTGGGCTGGCCCGCGCAGGAGCGCGCGCGCCAAAAGGCGCAATTGGAACAAGCGGTCATGGATCAGCTAGTACGACTTTTCGGCCAGCACGCCGCGCAGCCCGATGCTTTCTATTTGCAAGACTGGGCTTTGGAATCATTAACGGCCGCACCCTCGGACCTGAACGCCGCAGCCGGTCATCCGCCGTATGGCGAACCGGCGTGGTCGCAGGACTGGTTTGACGGACGGGTGTTTTTTGCCGGTGCCGAAAGTGCGGACACGCACGGCGGACTCATCGAGGGAGCCCTCAATGCCGGCGAACGAGCGGCCGCTGCGGTTTGTTTTACATCCTAGAGTCCGGCACGTGACCCGGATAATGGCTTCGTCAGCGAGCTTTACTCACCGGCAAATATATCGCCGCAAAGAATCGTATGCGCCCGATCGGGACCGGTGGAGACCAACGCAATCGGCACACCGGTAACTTCCGCCATACGCTCAAGATACTTCTTGGCATTGTCAGGCAGTGCGTTGTAATCGGTGATGCCGACGGTGGATGATTTCCATCCCGGCAGATCTTCGTACACCGCCTCGCACTGCTCGTACTGATAGCTCGCCAGCGGCGGCGCATCAATCAGACGACCGTCAATACGATAGCCGGTGCAAATTCGCAGCGTATCCAGGCCATCGAGCACGTCGAGTTTGGTCACGGCCAAGCCGCTAATTGAGTTGTTCAACACCGAGCGTTTCAGCGCCACAGCATCAAACCAACCGCAGCGGCGTGGGCGGCCCGTGGTGGCGCCCACTTCGGCACCGACGCGCGCGAGATGTTCGCCCATTTCATCGAACAGTTCGGTTGGGAAAGGACCAGCACCAACGCGTGTGGTGTAGGCCTTCACAATACCCAGCACGTAATCGAGCTGACGCGGACCAATACCGGTACCGGTCGCGGCTCCACCAGCGGTCGTGTTCGATGAGGTGACGTACGGATAGGTGCCGTGATCGATGTCCAGCAGCGCACCCTGCGCGCCCTCAAACAACAAGCGTTC